>JAODBJ010000166.1 GCA_025463905.1 Actinomycetes bacterium
GTCAGCACAATGCGGACCACGCTCGGCCGTTCGTCGCGTGCCATTCGGAGCAGCTGCAGCCCGTCGACGCCGGGCATGCGCATGTCGCTGATGAGCACGTCGAACGCCTTCGACCGGAGCAATGCGATCGCTTCTTCGCCACTGGCCGCGAATTGCATGTCCCACTCGAAGCGCATGCCTCGCAGCATGCGCCGTAGTCCTGAGAGGACGTTTGCGTCGTCGTCGACGAACAAGACGCGCATCACGATTGGCTTACGGCTTCGCAATCCGCATCGACGGGCAGCCGGATCGTGAACGTCGTCCCGACACCGAGCGCGGTCTCGAAGGTAAGCGAACCGTGATGCCGCTCGGCGACGATTGTGTGCGCGATGGCAAGCCCTTGCCCCGTGCCGCGGCCGACGCTCTTTGTCGTGAAGAACGGTTCGAAGATGCGCTCCACGAGTTCGGGCGCAACGCCGGTTCCCGTGTCGGCGATTGTGATCACGACGTCGTGATGCTTTTCGTCGAATGCCGTGTGCACCGTGATGAGGCCGCGGTCGGGGGTGCCGATCACCGTGTCGCCGATTGCGTGGGCGGCGTTCACGATCAGGTTGAGAAACACCTGGTTGAGGTCACTGGCCACGCAGTCGACGAGAGGGATCGGGCCGAGGTCAACGTCGATGTCGGCGACGTACTTGTACTCGTTGCGCGCGACCGTCAACGTGTTCTGCAGCGCTTCGTTCATGTCCGCGAGCCGGCGTTCGCCTTGGTCGGGGTGCCCGAACGCCTTCATGGCGGACACGATTGTCGTCACCCGCCGCACGCCTTCGAGGGCTTGCGCGGCCGCGAGGGGAATCTCGGACTGAAGGAAGGCGAAATCGACACCGTCCTCCGCGGCGTCGAGTTGCTTCTGACGCTTGACGTCGCTCCGTGGACTCGTGTCGTGCAGTTGCTCGCGGTACGCGCACAGAAGGGTCAGGAGCTCCTCGAACGATTCGTGGAGGAAGTGCAGGTTGTCGCCGACGAACTGCATCGGCGTGTTGATCTCGTGCGCGACGCCGGCCGCGAGCTGCCCAACTGCCTCGAGTTTGTGCGCGTGACTCAGCTCGACCTCGAGACGCCGGCGATCTGTGATGTCGACGAGCGTGCCCAAGACGGCCGAGCCTGCACCCGTCACGTTCGACAACGTGCGGAAGTGGCATTCGACGAAACGGACCGACTGGTCGACCCTCACCACCCGGAACCTCAGGTCCCCGCGTGGGAATTCGCCGGACAACGCGCGGTTCCGCATCGTCGCCGCGTGAGCGCGGTCGTCGGCGTGGACGAAGTTGCCGACGAGACAACCGAGCGAACCGGCCACGCTGTAGCCGGTCAGTGCTTCCCACGCACGGTTCAGGAACGTGAATCTCGCCTGCGCGTCGAACTGGAACACAACCTCGGCGAGGCTGTCGAGCACCGATCGGGTGCGCGCTTCGCCGGCCCGCAGTTCGTGTTCCATTCGATTCGTTTCCGACAGGTCTGTCGCTTGCGAGACGACGTACTTCGGTTGCCCGTCGGGGCCTCGCACCAGGGCGACGTTGAGCGCCAAATCGACGCAGGTGCCGTCGGCGCGTTGCAGCCGGCGTTCCGCCCGGTATCCCGTGCATTCCCCACTGAGCATGCGCATTCGCTGCGAGAGCGTGTCGGCGGCGCAGTCGCCGTCCATGAGCTCGACGGAGCACATCTCGAGGAGTTCGTCGGCTGGTCGACCGAGCAACGTGCACAGCTCGTCGTTAACCCGCAGGAACCGACCGTCGAGACCGACGACCGCCAGACCGGAAGCCGATCCGTCAAAACAGACCCGCAAGAGGTCCTCACTCGCGCGCAGGTCGTCCTCGGCTTCCTTGCG
Source organism: Actinomycetes bacterium (assembly GCA_025463905.1). Classification (GTDB taxonomy): domain Bacteria; phylum Actinomycetota; class Acidimicrobiia; order IMCC26256; family PALSA-610; genus JAODBJ01. Next base: position 1,868 of record JAODBJ010000166.1, read on the forward strand.
CCGCGTGATGTCTTGCATCAGTCCGAGCAGGTAGGCGACGGAGCCGTCCAATTCCCGCACCGCCGAGATGGCCACGACCATGTGGACGACGCTGCCGTCCTTGCGGATGTAGCGCTTCTCGAGCGTCGACTCCTCGGCCACATTGTCGAGGATCGGTCGCGTGGCCTCGACGGTCTTGGCGACGTCGTCTGGGTGCGTGATGTCGTAGACCGAGCGGCCGAGCAACTCGGCTTCGTCGTACTGCAACAAGCGGCACAGCGCATCGTTGACCGCGATCATTTCGCCGGCCGGTGACACGACCGTATGGCCGACCGCCGTGTGGTGGAAGTCGTGAGCAAGATCCATCATCGTGGGTCGCGACGATGAGGCGGCACCAGGAAGGTGCGAGTAGAGGCTTTGTCCCTAACCTTGCTCGTCGAATTCTCGCATGGAGTAATAGAGGCGGGTGGCCGTTTGCCTCGTGATCTCCATCCGCTCGGCGACCGCAGTGAGCGTCATGTTCTCCTCGTCGACGAGGGCTTTGATCAGGTTTGCGCGGAAGACCATGACGGCGTGTTGGTACTCGCGAATCGCGCGGTCGGCGTCACGACGTACACGGATCCCGCCGAGCGCCGTGAAACCGTCGACGATCTCGCACAGCACGACACCGTCGAGCCGTTCTTGACGGGCGCGAGCAAAGCTGGCGACTTGCGCGCCGAGCGCGTCTTGTGCCGACGCTGCCGCC
>JAODBJ010000190.1 GCA_025463905.1 Actinomycetes bacterium
GTGGTGCTGCTCATCGTCGGCCTGTTCGTGCTCGTGCTGTTGGCGCGCCCGATCACGCCGTACCGGGCGGTCATCGTGCTCGCGATGATCGGGCTCGTACTCATCGTGCTGCTCGTGCCGGGCTTCCGGCACTTCTACGCGCTTGATTTCCCGCCCAGGCACGCGCTCGCCGGCGCGCTGATCATCGCGGCGTCCGCGATCGCGGTGCTCGAAGCCGGCTGGACGTGGGCGCAGCGGCAGCTCCCCGAGGCCGATCGCGTCTCGCGAATCGCGTTGAAACCTCCCACTACAACCAGTGCCGGCGCCTGAAGATGATGTACAGCCCCCCGGTAACGAACACCATGGTGCCGAGCGCGAAGGGATAGCCGTACATCCAGCGCAGTTCGGGCATGTTGCGGAAGTTCATCCCGTAAATGCCGGCGATGAGTGTCGCGACGATGAGGATCGCGCCCCACGACGACGTCGCTTTCATCACCTGGTTCATCCGGTTCGACATCACCGCGAGCCGGCCCTCGAGCAAACCGGTGAGCAATTCCCGTTGGCTCTCGAGGAGGTCGATGACGCGCAACACATGGTCGTAGACGTCTTGCAGGTGCACGATCGCCTGCTCGCCGACGCACTCGGCCTCGCGTCGGAGCAGCGCGGCAACGACCTCGCGCATCGGGCTGACGACGCGTCGGAATGCCACGAGGGCACGGCGGAGATCGAAGAGCTCGCGCGGGATGCCCTCGTCGTTCTCGCTGAACACCAACTCTTCGTTTTCCGCCAACCGATCGTCGATCGCATCGCTCACGCCGAACCAGCGATCGACCATGACGTCGAGCAGCGCCCAGAGCAAGAAGCCTTCGTCGTCGGAGCCGTGCTCCACCCGCTGACGTTCGAAGCGGTGGACGGCGTCGTCGATCGGTAGCGCTGGTGACCCGTCGTCACCGCGGTGGCGTACGGTCAGGAGCCAGCCCTCCGCGAACACGATGTCGACTTCGCGTGTCGTGAGTTCGTCGTCGTGGAGCTCACAGTCGTGCGCGGCGACGTGGAAGTGTTCGCCGACTCGCTCGAGTTTGGTGCGTTGACCTGCTTCGAGGAGGTCTTCGGCGGTGACGGGGTGGATGCCGAGTTCGCGTTGGAGGAGCGCGATGTCGTCGGGGGTGGGGTCGTCGCAGTCGACCCATACCAGGCGCTCCGGTTTGGTGGCGGCGGTCTTGAGTTCGTTCAGATCGACGTCGGTAGCGCCGTCGATGCCGTCGGTATAGGACCAGGCGCGGATCACTGTGAGGAGCCTACGGTGCGGTGCGGGAAAGGGGTTGCTACGAGGCAGGGCCATGTCGTTCCGTGATCGTGCCGACGCCGGTCGACGTTTGGCGGCGCTCCTCGAACCCCTGCGCGCGGAACGGCCGGTGGTGCTCGCGTTGCCGCGCGGAGGTGTGCCGGTGGGTTTCGAAGTGGCGCGCGCGTTGGGTGCGCAACTCGACGTCATCTTGGTGCGCAAGCTCGGTGTGCCCGGACAGCCCGAACTCGGGATGGGCGCCATCGGTGAAGGCAACGTTCGCGTTGTGAACGACGAGATCCGCCGCGCTCGGGGTGTGACAGAAGCCCAAGTCGCGATGGTCGAGGCCCGTGAACGCGTCGAGCTAGAGCGACGGGCACGAACGTTTCGCGGCGGTGGGGAAATGGTGCCGATCGCGGGGCGCACGGTTGTGGTGGTCGACGACGGGATCGCAACCGGGTCGACCGCGCGCGCCGCGCTTCAGGTGGCGCGGGCGCACGGTGCACGCCGAGTGGTGCTCGCCGCGCCGGTCGCGCCGCCCGGAACGCCCGACGACTTTCGCCCCGACGCCGACGACGTTGTGGTGGTCGAAACGCCGGAGCAGATGTACGCGATCGGCGCCTGGTACGACGACTTCACCCAGACCAGCGATAACGAGGTGGTCGCGCGGTTGCGTCAAGCGGCGCTCCCTGATTGACGAGGAGTCAGCCGCCGCGATCGATCGGCACTTGCCACTCGATCACCGTGCCGCCTCGCTCCGCGCCCTTGATGATGCAGGTGCCGCCGAGTTGCTCGGCGCGCTCGGCCATGTTGGCGAGGCCACTGCCGGCCGAGTGGCTGTGATCGGCCGGAACTCCGACGCCGTTGTCGGTGACACGCAGCAGTACGTCGTCCTCGACCTCGACGCTCACCTCGACCCGGGACGCGCCTGCGTGTTTGGCAACATTCGTGAGGGCTTCGCGCAAGGTCGGCACGAACTGCTCGCGGATGTCGTCCGTCATCTTGGTGTCGATGAGACCGCGGAACTCGATACGCGGGTCGAACCCGAGCGCGCGGGCGGCTTCGCGCGCCAGTTGCAGCACGGTTTCGCGCGGTCCGGCGGCCAACCCGCGCCGGGACTGCAACGCGAAGATCGAGGTGCGGATGTCGCGGATGGTGCCGTCGATCTCGTCGATCGCCGTTTCGAGTCGCCCCGACAAGTCGGATGTGTCGGCGCGTACGAGCGCACCTTGGAGCGACAAGCCGACGGCGAACAGGCGCTGAATCACCGTGTCGTGAAGATCGCGCGCGATCCGCTCGCGGTCGTCGACCAGCGCCAGCTGCTCTTGCGCGTGCGCGAGGTCTTCGGCAACGAGCCGGCGATCGGTGACATCGCGCACGACGGCGATCACATGGACCGTGCCCCCCACCTCCACCGGACTCAAGCCGATCTCGACGGGAAATTCGTGACCGTCGCGGTGGCGGCCGTGGAGCTCCAGGCCGGAACCCATGGGTCGCGTGCGCGGCCGGTTCGTATAGCCGCGGCGATGGTGGCCGTGCGCGCCCTGCAGGTGATCGGGGATGAGCAGTTCGATGGGGCAGCCGATCAACTCCGGCCCGGCGTATCCGAAGAGGTGGCGGAGCATCGGGTTCGCGAACACGACCGTGCCGTCGTCGTCGACGACGAGGATGCCGTCGGAGGCCGCGTCGACGGCCGCCCGTAACGCGGTATCGCTGAGGTCACCCGCAGACTCAACAGGGCGTTCCACCCGCTAAAGATAGGTCGCGGGTCCGGACCTCCCTGGGACGATTGGCCCTGCCGCGACCCGTTTGACCGGTCGAGTATGGGCTATGGAGGCGGCGGTGATGCTCGACCATGGCGGCGCACTCGAAGCGCTCGACGAAGCCGAATGTCGTGAACTCTTGTGCGGCGCGCGGATTGGGCGTGTCGGTGTGACCGTCGGCGGCCTGCCGGTGATCCTGCCTGTGCACTACAGCTGGACCGACGGAGACATCCTGTTCCGGACCGGCGAAGGCACGAAGTCGCGCGCGGCTATGGACGCCGCGGTCATCGCGTTCGAGGTCGACAGCTACGACGAGCCGGGAGGGAAGGGCTGGATCGTCCTGGCCGTCGGTCGTGCATACGAAGTCACCGATCGCGACGCGCTCGACGACGCCGAGCGCCTCGATCTCGTGCCGTGGGCGGACGGCGGTCCGCATTACTGGGTACGGATGCGACCCGAGTTCATTTCCGGCCGGCGCACCCCGGGCTGACGCGGCGCGGTGTCGCGCGTTCCATAGCGTGCGGGCGTGCTGAACTTCGCAGGTCGACGCCGGCCGTCCGCATTCCCCTTCGTGTTCGTCGCGCTCTTGGTTGCGGCGGTGGTGCCGGCTGGGTGTTCGAGTGGGAGCACCCACGCGGCGAAGGGCACGACGACAACAGTTGTTCGTGGGACGGTGACGACGCGTCCGTCGACGGTCACTACGCCTCCTCCGTCATCGGCAACGAGTGCACGCGCACTGGTTGTGCGACCCGCGCAATGGTCGCTCCCGGCACCACTCGATCGCGAAGTCGCGGCGACCCTCGACGGTCAGATCCTCGTACTCGGCGGCAACCGAGACGGCGGACCGACTGCCATCGTCGACACCATCGATCCTCGCACCGGCGCGGCCCGGCGGCTCGCGCTGCTCGCGTCAGCGGAGCACGACGCGGCCGGCGGGATGCTCGCCGGCCGACCCGCAATGTTCGGTGGTGGCGCGGGGACCGCAACCGACGCGGTCCAAGTTGTGCAGGCCGGCGGCACCACCACGGTGGTGGGACACCTGCCGCATGCGCGCGCGGATGTGGCGTCGGCGTCGGCACGTGGCGTCGTGTATGTGGTCGGGGGTTACGACGGCGCCACCCTCACGCCTGACGTCCTCGCAACGACCGACGGCGTTTCCTTTCGGGTGGTCGGCCAGCTTCCGATCGGTGTGCGGTACCCGGCGGTGGCAATCGCGGGCGAGAAGTTGTTCGTGATCGGCGGCGCAACGAGCGGGGGCGAGAACGCCGGCGTAGATACCGACGCGGTACAGGTGGTGGATCTTCGAAGCGGAAGCGTGTCTGTGCTCGCGCACATGCCGGTGACGCTGTCGCACGCCACTGCAGTTGTCCTACACGGCACGGTGTACGTGCTCGGCGGTCACGTCGGCGGCGCGTGGAGTGACCAGGTCGCAACGTTCGACCCCACGACGGGCGCGCTGCACGCGGTGGCGCATCTTCCGCGCGCGGTCTCGGATGGTGCCGCGACCGTTGTCGCCGGCACCGCGTATTTGCTCGGCGGAGAGACCGGGCCGAACGCTCCGATCGCGGATGTGGTGGAGATTCGCGCGCCGCGTCAGCGGTAGTTGCCGGTATGCCCCATGCTGTACCGGCCGGGCTGCGGGAAGATGTCGAGGCCATGCGGGCCGCTGCCCACGGGTATCCGGTGGAGAAGTTGGCCCGTGGTGGTGTCGATCACGTATACGTCGGCGTTGTAGCGACCGGACAGCCACAGCTGGCTGCCGTCGGCTGACACGCCACCCATGTCGGGGCTGCCGCCGATGCGCCACGTCGAAACCACGCGACGCGTCGCGAAGTCGATCACCGACACCGAACCGCCGATGCGGTTCGTCACGTAGAGGCGGGTGCCGTCGCGACTCGGGTAGAGCCCGTGCGCGCCCGCACCCGTGGGGATGAACGCCAACTCGCGCAACGCGACAGGATCAACGACCGACACGCCACCGCGCTGTTGGTTCGCGACGTACATCACGTCGCCCCGCGGTGCAAGCTTCACGTCGATCGGTTGCCCCCCGACCTGGAGTTCCCCGGTCACGCGCATCGTTCTGACATCGACTCGCACGACCCAACCGGAGAACTCGCAGCTCACGACCAGTTGGTGACCGTCGGCGGTGAAGTCGAGGTGATCGGCGCCCAGGTGGGGGATCGACACGCTCTTGATCAGCTGCCACGTATGCGGGTCGCGAAAGTCGAGCCGTTGCAGACGCTCGGCGACGACGATCGCCTTCGAACCGTCCGGCGTGAAGTAGAGGTTGTAGGGATCCTCAACGGGGATCGGCGTGCCGGGCGCACCGGTACGCGGGTCGATCGGGGTAAGGGAATTGCCCTGGTCGTTGAGGACGTACAACGTGCGCAGGTCCCACGACGGCGTGATGTGTTGCGGGAGCGCACCTACCGCGAAGTGTCCGACGGTCGTGTACGTGTTCGGATCGATCACATCAACGGTGTTCGAACCGCTGTTCGGCACGTACACGCGGGTAGGCACACCCTTGACCGCGGGGCTCATCATCCCGGCGTGAGTGTGCGCGTATACGTTGATTCGCCGTGCCCGGTGGACCGTGACGGAAGTGGACGTCGGATCGACGACGGTGCTGCTCGTGGTGCGGGACGCGCCCGTCGGAGCGGTGGTCGGTGCACCGGCCTTCTTGCTGCTCGCGCAGGCGCCGAACAACAACGCGAACACGACCGCGGGCAACGCCGCGACGAACACCATGCGCGGAATGCGAAGCGAGGAGAAGGGCGTGGCGGCCATACGCGGGCGCTCACCCTACGTCCGTGGGGTGCGCGAAGTACCGCGTGCCTTCAGCGCACCTTCAGCTTTGGCTCAACAGGTTGCTCCGCCGGCGTCGCTGCGTACGAACGGCGCCGGACTTTCTACGGGACTCGGCGCACCGGGCCCTGCCGTTGCGAGCCGCCCGAAGTCTTGCGTGGCCCAAACGGTGCCGTCGGGTGCGCAGTAGATACCGATCCCCACCACGTTGTACGTGGGAGACAGCATGTTGTCGCGGTGGCCCGCCGACTGCATCCACATGCCGTGCAGCGACCCTGAGCTCACACCTCCGCCGCGCGCCCAGGCGATGTTCTCACCCGCGTAGGAGAGCCGACCGTCGGTCAGCAAGTTCTGGATGTTGCTGTGGCGGAATCCGCCGCGCGACATCTCGGAGCTCCATGACGCGGCGTACGAAGCCAGTGCGCCGTCCCATTGAACCGGTGCCCGTCCGCGTGCCGCGCGTTCGGCGTTCAAACGGACCAGGAGGTCGCTCGCGATCGCGCCGGCGGGAGTCGACTTGCACGGGGGCACGCTCGACGGCGATGTGAACGCGTACGTACGCGCGTTCGCGAGGCCGATCCAGTAGCCGGTGGTATTGCGGGGCGAGGCGACACCGATCGTTGCCGCGTCGGGGCACGATCGTGCCGCGGACCCGAGGAAGTGCGCGTCGCCGAACGTGAAGACCCCGCCGTCGGCGGCAACCAACAGGTAGCCGCGCCCGGTGGTCGTTGCGGTCATGCCGACGATGGGTTGCACGAGATGGATGGCGCCGAGCGAGCCGTAAAAGCGCGCGTCGCCGAAGGTGAAGATGCCGCCGTCGTGGGCGACCATCCAGTAGCCGTTGCCACCATGTGATGTCGCGATGCCGGCGATGGGCTGTGCGAGGCGGATTGCGCCGAGCGACCCGTGGAATCTCGCGTCACCGAAGGTGAACACGCCACCGTCGCTCGCGGCGAGCCAGTAGCCGTGCCCGGAAGGCGTCGAGGCGATCCCGACGATTGGCGCATTCAGGCGGATTGCGCCCAGCGACCCGTGGAATCTCGCGTCACCGAAAGTGAACACGCCACCATCGCTCGCGACCATCCAGTAGCCGTGCCCGCTCGGCGTCGACGCGATGCCGACGATCGGGCGGTTGAGACGGAGCGCGCCGAGCGATCCGTAGAAGTGCGCATCTCCGTAGGTGAAGATGCCACCGTCGGAGGCGGCCCGCCAGTAGCCCTGACCACTCGGCGTCGCCGCGATCCCCACGATGGGTTGGCGCAGCCACAGCGCGGGGGAATTGCTCCCGCCCTGGATATGGGCCGAGATCGGGGGCGCCGCGAGGACCGACGCGACGAGGGCGAGAACGCACGCGACGGTGCGACCCCGCTGCCTACTCGTGCCCCTACCGCGCGTCTGCCAGCCCATGTTTTCGCCTGGCGGGGAGTGCCGTTTGGCAACGTGAGCCCCGCCTCATGGGCGTATCGACTGGCCCGGGGGTCGACTTGAGGGAAGCCGCCGCTCAATGAGCCATATGTCCCAGAGGGGTGGGCCAGGGGTGTCAGGCGGGCTTGGTCGTCGACGTCGTGGTTGCGGGCTTCGGGCGCTTGGGGGGTTTTTTGGTCCCGGGCGCGGTCGTGGGCGGCGGGGGCTTCTTGGTTCCGACGAGCACCTTGTTCGGGATCATGTCGTAGTGCCAGAAGAACCGCTCACGCACGGGAGCCTTCCCAGGTTGTTCGATCACCCGGAAGTTCTCGACGTCGTAGCCCGTGTATCCGGATTCGATCTGCTTGCGTTCGCCGGCGGGGAGGAACGGCCATTTGATCAGCTGGTCGGTGATCGGCTGCTGGGCGAGGATGTGCGGCCCGATTGCCTGCACGACCTTGCCTTCCTTGTCGCCGTAGAAGCTCACCGTGATCGACGTGTCGTTGTACGAAGTTCGGATCAGCACGCCGTGGCGCGAGTTGTTGCGGAACTTCACGTCGATCGTTCCGTAGTTGATGGTCGATTCGCGTCCCATCGGATAGCGCGAGATGTAGATCGAGTGCGGCTGGTGCGCGACGTCCTGGTAGCCGCCGAAGAACACCGCGTTGAAGAACGTCGTGGCGAGTTGGCTCACGCCCCCGCCGTAGTCCTCGACGAACTCGCCGTAGAACACCGGCGCCTTCACGAACCCGCGCTCAGGTGTGCGCGGGCCGAGCGAACCATCCAGCGAGAACACGTGGCCCGGCTCGACGACGAGATTGTTGATGAGATCGGCGGCGCGATGGATGTTCTGCACGCGCGCCTGGCCCGCTTGGTGGTAGGTCGTGAACGTCGACACGAGTTCTTTGATTCCGAGACTCCGTGCCCACGCCGTGTTGTGTGCCGGCGCGATCCGCTTTACCGGCGCGACGATCGCGTGTTGACCGTTCGCGATCGCACGCCCGACGACGTTCAGGTCGATCGATCGACCGGTCCGCGACGGAACGACGTTGACCGCGCCCGCTGCGGTCACTTCGAACGTCGCGGCCACCGGCAGCACGCCGGCCTTTGAGAGTTGGGCACCGAGCGCAGTTTGCAACGACTTCGGGTCGACGTAGAGCGCGAGGCGATGATGATCGACGACCGCGCTCAAGGTGGACGCAACCTGCGCGGCCGTTAGGCGCATCGTGCTGCCGCCGCCGGTGAGCACGACGTCTTGTGACAACACGCGCCGCGCGGCAGCGGCCGCGCGCTGCACGCCCGCGGCATCGACGCCCGAGTCGACGCGACCAGTGGGCAACGAGAGCACACTGCGATCGCCGTCGTGTAAGCGCGCGACGAGGCGAGCGCGCGCTTTATCGCGCACGATCCCCGTTCCCGAGTGGGGCTCGATCGGCACCACCTTGGTGCCTTCGAATCGCAGGCCGCCTTCCACGACGCCGCGGTCCACGCGCTGCGCCCAGCCGTCGAGTATTCCTTCGAGCGCGTGCGAGTCGTAGGTGACACGGAGCGGCACGCGGTCAGGGCGGAACCGGCGCAACACCGTGCCCGCGATCTGTTCGAGCGGGTTGTGGCTGCGCCCTGCACGGCGTGCCGCGCGTACCGTCGCCACCGCATCGACGCGAAGTCGGAGGTTGCTCGAGTCGGCGACGAGCGTCGAAGTACCGGCACGGGCGCGAATCGGTTGGTGGTCGAGGCGGGTCGCGAGCGCTCGGATCGAGCCGAGCGCATCCGCTTCGGTCTTCCCGTGCACAGAGGTACCCGTGATCTCAACGCCGGGTAAGACCTTGCCCGAGTACGCAATGCGCTCGGCCACCGCCGCGAACAGCAACACCAGCGCGAAGCCGCTCACCGTCGCGAGTGCAAAGCGCAGGCGGGCCCGGCGGACGCTTCGTAGGCGCACTCGCGTCGCCGCACGCGAACCAACGCCGGAGGCGCGTGCGGTCGCAGACGGGACGCCCGCGGAAGGGGTGCCCATGAGCGCAGGCTACCGAAGCCCGCCTTCCGCGGCCGTGAGGGGCAGAATGCGTTTGTGCCTTCCCAACTGCGCGCCTTCCTTCGCGAGCGCGGTGCATCCGACGCCGAGATTGCGCGTGCCGAGGCCGACGATTGGTTGCCGCTGCTCGCCATCGATCGGCTGCTCATGCCGGGTGAGGGTCGCTACGACGTCGACGAGGTAGCCGAGCGTGCCGGCACGGATCCGGAGACTGCTCGACGGTTGTGGCGGGCGATGGGGTTCCCGGATGTCGCACCCGGTGTGCCGGCCTTCACTGATCGCGATGTCGAGGTGTTGCGCACCGCGGTGACGGGGGTCGAGCCCCTCGACGTTGCGAACCTGCTGCGCATGGCGCGGGTGCTGAGCTCGTCGCTTTCGCGCGTTGCGGAAGTTGAAGCCGACTTCATTGCGGACGAGATGCATCGGCTGCGCCAATCCGGCCTCGACGACGAGCAGGTGGGCACACAACTGCTCGACGAGATCGACTGGTCGACGATCCAAGAACTCGTCGACTACGTGCATCGCCTGCAGCTGCGCGCCGCGGTATGGCGGCGCCTCGCGCGCAGCGACGACGACACGATGGTCGACCTCGCGATCGGCTTCGCCGACCTGTCGGGTTTCACTGCATTGTCGGTAGAACTCGAACCGCAGAAGCTCGGGCAGCTGGTGTCGCGTTGGGAAACGCTCGCGTTCGACACCATCGCCGAATTCAACGCGCGCGTGATCAAGACGATCGGCGACGAGGTGATGTTCGCGGGCCTGCCCGGCAGCGTGGCGCACGCCGCGCTCGCGCTCGTGCGCCGCGCGTCCGGTTATCCCGAGCTGCCGCCGGTGCGTGCCGGCGTCGCGCACGGGCCGTTGCTCGCGCGCGACGGCGACTACTACGGACCCGTCGTGAATCTCGCCAGCCGGCTCACTGACATCGCCCGACGCGGCACGGTGCTCGCGCCGGAGCAGATGCACCAAGCGTTAAAAGCTGACAAAAGCCTCAGCTGGGAACCGATCGGGACTCGGCACGTGCGGGGGATGGGCGACGTGATGGTCTACGAGTTGCACGAAAACTCGTGAACGCGCCGGCGCCGCGGGAATGACCTGACCGGCCCGTCGGTTAGTTTCGGCTGATGACCGGGACGAATGCCGAGCGCGAAGCGCTCTGTTTGCTGCAGGTGCACGCCCACCCCGACGACGAAGCGTCGAAGGGCGCGGGCACCACTGCCAAGTACCACGCTGAGGGCGTGCGGAACGTGCTCGTGACCTGCACCGGTGGGGAAGCGGGCGACATCCTCAACCCGGCGGTCGACACGCCTGAGGTGCGCGAGCGCCTCACCGAGGTGCGCATGGAGGAGCTGGCCGAAAGTGTGCGCGTCCTCGGATACGACGCCCTGCACCTGCTCGGGTACCACGACTCAGGGATGCCCGACACCGAGGTGAACCACCGGCCCGACAACTTCGCGAACGCACCGCTCGACGATGCCGTGGGGCGGCTCGTGAAGATCATTCGCGCCGAGAAGCCACAGGTGATCATCACCTACCGCGAGGACCGCGAGTTCTATCCGCACCCCGACCACATCCGCGTGTTCGAGATCACGGGTCCCGCGTTTGAAGCGGCCGGCGACCCCGACCAGTACCCCGACGCCGGCGACCCATGGCAGCCGTCGAAGCTCTACTCCGTGGCGTGGTCGGTCGCGCGAGTGAAGGCGTTACACGCCGCGTACCTCGAACGCGGAGAAGAGAGCCCCTACGAACGATGGTTCGAAGGCGGCTTCGCGAACCGCACCGACGAGTTCACGACGCTGATCGACGTCGGCGAGTATCTCGTCAAGCGGCGCGAGTCGTTACTCGCCCACCGTACGCAAGTGGACCCGAACGGGTTCTGGATGCGTCTGCCCGACGACGTCGTACGCCGCGTGTTCCCGTGGGAAGAGTTCCAACTCGAGCGTTCACTCGTCGACTCCACCGTGCCCGAGGGTGAGTACGAAGACGATTTGTTCGCCGGCCTCCGCACGCACGAACTCGCATGAGCGAGCGCACCGTTACTGCGACGGTCGCATTCGTTGTTTCGAAGGGCAAGAAGGAACTGCGGCGAATCGTCGCCCGGGTGGATGGTGGCGAGCTCGCGACCGCCTCCGACGACCAAGCAGCCGAACCCGACGTGACCTTCACAATGTCGGAGGTCGACGCCGACGCGTTACGCGAGGGTTCGCTCGCCTTGTCGGTGGGGTTCATGCGCGGCCAGATCAAGATGGCGGGTGACTTCGGCAAGGTGTTGCAGTTCCTGCCCCTCACCCACGGGTCGAACCCACCCGTCCGCGTGTCGTCGCTCTTCTGAGATAGCTCAGAGCGCGAGACGCGCGCCCTGGAAGACGCGTGACACCGTCGCACCGCACTTGCCGTAGAACCGCAGATTGCTCACCCAGCAGATCTCGGCGGTCTCGACGTCGTGTGCCGCGAGGTCACTGCAGAGCGCCGAAACGAGTGCGGATCCGACCCCACCGTGTTGACGCGACGGTTCGGTGGCCATCGGTCCGATCCACCCTCGGCGGTTCACGGAATGGCACGCGAAGCCGATCGTGCTGCCATCATCGCGGCGGGCCGCGAAGGCGTTGCCATTCGCGACCGCGACGGCCAGTTCGTCGACCCAATAGGGGTATTCGCGCTGCGCGAACTCCACCGCGCCATTCCCCGTCTCGCGTTCCACGATCACGCCGGCCGGAGCGTCGCGGCGGAACCCGGTATCCATCGACATGTTGATGCACACGAGGTCGGCTTCGAAGCCGAGTGTCTCGAACAACATGCCGGCGCGCGTGTTCGCGAGGTCGATGCCCGGCCACACATATCGAGGCACCGCGTTTGCGAGGTGCACGTGCGAGGCGCCGGCTTCGCGGGCGCGGTCGCATACGTCGGTCACGAGTTGCTTGCCGAGCCCTTTGCCCTGCGCGTCCGGGTGCACGGCGACGAGAAGCAGCCACGCGGCCACGTAGTCGCCGTAACGCTTGATGGTGTAGGCGGCCGCGGCGCGTTCGTCGCCGAAGACGGTGTCACCTTCGCCGAAACAGATGCGCTCCAACTCGCGTTCGCTGAGCTGTTCCTCCGGCATGCTCGCCGCGCAGAGAGCTTCGAGCGCGGCCGGCGTCACGCCGGAGCCTCGCGCCGTTGCAGCTCGCGTAGCTCGCGATACCCGATCAGCGTTGCGCCGGCGCGCTCGACCAACTCCGGCATCGACTGGTCGGTGGCGACGAACGCGTGGTCTTCGACGCGCGACGCCCAGTCGGGGTGCGACGACCGCAGTTCGTCGGTGTCGACCGCAGGGTGCACGTACACCTCCGTGACACCCGGTTGCAGGTCGAGCAGTGCCTTCTCGATCGTGCGCCGCGAACCGACCGACGTGTATACGAAGTGGTCGGGGAAGACGACCCCGGCCTCGGCGGCGAGACGCCGGTAGGGGAAACCGATCATCTTTTCGGCGCTACCCGGCGCCATCCGTAACGGCAACCTGAATTCGACCGCCAGGTCGAGGTAGGCGTCGAAGAAGTCGGCGCGCAACTGCAGCGTCCCCATGTGGCTGTCGAGATGGCTGATGTCGAAGCCCCAGTAGATGGCGCGCTCGATCTGCGCGCCGCATTCTTTGCGCACCTCTTCGATGTCGCCGTGGTCCCACGTGTCTTCGACCGTGCGCGGGAAGCCACCGTCGCCGTCGAGGAGGCTCGGTGAGCGCGTGATGGGCCCCCAGCGATAGTTCTCCCACTCCGAGTTCAACGTGAGGTGCACGCCGACGTCTTCGCCGCGGTACATCGCCGCCGCATCACGCGCCCAGGGGCACGGAACCATCAGCGTGGCACTGGTCGCGACGCCGTTGCGTAGCGCGTCGTAGACGGCGACGTTCGCGGACCGCGACGAGCCGAGGTCGTCGCAGTTCACGATCACCAGTCGCGCGTCGGGCGCGTACCCGAGCCGTTCCGCCAACGTGGCGCTGCTCACGAGAAGCGCCCCACGAGGATCTTGCCGGCGCGCTGCACCGTTGCGGGGTCGGAGAGCGGCATGTTGAAGATCAAGCTGTCGAGGCCGGCCGCCACGAGTTCGCGCACGCTCTCCACGACTTCCTCTTCCTGCCCAACCGTGAACTGCTCCTCGAAAGCGTCACCGGCGAGGCCACCCAGAAACTCCCGCACACGCGCGGTTTCGTCGGCGTCGGGCGTGAGCACGAGGGTACCGAGGCGCGTCGTGGTGATCTCCGACGGGTCGCGACCAATGTCGGCGCAGTGACCGCGCAACACCTCGAGTTTGTGGCGCACGGTCGCGGCGCTCCCCGACACGTTGCACATGTCGGCGTACTGCGCGACGAGGCGCAGCGTGCGTCGCTCACCACCGCCGCCGATCATGATCGGTGGGCCGCCACGGGTGAGGGGGCGCGGCACGTTTCGAGCTTCCTTGATGCGGTAGTACCGGCCGTCGAACGACGGTTTGTCGTCGCGGAACATCGCGCGGCATATCTGCACCGCCTCTTCGAGGCGATCCATGCGTTCGCGCACCGGTGGAAAGTCGAAGCCGAGCCCTTCGTGTTCCGGCTCGTACCACGCGGCGCCGATACCGAGAATGGCGCGGCCCTTCGAGACGACGTCGAGCGTTGTCACCATCTTGGCGAGCAGCGCCGGGTTGCGGTAGGTCACGCCCGTTACCAAGGTGCCCAACTTCACGCGTTCGGTGCGCGCCGCGATCGCGCCGAGGAGTACGTACGCCTCGAGGATCGGTTGGTCGGGACCACCGAGGGCGGGGAGCTGCCAGAAATGATCCATGACCCATACCGAGCTGAAGCCGCCTGCTTCCGCGGCGGCGGCATGGGCGATCACATGGTCGAACATCTCGGCGTCTGACGCGCCGGTATGCGTGAAGCCTGGGATCTGTAAACCGAAGGTTGTCATGGCGCACCTCTCCCGATTCCGCCGCGGACGATATCTGCGATCTTGCGCATCCGTCGTTTGCGCATCGCCTCAACTTCCACGATCTGACCGTCAGTGAACAAGAGCGTGAGCGAGACGGCGAAGCCTTGGCGGTACACCGTGACCTCGGCGAGACGCTCGAACGGGACGCTTCCGACGAGTTCGCGCGGGCGCCCGGCGAAGAAGGAGGGCCGCCACACGAGGAGGCGGCGACCAGTGGCGCCGATGATCATTTCCGGCTTTCCCACCGGGAACGTCGCTTGGCGTGCCGCGGTTGACCACGCGCCGAACGCCTTGAGGCGGGTGCGCGTCGACGCCATGCCCAGACCCCGCCAGGAGGCCGCGAGCGAACCGCGAAACGTCACCGTCATCGTGGCGAGGAGGTCCTCGTCGGGTTCGAGGCCCGGGACCGGGCGCGCCACCGTGCGTTACTGCTCCACGCG
The DNA here is from genome assembly GCA_025463905.1 of Actinomycetes bacterium. GTDB lineage: Bacteria > Actinomycetota > Acidimicrobiia > IMCC26256 > PALSA-610 > JAODBJ01. The sequence goes on from JAODBJ010000190.1 coordinate 14,652, forward strand.
TTCGAGGATCGTGCCGGTGCCGAGCCCGCCGCCGCAGCACATGGTGATGAGCGCGAACTGACCATCGGTGCGTTCGAGCTCGTGCAGCGCGGTGGTCACGAGCCGGGCTCCGGTTGCACCGACGGGGTGGCCGATCGCGATCGCGCCGCCGTTGGGGTTGACCCGTTCCATGTCGGGTTTCAGCTCTCGTTCCCACGCGAGCACGACCGACGCGAATGCCTCGTTGATCTCGGTCACGTCGATGTCGGCCATCGAGAGCCCGGTTCGGTCGAGGAGACGGCGTGTCGCGTCGATCGGGCCGGTGAGCATGAGGATCGGGTCCACGCCCACGAGGCATTGGTCGAGAATGCGTGCGCGCGGCCGGAGCCCGAGTTCTCTTGCTTTCGCAGCCGTCATCATGAGCACCGCCGCGGCACCGTCAGTGATCTGCGACGACGAGCCCGCGGTGTGCACACCGTTCTCGCGCGCGACGGGCTTGAGTTTTGCGAGCGCCTCGAGCGACGTTTCGCGCAGCCCTTCGTCGCGCGCGACGTTGTGCGTCGTGCCGGTCGGCTTGCCTTCGTCGTCGACGTCGGGGGCGTCGATCGGGAGCACCTCGCGCTCGAAGCGGCCTTCGGCCCACGCCCGCTGCGCGCGCTGTTGCGACTCGAGGCCGAAACCGTCGGTATCGGCGCGGGTGACGCCCCACTTATCGGCGATGCGTTCGGCCCCTTCGAACTGCGAGGTCGGTTCGTAGCGAGGGAAGTACGTCTTCGGGAACGGCCGGCCCAGATCGCGTTGTGCCGCGGACCCGAGCGGGATGCGGCTCATGGACTCGACCCCGCACGACAACGCAACGTCGACGGCGCCCGCCTTCACGAGCGACGCGGCGAGGTTGGTGGCCTGCTGCGACGAACCGCATTGCGAGTCGACGGTGGTGGCGGCCACTTCGAGCGGCAGGCCCACCGACAGCCAGGCCGTACGCGCGATGTTGAACGTCTGCTCGCCGACCTGGCTCACGCAGCCGCCGATCACCTGACCGACGGCGAGCGGATCAATGCCGGAACGTTGGATCGCCGCGTTCTGCACCGCGCCGAGCAGGTCGGCCGGGTGCACAGTGGACAGGCCACCGTTGCGGCGGCCGAGGGGTGAGCGGACCGCCTCGACGATGACGACGTCGTTGTCGGCGAGGTTGTCGGCGAGGTTGCCGGCGCGTTGCGCCACGGTTGTCCTCCTGCGGTTCGCGAGGTGAGCGATCGGATGCTACTTCGGAGCTATTGCGCGTCCTCTACGGTCGCGGCGTGCCCAAACTGATCGTGCTGATCGTCGTGTTGGCAGTGAGCGTCGCCGCCTGCGGGGGGAGCGGTAAGCACTCGAGTGCTCGCACCACCACCACCGCTCCGTCCACGACGACGGTTGTAAAGACGACCACCACGGGCGGCGTGTCCACCGCGACCTCGGCGACGACCGCGCCTGGCTCGACCACCCCCACAACGGCGGCCTGCGGCGTGCCCACGAACGGTTCGGTGGCCAAGCAGACGTCGACGCAGCCGTCGGATGTGATGTTGCTCACCGGCGTGTCGGTGCACACCCGCAACTGCAAGGACACCGTCGCGCTCACGTTCCGTTCGTCGGCGCCGCAACGGCCGGGCTACACGATCTCGTACCAACCAGGCCCATTCACGCAAGACGCGTCCGGGAAGCCGGTGACCATCGCGGGAAGCTCGTTCCTCGTCGTGCGGCTCGAGCCCGCCACCGGCTTCGACTTCACCACCAACAAGCCGACCTACACCGGCCCCGACCGCATCAAAACCGCCGGCGGTGCGTTCGCAGTCGACCTCGTACGCACCGGCGACTTCGAGTCCGTCACCACATGGGTGATCGGTGTACGGACGCTTGTGCCGTTCACGGTGCAAGGCACCGGCGCACCGAACCGCGGCGTCACCATCACCCTCGGTTGAGCCGCGGGGAGGGTCGGCGCGTGTTGGCTTCCAGGCTTTTGATGCCCGAAGTTGGCACCCACGCCCCACCTTCGGGCATCTGAATCTTGACGGCCACGGCTTAGCGGCAGTCGAGGATGACTTTGCCGAACGTTGTGTCGGAGGCGACGAGGTCGTAGGCCTTCGACGCGTCTTCGAGGGGGATGATCGAATCGACGATTGGGACCACGACTTCGCGTTCGAGCAACGGCACGACGTCGGCTTCGAACGCGCGCGTGGCCGCCGCCTTTTCGGCCGCGTCGCGCGTGCGGAGCACGGTGCCCACGATCGACAGTCGCTTCGCCATCGCGATGTGTACTTGTAGACCCGCGTGCACGCCGGCAAGCGTGCCGATGAGCACGATGCGGCCCAGACGCGCGGCGGCCGTAACGTCAGCTTCCACGTACGAACCACCGACGAGTTCCAGCGTCACGTCCGCGCCGCCATCGGTTTCTTCGAGTACCTGCCACGCGAGCGCGTCGACGTCGAGCGAACCGTCGTCGCGCAAGGGCGGCATGATCGCGGAATCGAGTCCGAGCCCGCGGCAACGTTCGAGCTTGTCGTCGGTACGCGCAGTACCAACCACTCGCGCGGCCAGCGCCTTGGCCAGTTGCAACGCCGCAGTGCCCACGCCCGAACCCACGGCGTGTATGAGCACCCACTCGCGGGGCGCGAGGTGCGCAAGCGTCACGAGTGCGTCGTGCGCGGTCACGAACGCCTCGGGAACCCCGCCCATCGCCACCAGATCGAGCGCGGGCGGCACGTGGGCGCAGTGGGCGGCCTTGGTGGTCAGGTATTCGGCTTGCGCGCCCCCACCGACGACTCCGAACACAGTGTCGCCGTGGCGTACCCCGTCGACCTCGGCGCCCACCCCCTCGACCACCCCTGCGAATTCGAGCCCCGGGATGTCGGCCGGTACCCCGGGCGGGGCGGGATAGCGGCCCGCCCGCTGGAGGATGTCGGCCCGGTTGATGCCCGCCCCATGCGTCCTGACCAGCACTTCGTCGGGCGCCGGGACCGGCTCGTCGCGGTAGGCGATCTCGAGCCGGCCTCCCTCCACCACGGTCACGGCTCGCATCGGCGCCGAGCCTATCCAGTCCCTTTTCGGCCGGTCCCGGGGACGCCGAGCGCGGGCTACCGTCGGCATGCCATGCCGGGCCTGAAGTTCGTGGACGACGACGGTGTCGAGGTGCGGCTGGACGCCGCGGAAGCCAGCGCATTGCTGGCGATCACGCATGCCCTGGAGCCGGCCACCGTGTCGGCGTGTCCCGACTGTCGCAGCCGGGTTGTCGCCGCGGTCGCGTTGGTCGACCTGCTCGACGAGTCAGCGCCGCACCCGCGCGCGGGTGAGCTCGTCGACCTCGCCGACGAAGCGCCCACACTCCACCTGTACGTGGTGGACGAAGCAACCGAGTGCGCGCACCCGCGGTGGCGTGATCCGGGATCGGCCGAATGGCGCGACGCGCTCGACGACCCCGGCCCGCGCATGACGCGCTAGCTCGCGCTAGGCAACGAGTTCAGCTAGCGGAGCGCGAGGAGTTCGTCGAACGCGGCGCCGAGGTCGTCCATGAACGCGGGGATGTCTTCGACCGCGGCCGGATCGATGTTCACGCCGACGTGCATCTCGTCGCAGTACGACAACACCGTCGCGTTCAGCGCGCAGCCGGTGCGAGGGCCGAGGGGATAGTTGGCGGTCATGCGTGCGCCACCCATATAGAGCGGCACCGGACTCCCGCGGAGGTTCGACGCGGTGAAATCGATCGTGCGCACTTGGTTGCGCGCCACGCCGACGAGCACCGACGTCGGCAACGTCGACACGATTCCGGCCAGCATGTCGACCGCGTTCAACGCAGCTTCCGATTTCACGCTCGCGAGTCGGTCGTGAATCGACGCGAACCGCTTGGCCGAGTCGTCGGGCCCGAGCGGCACCAGCACTCGTACGGGAGAGAATCGGTTCGCGCCACTGTCGCCGCGTTCGCGGGTGCTGACCGGCATCGCCATGCGTAGTTCGTCGCAGGCGCTGTCGTAACGGAGGTGGTATCGGCGCAGCGCGCCGGCGAGGCCGGTGACGAAGACGTCGTTCACCGTGCCGCCGAGGTGTTTGGCGGTCTGGCGCACATCGGTGAGTGGGAGTGCGAACAATTCGTAGTGGCGTTGGAGCGACCGACCGACAAGGACGTCGGAACGCGCGCCGTCGGCGACGAGTAACTGGCGCCGCATCGATGCCGCCATCCGCGTCGCGTCGACGACCCGGCCGGGGAGTTCCTGCGGATGCGTGGCCACGTGCCCGACGAGGCCAATCGCGTGCGTGGCCGCGCCCACGTTGCGCGTCGTCACGTCGACCAACGCGCTGCGCAACACGTCGAGCGGCGACGTTCGCGCGGCCTGCTCCTGATGTACGTCGAGGACGGGTGCGTCGTCGGGCGGCGGGTCGGCTTCGAAATCAACGAGCGACAGCGACAACTTCAAACCGCCGACACCGTCGGTGATCGTGTGGTGCATCTTCTGCAACATCGCGGCCCCACCATCGGCGAGACCCTCGATGATCGTGAACTCCCACAGCGGTCGCGAACGATCGAACGGCGCTTCGGACAGCGCCCCCACAAGATCGAGCATCTCGCGCGGGCCGCCCGGCGGCGGGAGCGCGACAGAGCGGACGTGGTACTCGAGATTGAAATCAGGGTCGTCGACCCACTCGGGCGGAACGATCCGCAACGGCGCCGACACGACGCGTTGACGCAATCGCGGAATCACCTCGAGCGCGGTCGCGACCTTCGCTCGCACCCGGCTGCGCGATGGGGCGTGCTCGAGGATCGTCAGGTTGCAGAAGTCGGAGCGGAGCGCGGGGTCCTTCTCGACCGCCCACATGACCGCTTCGGTGTCTGACATCCGCATAGCTGCGACAAGTTTGCCAGCCGGCGGGTTACCGGGCGATTTGCGTGTGCTTGAACTCGTTCAGGCGCGTCCACGGGAGCAGGTCGAGGGCGCGGTCGACGTCGTCAACCCGGTTGCGTTCCATGAACCGGATGAAGACGGCCTGATCGTCCTCAATGAACGTCGGGACGCCGAAGACTTCGAAGCGTTTCACGGCCTCGGTGTGCTCCTGAGCGAGGGTCGCGAGTGGGCGACCACTCGCAACTTCGGCCGCGACCGCCTCGACCTCGAGGCCTACCGAAGCGGCGACCGCACGCACAACGTCCTCCTTACCCAACTGCTGGTCGTTGTCGTGGCGCGCCGCGAAGGCTGCGATGTGAAAGTCGTAGAACTTGTCGGGGAACTGGTCGCGAACCGCGATGCCCCACTGCAGCGAGAGCACGCCCGTGCCGCGCTCGTCGGGCGCCCGTTCCCACACCGGTGCATCGCCCTCTGCCACGTGTATCTGGTCGAGCGAGAACGGCAAGAACCGCACGTCCCAGTCGCGCCCCTCCCGGAGCCCGGTGACCACCGCTTCGTGCGCGTTGCGGGCGAAGGGGCAGCGGTAGTCGAACGTGACGGCGAAGGAGCGGGTCATTCGATGTTCCTCTTTCTACGTTGGCAGCACGGGTGCGAGCGCATACCCGAGCGCGATACCAAGAGCCGCGCCGGCGACGATGTCGGACGCGTGATGCAGGCGTACGTACACACGAGTAGCGGCGACGAGCGCCGCGAGTGCGTACCAGGCGGGTGCCGTGTGCGAACCGCGCGCCAAGAGTGTCGCGGCGAAGAACGCCGCGGTGGCGTGCCCCGAAGGAAAGGAGCTGGTGACTGGTTGGCGAAGTCCGTACAGCATTGGCACGTCGGGCGGCCGATGCGGACGGAGCCGCTGGAACGCCGACTTCACGACAACGTTCGTTATCAACGATTCGATTCCCATTGCCGCCGAGAACCGCAGCGCGAAAGCCGGATCGTGGTCGTGAACCGCACGAATGATCCCGATCCCGTGCCACAGCAGGCTGTGATCAGCCGAGCTCGAGAGCGGATATGCGATCCGGTCGAGCGCCGGGCTGCGCACGGTTTCGACCCATCGCTCGACCGCGTCGTCGAACCCCATCAGCGCGCGGGGAACGCCACGCGCGTCTGACGACCGGAACAACGCCATCGGCCGAGGTTATCGGCGCCGCCGAATCGCCCATTGTGGGCGCCGGAACGGTTAGATCGCGACGAGCGGGAGCTGCGGCCGGCCGTCGGCCTCGGCCTGGCGCGCGAGCATCACCATGGCGGCCTGGCTCGGGTCGCCACCCCACGACGGGCAGAACTCGCGGAACGAGCAGAAGTTGCACAACGCGCTCGTGCGAGGCCGGAAGTCTTCTCGTTCGCACGCGGTGCGGATCGCGCGCATGACCGCCGCCGATTTCATTTCGACGCCACGGATCATCTGATCGGTGGAGTGCGCAACGATGCGCTCCGGCCGCGAGAGGTAGAGCAACTGCACCCGCGCCGGGCGACGACCGAACACTCGCTCGCACAGCAACGAATACACGTGCACACCCGCGAGGCTGCGTTGCTCCCAGCCCTCGCCCGGTGCATTGCCCGTCTTGTAGTCGGTGACGACGAGATCGCCGTTCTCGTCGAGGTCCAGCCGGTCGATGATGCCGCGCAGGTGGGTGCCGTCGGGAAGCTCGGCTCGCACGAACAACTCGAGGCCGATCGCGTTGACCTTGCGAGGATCTTCCAGTTCGAAGTAGCGCCGCACGAGTACCGCGGCGTCGGCGTGGAACCGGTCCCACTCGTCGTCGGTGAGTGAAAGGCCGGAGAAATCGGCGTCGGCCGCGAGGTCGGTGCGGGCGCGAGTGAGGTCTTCCAGCGCATGTTCGATGGTGCGCTCCTCGGCGGGCCGCCACATCAGGTGCTGCAACGCAAGGTGCACGAGGGTGCCCTTGCTCGCTGGAGCCGAGGGCGGTTCAGGGAGCCGTTCGAGATAGCTGAAGCGGAACGCGAGCGGGCAGCTGGTGAACGTTCCCATCGAGCTGGGGGAGAGCGCTGCCGGCGCGTCGAATATCACATCTGTAAGTTACCTCCGGGGTGTGACAGCGAGCGGGGACCAGCGATGCAAGCGGTCCATGAAGGGGAGCAAATGAAGGTCGACAGCGGCGTGATGGCGGCGACCATCAACGACATCGCAACTCGGGCCAAGGAGCTCGAGGACATCGGCTACGACGGGCTGCTCACCGCCGAGACCAGCCACGACCCCTTCTTCCCCGCGCTCATCGCGGCGGAACACACCGAACGTATCGACATCGGCACCGGCATCGCGGTCGCATTTGCCCGGAACCCGATGAACCTCGCGTCGATCGGTTACGACCTCCAATCGTTCTCGGAAGGACGCTTCATCCTGGGCCTCGGCTCGCAGGTGCGGGCCCACATCGAGAAGCGGTTCTCGATGCCGTGGTCGCATCCGGCGGCACGCATGCGTGAGTTCATCCTGGCGATGCGCGCCATTTGGGCATGCTGGAACGACGGCGCAAAGCTCGACTTCCGCGGCGACTTCTACCAGCACACGCTGATGACGCCGTTCTTCAATCCCGGTCCGTCGCCGTACGGCGCGCCGAAGGTGTTCCTCGCCGCGGTCGGCGAACGCATGACCGAGGTTGCCGGCGAAGTCGCCGACGGCGTGATCATCCACGGCTTCACGACCGAGCGGTACGTCAAGGAAGTGACGCTGCCCGCGATCGAACGCGGGCTGGCGAAGGCCGGTCGTGCGCGTACGTCGTTCGAGATCTCCGGACCGTTGTTCGTGGTCACCGCCACCGACGACCAATCGTTTGAACAGGCGTCGCAAGCCGTGCGCCAACAGATCGCGTTCTACGGCTCCACTCCCGCGTATCGCGGTGTGCTCGAACTGCACGGTTGGGGAGAGCTGCAAACCGAGCTCAACGCGCTGTCGAAGCAGGGCGAGTGGGTGAAGATGGGCGAGCTGATCGACGACGACATGTTGCACGCGTTCGCGGTCGTCGCGGAACCCGAAGAGGTCGGTGTCGAACTGAAGCGCCGCTACGGCGGCGTTGTCGATCGATGCTCGTTCTACGCGCCGTACCGCAGCGATCCCGAACGCTGGTCGCGCGTCATCGCCGACCTGAAGGCTGCGTAACCGAGAGGATCGAGTCGGCGATTGCTTCGGGGTTCTGTTGCGGGCCGAAGTGACCGAGGCCGGGGAACACCTGCAGTTCGCCGTGCGCCAACTGTTCCGCGATCCGTTCGGCGAGGAGACCACCGGTGTCGTGGCTTTCGCCACCGCACGCGACGAGCGCGGGCGCGTTGATCGATGCCAACTTCGTCCACGCGTCGTGGTTCGGGCCCATCGAGAACACCCGTGCTTCGATCTCAGGCGCACACTTGAGCTCGAAGATGCCGTCGCCTCGGTCGCGCAATCCGTAGTCGACATACGCGCGCAGCGACGCTTCGGTCATCACGTTCAACGGTGGTTTCGACGCGTACGCCTCGTAGGCCGCCGCCGTCGACGGCCATTCGTTTCGGCGTTTGCGCGCCACCGCCGCCATGTCGAAGTCGGCTCGCGGCGGCACGGGGCGATCGACCGGGAGGATGATGGGTTCGTACAGCCACAGGCGCGCGTACGTGCCCGGACGTTCGGCTTCGCCGAGGACCAAGGCGGCGCCGCCCTTCGAATGGCCGCACGCGACGAGGCTCGGGTCGCCGGCGAGGTGCAGGTGGTCCGCGACGGCGAGCGCGTCGTTGGCGAAGCCGAACCACGAGTAATCCTCGTCGGGTGCGTCGCTGTCGCCATGACCGCGAAAGTCGAACGAGTACACACGGCGGCCGCGCGCGACGAGCAGCTCGGCGACCGGCGCCCACACGCGTCCGTGGAATCCCGTGGGATGCGCCAGCAACACGGGGTCGCCGTCGCCGCCCCACTCGTGCACAACGAGCGAAACCGCGCCCGCGTCGAACCGATGTGACGTGACCATCCGAAGATCATGCCGTACGAGCTACGCCGCACCCGGAAACCCCCCCACCCCGAACTTGCGTCACGAATGCGCCCTGGGGACGCAATCCGTGACGCTTGTTCGTGGGTTGGGCGCTTACTGCTTTGCCTGCTTCGCTTCTTGCTCGGCGGCATGGTCGGTGATCGACTTCGTGATGGCCTGCACGGCGCGGTTCACGAACTCGCCGCCGCTGCCCGTCACCCAATCGCACGACGCCTGCGGCCACGACAGCTGATCGTTGAAGTGCGGCATCACGTATTGGGCGAACAGGTCGAAGCTCTTCCTGGTGGCTTCCGGGCTCGCCCAGTCGTGGCCGAACAGCAGGAAGGTGCCGAAGCCGCCGGATTCGTCGACGAGCTCCTGGATCTTGCGGATCGCGTCGTCGGGGGTGCCGATGATCGCGAACCCTTCGGCGTCGACGTTCTCGATGATCTCCTGGGCGTTGTTGCCGCGGACCGGGCCGGCGGGCAGGACGTGCGTGAAGTAGCGGGCGAACTCGACGATGCCGTACTCCACGTCCTTGCGCGCCTGATCTTTGCTTTCCGCGATGTGCATTGGGCCGACGAGGCGCCACTTGGAACGTTCGGCCGTGTGGCCGTTCTCTGCGGCTACCTGATTCCACGTCGCCCAGTGGGTGCCGAGCGCGTCGAAGCCCTGGCGCGTCGTGGCCGCGATCGACAGTAACCCGAGCCCGTGTTTGCCGGCGCCGCGCGCGCCGGTGGGTGAGATCGACGCCGCGACCGCGATCTCGAAGCATGGATCGCTGTAGGGCCGCAACTGCAGCCGCGCTTCCTGCAAGTTGAACCATTCGGTTTGCTCGGTGACGATTTCGCCGCGAAGCAGACGCATGATCACGTCGAGCGCTTCTTCCATCCGCGGCCGTTGCGATTCCGACGGGATGCCGAGCATGTGCGCGTCGGAAGTGAGTTGTCCCGGGCCGCATCCGAGCATCGCTCGACCGCGCGTGAGATGGTCGAGCAACACGAACCGGTCGGCCAGCATGAACGGGTTGTGGTACGGCAGTGAGTTCACGCCCGAACCGAGCTTGATGTACTTCGTGCGTTCGGCCGCGGCCGCGATGAACACCTCGGGTGACGAGATGATCTCGTAGCCCGCGGAGTGGTGCTCACCGATCCACACTTCGTGGAACCCGAGCCGGTCGAGGTGTTGGATCAGGTCGAGGTCACGTTCGAGTGCGAGCGTGGGGTTCTGACCCGTCGGGTGGAACGGGGCCATGAAGAGTCCGAAGCGCATCCGGGCATCATGCCCGATCGGTCAACCTGCAAGCACTCTGGCGCGTCAGTGTGGTGACGGCCCGAGGGGTGATGTGGACGAAACGATCTTCGACGACTTCTTTGTGTTCGAATACCCGCGCCTCGTCGCCGCGCTCACGCTGGTGACCGGCGACGGCGACGTCGCACGTGATGCGGTCGACGAAGCGTGCGCCCGCGCATGGGAACGCGTACGGCGCAACCAACCGATCGACGCGCTCGGCGCGTGGGTTCGAGTGGTTGCACTGAACGTGGCGCGCGGTCGGTTCCGGCGGCGTGCGACCGAGCGACGAGCCCAACAGCGATTGGGCGCGGCGGCGTCTGCGACGACGTCGACTGCGTCATCGGTCGACAGCGCGCTCGCTATCGACGTGGCCCGCGCGTTGGCGACGCTCCCGCGCCGTCAACGTGAAGTCGTCGTCATGCACTACTTCCTCGACGTCGCGGTCGACGACGTCGCGACCCAACTCGGCGTGAGCGGTGGCACGGTGAAGACCTCGTTGCATCGCGCCAGAGCCGCACTCGCCATCCGACTCGGCGACACGAACGATGAGGTGCTCGATGGCATCGCCTGAAATACTCGACGACCTTTGGGAGCGAGGCCTCGCCGCGCTCATATCCACAGAAAACGTCCCCGCGGGGACGCGCGAACGCATGGTGCGCCGAGTAGGCGTACGCCGGCGCCGGCGCGCCGGGCTCCAAGGGACGGCGGTACTCGCGCTCGTCGTCGTTGCGGCGACAGCGTTCGCGTTCGCCCGCACGTCACGCGACGCGCGGCCTGCCGAACGACCGCGCGCGGCGACGTTGGTGCGGGTGACACTCAACGGCTTGACACTCACGGTAACGCCCGAATCGGTGTCGAAGGGTCGTATCCAGGTCTCGTTCCGAGATCTGAGGCCCTCTCGACAAACGGTTCTCAAGGTTGCCAACACAGGTGTGCAGGTGCCGAGCGGCGAAGTGAGGTCAATCGTGTTGCCGCGTGACGGAAACTACGGACTGCTGGTCTCACGTACCCCGGCCATCATTTCTCACGGACCGCCTCCTCCGACGCCCGCGTTGCGCGTGTTCACGCCTCCTGCGGGTGCAGCGGTTGCAACCCGCCGGTTCAGGATCCCGGCCGGCCAGCTGGCCTTGCAACCGACGACGCTGCATGCACCGGCCGGCATCGTCGAACTGCAAGTACACGACGTCGGCGCCGGGCAGCACATGATCGCGGTCAGCGGTGTGCCCGGTTTTC
>JAODBJ010000245.1 GCA_025463905.1 Actinomycetes bacterium
CATTCCCCCCGCCGACGTTCTCCTCGGTGGGAAGATCAATCGTGTCGGAGTACGGCGAGGCCGGCGCCGCGCCATAGACCGTGCCGCCGATCACCCGATCGCTCGGCTCGATCTCATGTGGGTCGCCCTTCGCGATGACAGCTGACGCGAGCGCCGCGATCGTCTGCACGAGCTCGCGTCGTTCACCACGGTCGGCTTCGAGGCGTTCGGCAACGTCGGAGCACAGCGCGCCGAGCTGCGCCAACGTGTCGGCGAGCCGGTCGTCGCGGCCGTTGAGCTCCGCGTGCAACGCCGTGAGTTTCTCGACGAGGACACCCTGCACCTCTTGCATGGCCTTCGCGTCGGCTCTCGAGCGCGCCTCGAGGATTGCCGCGGCGTCGAGCCACGCGGATCGTGCGTCTAACTCAGCTTGGTTGCGTCGCCGTCTGGACCACATCGCGGGCGAAACGCTACCGCCTTCGCACTACGCCGGCAGGAACCCGCGCCACCGCGCGTCCGCAATGTCAATGTTCGAGCAAACGGCGAGGATGGCGGCCGTCGACATAACCGAGGAATGGCGGGAAAACGTTGTAACCGAGCAATTCCTGCAGCCGTTCAGGAAGTGCGCGCGCGACCGCGGGAGGTACCGCGAGCGTGTGGTTTTCTACCTGGCGCAGCCACGACACTGCGTAATGCATCACCACACCGACCCGTGCCCATTCGGTGTGGTTCGCGCCGCCTCCGTGCCACAGGCTGCCGAGGTACAGCAACGCGGAGCCTGCGGGCATCTCGATCGAAAGCGCCTCGGTGGATGGGGTGGGCAACTCGTTCTCCCACCGGTGGCTACCAGGCACGACGCGCGTCGCACCGTTCGCGGCAGTGAAGTCTTCGAGTGGCCACATCACGTTGACGACCAGTTCCGGGTGGGGGCGCGGCACGGGGTAGATCGCGTCGTCGGGATGCAACGGCTGCGCGCGCTCGCCCGGCCCGATCTCGATCGCAGTGGGTGCGCTGAGTTGATAGTTGCCCAGCACGTCGTCGAGCACACCGAGCACGAGCGGGTGCGTTGCGAGGTCGTCGAGCGCCCGCGTCTTCGCGAACAATGCGTACACACGTCGTGTTTTGCGACCTTCGAAATCGTCGCGGCCGAACGGTGTGGTCGTGAGCAACCGCTCCACTTCAGCGCGCGCCGAGGCGACGTGCTCGGCGTCGATGCATCCCTCAACGAGCGCGTAACCGTCGGCGCCGAGCGCGGCGGCAACGCCGGATGCCGCGGCGGTTGTTCCCAGTAGTGGTGCGGTCACGGGTACCCTCCCTAAGGGAATATGCCGCCAGATTAACCCTCCAAAGGGGAATGTCAAGATGGCCGCGCTCAACGCGACACAAGCATCCTTGCTCGGGTTCCTGCACGACGGCCCGAAAACCGGGTGGGATCTGCTCGACGAGGTGTCGCGTGGCCTCGCCCGATTCTGGAATGTCACGTCGAGCCACGTGTACCGGGAACTGAAGACGCTCGAGGGGCGCGGGCTCATCGAAGCGGGTCCGACCGGCCCCCGCGACCGTCAGCCGTACGCCATCACCGCTGATGGCAAGACGGCGTTCGCAGCATGGCTGCACACCGAGCCCGGTCCGGAACAGATCCGCGTGCCACTGCTCGTGACGCTCTGGTTCGGAAAGCATCTCGACGCGGCGACGCTCGCCGGGTTCGTCGACACCCACCGGGTGATGCACGAGCAACGCCTCGATGAGTACCGCTCGATCAAGGACACCGCGACCGACGCAGACCCTCACATTTCCGCGGTCGTGGAGTTCGGCATTGCGTACGAAGAAGCGTTTCTCCGCTGGCTCGCGGAACTCGAATTCAGCGACCCCCTGAGTTAGCCGCCCAATCGGGTGCCGCCGCCGATTCCGCCGGCACCACCGATGCCACCTCCGCCGCCACCACCGATGCCACCGATGCCGGGGATCCTCGTATTCGTGTTCGACGACGGCAATGCGGCACGACTATCCGCGAGCACGACCACCTGACCCGCGCTTACACCGGACGTCACTTCCGTGCTCGCAGGCCCCACGGCGCCGATGCTCACACGCGTCGTTGTGGTCTTTCCGCCGGCGAGCAGCGTGACGAAGTGCAACCCGTTCGTCGTCTGCACTGCCGACGTCGGCACGGTAAGCGCGCCGGACTTCGAGTGCGCAACTTCGATGCTCACCGACGCCGGCGCACCATTACGCAAACCGGTCGGTGTAATGCTGAAGCCGACCACGACGGGGTACGTCGTCGATGTACCGGAGGTCGTCGCGGCAACGCCGATGGCAACGACCTTGCCGGCCAGTCGGTCGCCGTTACCGTCGGGGACGACAGTGACCTTGTCGCCGACGGAAACCTTGCTCAGTTCGCTCACCGTCACGGAAGTGGCGACCTCGTAGCCGCCCTCACCGACGACGACGATGTTGCTGGTCGTGGACGCAGCCGTAATGCTGCGGCCGACGGCGAGTGTCGCCACCGCGACGGTGCCCGAGATCGGGCTCACGATGGTCGCTTGGGCAAGTGCCTGCACCGCTACCGCGACGTTCGCGGCCGCCGCGTCGACCGCGGCTTGGTAGGCAATGAGTTGCTCGGCCGTCGGCAACGGCTGCGAAGGCGCCGCTCCCGAACCGCCACTCGCGCTGCCGCCGCCACTCGCGCTCCCGCCGCCACCCGTGTTGCCGCCGTTGCCGTTCCCTGAGCCCGGTGCGCCGGCCGCCGATGCCAACAGCTGATTGAGGATCGTCTGCGCCTGGCCGAGGGAACGTTGCGCATCCGCGACCGCTTGCTCGTCGCGCAATGCCCCTTGCTGCGCCGCGAGGCATGCCGACCCTGAACCGTTGCTCGGTTGGGTACTGGGGGGCGTCGAGTTGGGTGTACTCGAGGGTGTCGTCGCGCCGGGCGTCGACGGCGCCGTGGTCGTGCTGCTCGATGGTGGCCCGCCGGACGTGGGCTTGCAGGCGGTGGTTGCGGCTTGCAGCGACGCGCGCGCCGTCGTGAGCGCGGCATCGACCTTCTGCTGCGCGAGGAGTACCTGCTGTTGCGCCGCGCCCATTCCCGGCTGCGTGGTGCCCCCAGTCGTGCCGGCCGGCGGCGTTCCGACCGCCAGGACGATTCTCGTGGACGACGCGGACGACGTTGACGACGCGGACGACGCGGTCGATGCGCCGCTCACTTTGGACGCGGTACCGGAGCCCGACACCGCCTCCCCGTTGAGCGCCTTGTGGAGCGTGAGTTGCGCGGCGGCAAGCGCGGACTGCTTGTCGGCCAGATCCTGGCGCAGCGTCGTGGTGTCGAGCGACGCGAGCGCTTGACCGGTCGTCACGCGTTGGCCGGCGTGCACCTGCACCCCGGCAACGGTGCCGGCGATCGGGAACGCGACTGTCGCCTGAGTGACGGGCTCGATGGTGCCGCTCTTGCTCAGCGTCTCGGTCACGGTCGAACGCGTCACGGTCGCGGTGCGGTAGGAATGCCCCGCCGGACCGTTGAGCGCGAACGCCGCGCCGGCGGCGATCACGACCACAACGAGCGCGATGCCAATACCGACAGTCGTGCGGCTGCGCACGCGGCGTGCGTTCCGTGCCTTCGAGGGGTGTCGGGGGCCCACGATTACTCCGTACGCAGCGCGTCGATGGGCGCGAGTCGCGCCGCTCGCGAAGCGGGGTACACACCGAACGCGATTCCGATGCCGATCGCGATGACGATGGCGGCGCACGACGCCGCGGGAGACAGTGTCACCGGCGACGACACGAAGTGCGGAAGGATCTTGGCGCCGACGAGGCCGACGAGTACGCCGAGCACACCGCCGGCCAGGCCCAGCACCGATGCCTCGACCAGAAACTGCCGGCGGATCACACGCGGGCGGGCGCCGAGCGCCTTGCGCAAACCGATTTCCCGGACCCGTTCTGTGACCGACACGAGCATGATGTTCATCACACCGATTCCTCCGACCAAGAGTGATATCGCGGCGATCCCGCCGAGCAGGATCGTGAGCGTGCGGTCGACGGAGGTCGCGGCCGACAGGATCGACTGCTGGCTCGTGATCGTGAAGTCCGCATTGGCGCTCGAGCTGGTGCCGTGCAGTGCGAGCAATTCCTGCTGCGTTTCCTGGTACGCCGCCGAGAGAGATCCCGACGACGTCGCCTCGACGTAAATGGTGCTCACGGCGGTTCGGGCGCTGCCGCCGAAGAGACGCTGTGCTGCGGTGTTGAACGGCACGAGCGCGGTGTCGTCGTCGTTCGTACTTCCCGAGGAACCGCTCGGCGCGAGTACACCCACTACCTGCAGGGGAACGTTGTTGATGCTCACGGTCTGGCCTATGGGGTCACGACCGCTGAACAACTGGTCGGCGGTCGACGACCCGAGCACCACGACCGCGGCGGCATTGCGGTTCTCGGTGTCCGTGAAGAACCGGCCGGAGTCCAGCTTGCGGGCTCGGACGCGCAACCACGACGGCGTTGTGCCTACGGCGTTGGTCGTCCAGTTCGACGACGACGTGATCAACGTCGCCGACGATGAGGTCGTCGGCGCGACTGCGGCAATGTCGGGCGCGGCAGTCTTCGATGCCAGCGCGTCGGCGTCGGCGCGCGTGAGGGTGGATGCCGAACCGAACCCACCCCGGAGTCCCCCGCCGCTGGTGGAACTGCCAGGCGAGACAATGAGCAGGTTGCTGCCCAACGCGTTGATCTGCGCACGAACCTGGCCCTGCGCGCCCTCGCCCAGCCCGACGGTCAAGATCACCGCGGCGATACCGATCAGGATGCCGAGCACAGTGAGGCCCGATCGCAGCCGGTGTGACCGCACCGCCTCGAAGCCGGTGCGAACGGTGTCGATCCAGCTCACCGGGCCACCGATTCCGTCAGCGACTCGTCGAGCACGCGGCCGTCCATCATGTGCACGACTCGGCCGGTCGCGGCCGCGACGTCGTGCTCGTGCGTGATGAGCACGATCGTTCGTCCGGCGTGATGCAACTCGGTGAGCAGCGCGAGCACCTCGAGCGTGGACCCGGAATCGAGGTTGCCCGTCGGTTCGTCGGCGAGGATCAGCGCGGGTTCCGTAACGAGCGCACGCGCGATCGCGACCCGTTGCTGCTGGCCACCCGACAGTTCCCCGGGACGGTGCTCGACGCGTTCGGCCAAACCGACGTGCGCCAGCGCTTCCAACGCGCGCGTCCGCCGTTCTGCTCGAGGCACCGCGGAGTAGGCGAGCGGCAACTCGACGTTTCGCAGCGCGGTAAGCGACGGCAGCAGGTTGAACTGCTGAAACACGAACCCGATCCGGCGGTTGCGCACGTCGGCAAGTTCGTCTTCGTGCATCGCGCTGACGTCTTCACCAGCGAGGTGGTACGTGCCATGGGTCGGCACGTCGAGGCATCCCATGATGTGCATGAGCGTCGACTTCCCGGAACCCGACGGACCCGAGACGGCGACAAACTCCCCGCTGCCGATGACGAGCGACACGTCGCGCAGCGCATCAACCGAGAGGGAGCCGCTTCGGTACGTCTTGCCTACGTCGACCAACTCGATGACAGGCGCGTCGATGTTCACGGGGCGGCACCAGGGCGGAAGCCGCCGGCACCACCGCCGGGGAACCCGCCGGCACCACCGCCCGGGAACCCGCCGGCGCCACCGCCGGGGAAGCCGGTTCGCCCGTTGGTATTCGTCCCGCTACCGGTGGCCGGCTGCCGCGCCGCGATCGTGAGTACCACTTGGTCGCCCGCTTGCAATCCGCTCGTGACTTGCACGAGTCCTCCGCTCACGAGCCCGGTCGTCACGACCCGGGACTGCTTCTTCCCGCCCACTGAAACCACCACGGTCGTCTGCCCGTTCGAACGCGAGAGCGCGGTGACGGGGACCGAAAGCACGTTGTTCAGCGCGTGGTAGGTGATGACGGCCGACGCGCTCGCACCCGCGTGGAGGTCGCTCGGGTGACCGTCGATCTGCACGACGACCGGGAATGACGCGACGCCTGAACTCGACGTCGCGATGGTGCCGACCGACGCGACCTTGCCGGTGGCGGCCGCGCCGGCCGCGGTCGCCGTACTGCCACCCGGGTTCGCTGCGCCACCACCCGGGTTCGCTGCGCCACCAAAGCGCGCGGCGAACCCGTTGCCCGAAGAACTCGACGTGCTCGACGAGTTCGACGGCGTCACCGTGGCCTGCTGGCCGACCTTCAGGTTGCCGACGTCGGTCGTGGCGACGCTGAGGTTCACGACGAAGGAATTGCTGATCACTTCGACCTGCCCGCTCGTCGGCGAAGCGCTCGACGAGCTACCGGTCGCGGCCGCGCCACCGGCACCGCCTGCGCCACCCACACCTGACGCGGACCCCGAGTTCGAGCTCGCGCCGCTGGAAAGGCCGGATCCGGTGCCGCTACCACTCACATTCGTGCCCGATGCACCGGAGTTGCCGAGTTGCTGCCCGACCGTGAGGTTCACGGTTGCGACCGTCCCGGCAATCGGTGACGTGAGGGTCGACCCCGCGAGCGATTGCTTCGCGCTCGCGAGTGATGCATACGCCGCGGCAACGTTCGCGTTGTCGGACGCGATCTGTGCGGCAGATGCGCTCGCGCTCTCGTCGGTCGACAGCTGCGCGACCGCGTTGTCGAGTGTCGCTTGTGCCTGCGTGACTTGGCTCTGCAACGTGGCCGAGTCGATGGTGGCAAGCACCTGACCCTTGGTCACCTTCTCCCCGGCCTTCACGGCGACAGCAGTCACGGTGCCCGATACCGCGAAGTTGAGGTCTTCGGTATCGGACGGCGCGACCGTTCCCGACGACGACACCGTCTCGCGCATCGTCCCCGGGGTCACCGAGAACAGCTGCTCGGTGGTACTCGCCGTTGCCGACGACTTCCCGCCCGACGCGAACCCGAACCACGCCGAGGCCACGACGATGACGAGCGCGAACGGGACCATCACGGCGCGGCGCAACATCGTGCGGCGGAGCGTGCCGATCACCCATCCTCCTGCGTCGTCCGTACGCGCCACGAGTGCGGCGCTCACAGACAGCGTCGGGGGGCAGGCTCAAACGAACCTGGGAGGCGGCAACGAGTTGCCTGTGATTCCACAAATCTCGGAAAGCACCAATGCAGTTCACAGGTAGTTCTAAGAAAACAACCGCACCATGTCCCTCGTACACGCGGCGCACCAGCATTTGGGTTGGGCGCTCTCTTCGACGAGGTGGCTAACGCATGGAACCCCCCGACATCGGTGCAGCTGGGTCCGCTCCGGGCCCGCTCCCCACGCCCGACGAGCACACGACTCGCGCTTCTCGCCCGGCGTGGCAATCATGGGCGATCGGTATCGCCATCGTGGTCTTCGCCGGGCTGGCCTTCGTTGTCGCGCGTGGCCTCGGCCACCACAGCGCTGCGACCGCGACCGTCAACGGACAGAACTCGTCCAACGGTTCCAGCGCGGCCGGCTACGGATTCGGCGGCAGATTTGGTAGCGGCGGCCGGCCGACGTTCGGCACGATCAGCGGCATCAATGGCTCGACAATCACTGTGACCGACTCGTCCGGCGCGGCCGTGACGGTACACACATCAGGCTCGACCAAGGTGAGCACAACCGCGAACGCGAGTGTGAGCGACATCGCCAAGGGCGACCGCATCGTCGCCGTCGGCACAACGTCGGGATCGACAACTGCGGCGACGCGCATCACGGATACGGGCGCCGGCGGCGGGCTGGGCGGTGGCCCCGGTGGTGGCCGTCCGTTCAACGGCAACGGAGCACCTGGCGGTAACGGCAACGGGGCACCTGGCGGCGCGAACCGCGCGCAAGGCAATGCCGCGACCGGAACCGTCACGAAGGTCAACGGAAACACGATCACGATTCAGTCGTTCAACGGCAACAGCGTGACCGTCACCGCGTCGACCGCCACGACCGTCACCAAGACCCGAAGCGCAACCTTCGCCGACCTGCGCCAGGGTCAGACCGTGATCGTCGCCGGAACAACCGGAAGCGACGGTGCCGTCGCGGCAACCTCGATAACCGAGGGTGCGACGGGCTTCGGTGGCTTCGGGGGCGCCGGCGGTGGTGGTCCCGGCGGTGCGGGCCAGAGCCCGACCGCGTGACGCAGGCGGCACGCGAACGGGCGCCCAGGGTCCTGGTCGTCGACGACGAGGAGAACATCGCGTTCCTCGTCTGCTCGGCGTTGCGGCTCGACGGTTACACCACGCACACCGCCGGAACCGGCCAGGACGCGATGAGCGCGGCGCAGTCGTTCCTCCCCGACCTCGTGGTGCTCGACGTCATGCTGCCCGATGTCGACGGGTTCACGTTGTTGCGACGCCTGCGGGCCAACGGTGAAGCGATGCCGGTGATCTTCCTCACCGCGCGCGACGGGACCGACGATCGCGTCCGCGGGCTCACGATCGGTGCCGACGACTACGTCGTGAAACCCTTCGCGCTCGAAGAACTCCTCGCGCGCGTTCGCACGGTCCTCCGCCGCACCGGGTTCGCCGATCGCAACACCGTTTTGCGCTGCGCCGACCTCGAACTCGACGACGAACGCCACCAGGTGACCAGGGCCGGGCGAAGCGTTCACGTGTCGCCGACGGAGTACAAACTGTTGCGCTACCTACTGCTGAATGTCGGGCAGGTGCTCAGCAAAGCGCAGATCCTCGATCACGTGTGGAACTACGACTTCGGTGGCGACGGGTCCGCGGTGGAGACCTACATCAGCTACCTGCGACGCAAAGTCGACGATGTCGAACCGCGCTTGATCCACACCTTGCGCGGCGTCGGCTACACGATTCGCGACAACGCAATGTCATGACGCTGCGCGCCCGACTGATCGTGGCGCTCATCGTGCTCGGTGTCGCCGTCGCGAGTGCCGGCATCGCCGTCGTCGTCCTCCAACGACGGTATTTGGTCAACCAGGTCGACCGGCAGCTCGCGACCGCGCGCCCGGCCGCGTTCCGCTTGGCCCGCGGGCGCCTGTCGCCTCCCGGTGCCGATGCGCCCCGGCCGCCGGTCGATCTTCGGCGCGCGCCGCCGGCGGGCGTACCGACCGACCTCTTCGAGTTGTACGTCGCGACCGTGTCGGGGCACGGCACCGTGACCAATACCGTGGCCCCCGGGCTGCAACGGTTCGGTGCGCCCGACTTACAGGGCCGCAACATCGCCGCCCTGGTGAACAAGGGGCCGATCACTGTGGCCGCGGCGGGCGGAACGTCGTACCGCGCGCGTGTGCTGCGCGCGGCTGACAGTTATCTCGTCTTGGCGTTGCCACTCGACCACGTCGCCGCCGCGACGCAGCGACTTCTGATTGTCATGAGCATCGCCGCCGCACTCACGATCGGCATTCTCGTGCTCGTCTGGTGGTCGGTGCTGCGGCTGGGCCTCCGGCCCATTCAGGAGATGACGGCCGCGGCCGACGCGATAGCCGGCGGCGAATTGGACCGCCGCGTCGAGAACCTGCCGCCCCGCACCGAAGTCGAACGCCTCGGACGTGCGTTCAATGTCATGCTCGATGAACGCCAAGCCGCCGAAGAACGGCTGCGACGCTTCGTGTCCGACGCGAGTCACGAGTTACGCACTCCGCTCACCTCCATTCGCGGGTACACCGAGCTGTATCGCCGCAACGGTCTCGACGAACCGGGTGCTCTCGACGACGCGATGCGACGCGTCGGTCAGGAAGCCGCCCGCATGAACGACCTCGTCGAAGACATGTTGCTTCTCGCGCGGCTCGACGAGGGCCGCACGCTCGAGCAGGCGCCGGTCGACCTCACCGAACTCGTGCGCGACGCCGCGAATGATGCGACCGCGGTACAGCCCGCACGTTCCATCGGCGTCGAGGCCGACGACCAGTTGATGACGACCGGCGATGAGAATCGGCTCCGCCAGGTGTTCGGTGCGCTGCTGACCAACGCGCTGGTACACACCCCCGAGTCCGTGCTGGTCACCGTGCGTGGCTACCGAGACGGCGGGATGTGCGCGATCGAGGTGGAAGACGGGGGCGCGGGCATGAACGCCGATCTCGCGCAACGTGCCTTCGGCCGCTTTGTCCGCGGCGACCAGTCGCGGGGTCGCCACCACGGCGGGAGTGGGCTCGGATTGTCGATCGTGCAGTCTGTGGTCATCGCGCATGGCGGCCGGGTGTCGTTGCGGACCGCACCGGACTGCGGAACCACTATCCGCGTCCTCCTTCCTGCGTCGAATCTCAACGGTTCCTGACCAGCAGGTTGGAACTCCATGTGAGTGTGCGCTTCCCGCTCGGTTTCACACGTCGAGGCGCCGATGGGAAGAACGATCACTCCCAAGGAGCGTCCCATGAGCATGGCGATTTCGCCTTCCCCTTCGACCAACGTGGCGTGGCAGAGCGCGCCACCGCCGCACCGTCCCGACTTCGCGAAAGACATGAAGGCGGTAGCCGACCTCTTCGGGATGTCGGCCGCGGACCTCAAAACGCAGCTCGCGAGCGGTAAGAGCCTCGCCGATGTCGCGCAGACCAAGGGTGTTGCTCGAACCGATCTCGTGTCGGTGCTGAAAACCGCGATGCAAGCAAACGCGCCCGTCGCGGTGCCGGGCGACTTCACGTCACACCTGGACGAGATGGTCAACCACATCGTCGACCACAAGGGCACGGGCGGCCCGCCGGCGACGCGAGGGCAAGCGACCGACGTATCGGCGATCGACTTCAAAGCAAGGGTCGAGCAAATGCTTGCGTCGGTGGCGAGCCAGTTGAATCTCACGCCGGCCGACCTCATCTCGCAGCTGGAGAAGGGCACGAGCCTGAGCGACATCGCAACGAAGGCCGGCACCACGTCTTCTCAACTGCTCGACAACATCAGCTCCGGACCCGCCGTCAACGTCTTGACGTAACCGCGCGGGCTACTGCTTGGCGAACGTGACCTGGAATTCGATCGTCCCGTTGTTGTCGACTCGCACAAAGTTCCGTTGTGGCGGCGTGATGCTGTAGTCAGCGAGCGCGATGTGCACGCTGCCGGTCACGTCGATCACCTTTCCGTTCCACCGGGCCTTGATCGGAATGGTCACCGATTTGGTCACGCCGTGGAGTGTGAGTTGACCGGTCGCGCTGGCACTCACCGGCACCCCCGACTTCGGCGCGCCCGCCAGTGTGATCGGCGCACTGAGCGCGAACTTGGCGGTCGGGAACTGGTTGGTCTGCAGGCCGTCGGTGCGCATCGATTGGATGCGGTTCGAGACCGGGAACACACCGGGGGGCTGGGTGTC
Organism: Actinomycetes bacterium; assembly: GCA_025463905.1. Classification (GTDB taxonomy): domain Bacteria; phylum Actinomycetota; class Acidimicrobiia; order IMCC26256; family PALSA-610; genus JAODBJ01. Next base: position 11,199 of record JAODBJ010000245.1, read on the forward strand.
TTTGCTCTCGGCCTGGGTGAGGTCGGCAGTGACATTGACCGTGCCGACCTTCGTGCCGGCCAACGTGAGGTTCCCGGTCACGGCAGGTGTACGCACCACCGCGGTGTGATCGAGCGCGCCGAAATGCTCCTTGATGCGATAGCCGGCAAAGGTGTCGACGTTCTTGGCGACGGTCCAAGACCCGTCGGGACCGCTCTTGGCCGCGACCGTCGGCCGCTCGACGAGCTTCGCGGCCGGCGGTGCGTCGTCGCGCACGAAGAAGTACCAGACCCCGACTGCGACGACCACGCCGACGAGGAACGTACCCCCGAGGAGCCACTTCAGGATCGACGACCGCTTCTGTGAACGCTTCGTTGCCGGCATAGCGCGACGACACCTCGAACAGTTGCGGGAAAGTTGCGCTTTCAACCATCACGATAGGTGACGGAAATGCCCGGACCGTGTCGCCTCGCCACACCTCGGTAGCCTCATTGCGCTTGATCTTCGGTCGCGTCCGGCTCGGGCTGGTCGTCATCGCGGCGCTCGCCACGCTTCCAGTCGTCCCTCATGGCGAGACGTTCGCGTCGCCCTCGGCGGCGCCCGCGCGCCACCACGTCGTCACGTCGTCGAATGCGCTGGTTACCGCGGTCGAAGTCGTGGAGGTCAAGGTCTCCGCCGTCGCCAAAGACGACGAGTTCGCCGCGCACGCGCGTCATAGCTGGTCGATTGCCGCGGTCCTCGGCGTCGCGCTCGCGGTCGATGCCAGCCGGCGCCGCAAGTCGGTCGTCGTACGAGCATCGTGCAACGACGCGACCGACCACTTCGCGATACGGCGGCGCGGGCCACCGGCACTCATCTGAAGACAGCGTTCCGTTCGTTCTTCAGACACGCGCTGACGCGCGATGGGAGTGTTGCCATGAGCTCGGCTCCTTCGATCCAAGGAATCCGCAGTCGCCCGACGCGCCGCATCTCTTTCGAGTGGTGGTGGGTTCTGTCCGCTGCGCTCTTTGTGGTGGCGCTCCTCATCGCCGCTCCGGAGATGCGAACGGGCGGCTTCGTGAGTCACGTCGACGTTGCCAACGCGAGCGAGTTCGCAGTCGAGGTGCAAGTCTCGGCACCGAACCACGACGGTTGGATGGCCCTCGGCACCGCGGTGAACGGCACGTCGACCTCGTTTCGCGAGGTGTACGACCAGGGTGCGGCGTGGACCTTCCACTACAACGCGCAAGGCCTGCGTGCCGACGTACAAATGAGCCGCGACGACCTCGCGCGCGCCGGCTGGAAGGTGCAGGTGCCGCAAGCCCTCGCCGAACGACTTCGCGCCGCCGCCGCCGCGGCGACGCCCAAGGTGGTAGGTATCTGAATCTGAGCGGCGCTTTCCCGCCGCTTCGATTGCCACCGCCGGGCGTGAGATGCTCGACTGGCGCCACGATCCACTCGACCAATATCGATGCACGGAGACCGACGATGGATGATGGTGTGTCGGTTGCCCGGCTGGCGACCGACGACGAAGTCGCCGCATGGCGCGACGACGGTTGGGTGTTGCTCGACGGTCTCATCGGCACCGACGAGATCGACGCCGTCGTCGACGACCTCGCCGAGATCTTTCCGACCGCCGAGCAATACCACTCCGACCCCGCCGGTCAGACCGACCGTTGGATCGGCCGGCCTCCGGCGTCGCGTGAGGTGTTCACGTGGCCGGAAACCGGCCCCGGCTTTCGTCCCGAACAGCATCGTTGGCGCGGCGAGTTCCCGTTCCCGGGTAGCGGCGCGTTGAACCGATTATGCGTGCACGACGCCATCGTCGACTTCATGCAGCGCGCGATGGGCACAACGGACCTTCGCTGCTACCAGGCGCAGGTCACGGCGAAGTACACGGGGTTCACCAACTACGAACAACCGATGCACACCGATCGAAACCACTCGTGGTTGCCGCTGCGCATGGAGCCGCCGTGGTGGCACATCGAGACGTTCCTCTATCTCTCCGATGTGTACGAGGGTTGTGCACCAACGCATCTCGTGTCGGTGCGCGACTCTGCCGAGTACTCGACCACCGTGCCGCTCGTGATGCCGAAGTCCGGCCCGGACCTGTACGCCGCCGAGCGACCGGCTGCCGGAGTACGCGGGTCCTTGCTCGCCTACCGAACGGACGTATTCCACCGCGCGGTCGACCTCACTACTCCGGGCTCCGCGCGTTTCTTGTTGAACGTGAGCTACAAGGCCGCGGGCCAGGATTGGATCGGATTCCACTCGCTGCAGTCGCGCGCCAACTCTCGAGAATGGGTGGCGTTCGTCGAGGGCCTCACGCCCGAACAGTTGGCGCTGTTCGGTTTCCCCGGGCCGGGCCACCCCATCTGGGACGATGCCCTCATCGAAGAAACCGCGCTGCGGTACCCGCACCTCGACCTGTCACCGTGGCGTGCGGCGCGGTCGGGCCGGAGCGTTGCGGCGCGTCCATAACGAGTTGGTGAGCGAGTCACTCCGTTCGGAGGGCCTTCGCAGGAGAGATCCGCGTCGCGGCGTGCGCCGGCCCGGCGGCGAGCGCGTTCGCGATCACGATCGCTACCGGCACGATGAGCAACAGCGCGACGAGTGCCACCGGCGGTACGTACACAATCGGAAAGTTGTCGGCGAGCCAACGCCAGATCGCGCGGCCCGTCACGATGCCGAGCGGCAAGCCCACCGCCACGCCGGCGATCGCGAGCAACGTCGCTTGCCACGCGATCGCGACACGCGAGTTGCGACGCGTGAATCCGAGCGAGCGCAAGACCGCGAGATCGTGATTCCGGCGCCGCACCGTGGTGACCAACGCGTGCGCGACCGTCGCGGTTGCCAGCAAACCGAAGAACACACCGAGGGCCAGCGGCAGAGAACGAAGGTGGCCGAGGTCTACGACGGTTGTGGGCAACGCGGCCGGTACCGAGTAGTAGGTGCCCGGCCCGCCCACCGCCGCGATACGGCGCTGGGCGGCGGCCACGTTCGCGCCCGAGTGCCAGCGCACCAGGAGGTAGTCCTCGACGTCGAGGAGCTTCTGCCCGGTCGGCGACGCGAGCGACCGTTCCAAGCCGGGTGTGGTCATCCACCCGCTCTGGTCGTAACCGGTGTGCGAGGTCGGTGGCAACAATGCCTCGCCCACGACGCGTACTTGGCGCGTGCGAGTGGCGCCGACCGCAACGCTGTCGCCGACGTGCAGCTTCAACGCATGCATCGTGCTCGGCCCGAACGCGATCTCGTCGGGTCGTTTCGGCGCGCGACCCGTGAGCACGACGAGCGGCAAGACGCCCTTCACGTTCGCGGTGCCGAACGTAGGTGTCGGCACTCCGTTGATGCGCACCGCTCTGGCCCACGTCGCTCGCAGCACGGTCGACACGTCGCGGTCGGCGGCGATCGTCGCGACGTCGCGCGACGCGACCGGACCTGCGCCTGACGACACCGCGTAGTCCCAGACGATGCCAGATCGCGCCGGGCTCGTAATCGCGTCCTCGATACCGGCCCGGAAGGTGAGGCACGCCGCGACACCGAGCACGCCCACAACCGCGCCGACCAATGCCGAACGCACCGGCACTGCGTTCCGACCGCGGCCGGGTTCAATGGCGAGACGCGACCCGATCACGAACGCCGGCGGCAGGCCCATCGTCGCGGCCAAAGACCCCGCTCTCGAGGGTCGACCACGGTGTGCGTCGCTGCGTAGCGCTCGCACCGCCGCGGCAACGTACGCGCTCAACACCGTCGCAACGACCACGCCGGTTGCGGCGGCGGCCAACACGACTGCGTCGGCGTGGAACCCTGGATCGAGGTCGTAACGGCGCGCGACGCCGAGGGGGAAGCGCGACGACAGCCCAATCGCGACTGCGATCGACGTCACCGCGCCGGTGACCGCCGCCACGACCGCCGGCAATGCCATGGCAGGCACGACGATGCGACGGTCGGCACCGATCGCTCGCCACGCCGGCAGCTCCGCCGCACCGGCAGTGACGGCTCGCACCAATGCCTGCCCGACGAGAACGCCGCCGACCACGATCGCCGCGAGTGCAAACAGCAAGAGTCCGTCGGCCTCGACCCGAGTCTCGTTGCGAGCCTGACGCAATCCAAACAAGTCGACTGCGTTCTCTACGTTGAGCTGCATCCCCGTGACGCGCGTGACGTCGCGCTGAAAGCGAAGGAAGTCGGCCTCGCCGTGGCGCAGGCTGACGAACTCGTTGCCGAGCACGACGAGGCGGTCCCCGTACTTGTCGTAGAAACCGCTACTCGGCACCACCCCGATGTCGCTCGACACCGATTTCGCGATCCCGACGACCCGCAGCCGAGCAGCGAACGCCAAGTTCGGGTTCTTCGGCATCAGTTCCGGTGGGATCGAATTGCCCTCGCCCGGCCCGGGCGAGGCTTGGCGCACCGTCATTTCGGACCCGATCGTCAGACCGAAACGCCGGTGCGCGTTCTCGTCGACCACGACCTCGTCGGCTTTGGCGGGGTCGGGGAGCCGGCCGGCTACGAGCACCCCGGCCATGGGGTGCACGCTCACGGGCGCGGTCGGCACCAGGCCGATGTCCATACCGCGCGGCGAAACGACCTGCAGCGCGATCGCGACCGCGAACGGGTACACCACCCGCACTTCGGGCAAGGCTGCAACCGCGGCGCGTTGCCGCGGTCCGTACGCCGGGTTGTTGGCGAGCACCGCGGCGTCGGGCGCAGCGGAGGCGCGAGCGAATCGCGGCACCGCGCCCGTGCTTCGCCGGGCTCCGGCCACGCCCGCCGCGCCGAGTCCGACGGTCGCGCCGGCGAGCACGCCGAGCACCACCCAAGAACGCCAGCGCCGACGGAGATCGGCCCGCACCCACATCGATACCGCCGTCACGGCGAGCGCCCCAGCAGCACCACGCTCACAGCAAAGCATGGTCCCGTGATCACCGACAGGTTGCCGGCACCAGAGCGAAAAGGGGTGCGAACCCACCCGCTTGTGTCCAAGCCCTGGAGCGACGCGGCCGGTAGGCGTAACGTCCCGACGCGGGCTGACCGTCGAGGGGGCCGCGTGAAACAGCTATCTGGTCTGGATGCCGCATTCCTCTATATGGAGACGCCCTCGACCGTCGGGCACGTGTCGAGCCTCTCGATCTACGAGCGCCCGTCGGCGTCCTACGAACCGTTCGCCGAGTGGCACCGCCAGGTCGCACGCCGCGTCCATCTCCTGGAACCGCTCACTCGCCGCCCGGTGAGCGTTCCGTTCGGTCTCGATCATCCGTTCTGGGTCGAAGACCCCCACTTCCATCTCGACTTCCATCTCCGCCACACGGCATTGCCGAAGCCCGGCACCGACGAACAATTGGCCGACGTCGTCGCGCGCATCATCGCCCGGCCGATCGATCGCGCGCACCCATTGTGGGAGAGCCACGTCATCGAGGGACTCCCCGGCGATCGCTTCGCCATCCTCACCAAAGTGCACCACGCGACTATCGACGGCGCGTCAGGCGCCGAGCTCCTCGCGTTGATGCTCGACGCGAGCCCCGACGGCGACGCGATCGACGCTCCACCACCGCGCGACCCCGCACCCCGGTTGCCCAACGACATCGAGCTCCTCGCGCATGCCGTCGCCAGCATCGCCCGCAAACCGGGACGGTTGCTCGTGCTCTCTGCCCGCACGCTACGCGAGCTCGGGCGCGCGACGCGCAATCCGTTGCTGCTTGCGGCGGGGAACCAGCTACGCGCGAGCCTGCACGGCCCATTAGGCGCGGTGCTCAACCTCGGACGGCAACGCCCGGCCGAACGCGACGAGCCGCCGCTTGCGCTCCCGTCGCTACGCGCGCCGCGCACACCTTTCAACGCGAGCATCACGCCGCAACGTTCCTTCGCGTTCCGATCGACGTCACTCGACACCGTGAAGGCAGTCAAGAACGCATTGGGCGCCACGGTGAACGATGTCGTGATGGCCATGTGCGCCGGCGGATTGCGCACATACCTCGCTGCGCACGACGCCCTCCCCGACGATCCACTCGTCGCGATGGTGCCCGTGTCGATCCGTACCGGCGCCGAGACCGAGAAGTGGACCAATCGCGTTTCGGGGATCATCGCCAACCTCCCGACGAACGAAGCCGACCCGCTCTTGCGCGTGCAGAAAGTGCACGACTCGATGATGACGGCGAAGGGCATCTTCGACGCGCTCCCGGCGGATGCGCTCACCGATTTCGCGCAGTTCTCACCACCCGCGGTCTTCACTCGCGCGAGCCGCATGGCTACGCGCTTCCAGGTGGCGAACCGCTTCACGGCGCCGGTGAACCTGGTGGTGTCGAATGTGCCCGGACCGCGCGAAACGCTCTACAGCGCGGGCGCCCGACTCCTCCACTACTACCCCGTATCGGCGATCGGTGAAAGCCAAGGCTTGAATATCACGGTGCAGAGCTACCGCAACACACTCGACTTCGGATTGGTGAGCTGTCCGGCGCTCGTCCCCGACTTGTGGACGCTCGCTGACGCGATCGTCGACGACCTCGACGCGTTGGCGCGCGCCAGCGGGCTCGACGTGTCCGCGCTGCAACCGGCCTGACCGCGTGCCGTCCCGAATCGGGCTGGTCCTCGGCGCGGGCGGTGTCGCCGGCGGTGCGTTCCATGCCGGCGTGCTCGCGGCGCTCGCTGAAGCAACCGGTTGGGACGCGCGTCGTTCGACGATCATCGTCGGCACGTCAGCGGGATCGATCACCGGCGCGGCGTTGCGAAGTGGCTTGGCGCCGGCCGATCTCCTCGCGGACGCCGAAGGGCGGGCGCTGTCACCCGACGGTGCCCGAAAGATGCGGGCGGGCGCGGGCCGTCGCACTCCCCCACTCACGCCAACCCCCCGGCGCGCGCCGATCGGCGCGCATGTCGCGCGCACGCTCGCACGCGCGGCGGCGCGGCCGTTCTCGGCGCGGCCACTCGCGTTGCTCGCCGGTCTCTTGCCGGAGGGGACAGTGAGCGCGGACCTCATCGTGAATGCCGTCGGCGAAATCGCGCCATCCGCATGGCCGAATGATCCGCTCTGGATCTGCGCGGTGCGCGAGCGCGACGGGAAACTCGTCGTGTTCGGTCGCGACGCGGCGGCACCACTGCCATATGCCGTCGCGGCATCGTGTGCGATTCCCGGTTACTTCCGCCCGGTCGGGATCGACGGTGAACGATTCGTCGACGGTGGTGCGCATTCGCCGACGAATGCCGACCTGCTGAACGCGGCGGCGCTCGACCTCGTGATCATCAGTTCGCCGATGTCGTCCACGGGCCGCGGCGTGCGCCTCGCAGTCGACCAGCCGGCGCGGCGCTGGTCGCGCATGCTTCTCGACGTCGAGGCGATGCGGCTGCGGCGCGCGGGCATCCACGTCATCGCGTTCCAACCCACGGCCGCCGATCTCGCCGTCGCGGGCTCGAACCCTATGGACCCTTCGCGCCGTGGCGCGATTGCATCACAAGCGCGAGCGTCGACCCTGCGCCGCCTCGCCCGCGCCGACACTCAGGCCCGTCTCGCTCCCCTGACGTAGATCGAGCGAAGCGACGCGCCAAACTGCACGCATGCGTGCACCCCTTCGTAGGTACGGTCGAATCGCGCTCGCGACGGCGAGCGCTCTCGTGTTGCTCGCGGGAGCGACCGCAGCGAACGCGTCGTCAACCTGGCCCGTGTACCACGCGAACGCGGCGCGCACCGGGAACGCCACCGGTGAACCGAGCGTGCTGCCATTGCATCGAAGGTGGACCGCGTCGCTCGACAACAGCGTCTACGGCCAACCAACAGTGTTCGCCGGCCGAGTCTTCGCAGCAACCGAGAACAACACCGTGTACTCGCTCGACGCAAACGACGGTCACGTGCTCTGGGCGCGTCACCTCGGCCCGCCGGTCAATCCCGTGGCCCCGCAGGTCGGGTGCGGCAACATCAGCCCACTCGGAATCACGTCCACGCCGGTGATCGACACCGCGACCCACACGATCTTCGTGCTCGCCGCGATCCAGGACGGGTTCAAGCAGATCCACCATCAGCTCGTCGGCATCGACGCGATCACGGGCGCGCGCCGGGTGTCGGTGAACGCCGATCCCGGCGCGCCGCAAGACCCGCTTTACATCCAACAGCGCGCCGCGCTCGCGCTCGGCAACGGCCGCGTGTACATCGGTTACGGAGGACACGCAGGCGACTGCGGGCCGTACCACGGGTGGCTCGTGTCGATCGCGGAGAACGGCGGTGGAAAGGTCGCGTTCAACGTGACGCCACACACGGGCGAAGGCGCGATCTGGGCGACGAGCGGCCCGGCGATCGACAGCACCGGCAACGTGTATGTGTCGACCGGGAACCCCGACCCGAACGCAGCGAACCACGACTACGGCGAAAGCGTGCTGAAGTTCGACCCGACGTTGCACTTGTTGGCCAACCTCTCGACGTTCCCCGGCGGCGACCGCGACCTCGGTTCGGTCGGCCCTGCGCTGCTGCCGAACAACCTCCTGTTCCAGGTCGGCAAGCAACAAGTGGGTTTCCTCATTGATCGAGCGTCGCTCAGCACGGTTCAGCAACTGGCCGTGTGCAGAGGCGAGGCATTCGGTGGCACGGCATTCGATGGTTCGCGTCTGTTCGTCCCGTGCACGGAACACATCCAGGCGGTGAACATCAATGCCGCCGGACGTTCGATGTCGCTGGGTTGGACGGGTCCCGCAACCGCCAACGCCGGACCACCGATCGTCGCGGGTGGTGTGCTGTGGTCGGTCGACTGGCCGTCGGGAAAGCTCTACGGACTCAATCCTGCGACCGGCGCGACCCTTGCGACTGCTGAGATCGGACGGGTACCGCACTTCGCGTCACCCACCGCGGCGCTCGGGCTGCTGCTCATCGGCACCAACGGCGGCGTGGCCGCGTTCGACGGGCCGGCCGGGCCGCCCCCACACCCGCCGAGCACGTGCGTACGCCCTTCCGTTCACACCGGGTACACCATTGTCGGCAGCGACGGGAATGTGTTCCCGTCGGGCGGCGCGCCGAACTGCGGATCGCTGTTCGGTGTGCACCTGCGCAGTCCCGTCGTCGGTGTTGACACGCCAGTGGGTGCTCGGGGGTACTGGATGGTCGCGAGCGACGGCGGCGTGTTCGCGTTCGGCGACGCGCGTTTCCATGGGTCGACGGGTGGCATCCACCTCAACGCACCCGTCGTCGGCATGGCGCGCACACCAAGCGGTAAGGGTTACTGGCTCGTCGCGAGCGACGGCGGCGTGTTCGCATTCGGCGACGCCCGGTTCCATGGCTCCACCGGTGCCATCCACCTCAACGCACCCGTCGTCGGCATGGCGCGCACACCAAGCGGTATGGGTTATTGGCTCGTCGCGAGCGACGGCGGCGTGTTCGCGTTCGGCGACGCCCGGTTCCATGGCTCCACCGGTGCCATCCACCTCAACGCACCCGTCGTCGGCATGGCGCGCACACCAAGCGGTAAGGGGTATTGGCTCGTCGCGAGCGACGGCGGCGTGTTCGCGTTCGGCGACGCCCGGTTCCGCGGCTCCACCGGTGCCATCCACCTCAACGCACCCGTCGTCGGCATCTCGCGCACCGCGAGCGGTAACGGCTACTGGCTGGTCGCGACCGACGGCGGCATCTTCGCGTTCGGCGATGCTCGTTTCCACGGATCGACCGGCGCAATCCGTCTCGCGGCCCCAGTGGTAGGCATGGCAGCAACGCCCAGTGGGAGCGGCTATTGGCTCATGGCGAGCGACGGCGGCGTCTTCGCGTTCGCCGCGCCGTTCCGCGGCAGCGCGGTCGGGTTCACTTCCGGCGCAGCGGCCGTCGCGATAGTGCACGACTAGGAGTGGCGGCCGGCGCGGGGGCCGCGCTAAATCCGCCCCACGGCGCCACTATCTTCCGGGGTTCGTGAACGTGCCGGTGCTCACGCCGCCGCGCGAGGGGCCTCGCGAACCTGGCAACGTCCCAGGCGCGGGCAGAGATGACGCCCAAGGCGAGGTCGTTGTACCTGGGCCGGTCGACCCACAGCTCATCCGCCGGCATGCCGCGCAACGGCTGCTCGCCGGCGCGGCACTCGCCGCGTTGCTGTCGTCCATCGGGCTCGTGGTGATAACGAGCTTGTGGAACAAACCACTCGACGTTCCTTTTCAGTACGCGCACACGACCACCGACGACGAGCAAGACGCCACGCTCGAAATGATGATCACGAAGAACGTGGCCGAGACGGGCTGGTACCTCCACAACCCGAATCTGAACGCACCCTTCGGCCAGCAATGGTCCGAGTGGCCGATGGGCGGCGACGTCGCGGCCTACACGGTGAAGAAGGGAATCCTCGGTCTCACGGGCAACAACGTCCCGCTGACCGACAACCTGTTCTGGCTCCTGACGTTCCCGTTGACCGCCGCGGTCGCGTACCCCGTGATGCGCGCGCTGCGGTGTTCGCACGCGTCGTCGGTGGCGGGCGCGGTGCTGTTCTCGCTGAGCCCGTACCACTTCCGCAACGGCATCGGGCACGAGAACCTCGCGTTCTATGTGGGCGTCCCCATCACCGTGTGGTTATGCGTACGACTGATGGACGTGCGCGACCGGCCGCGACGCGAGCGGCGACCGCGGCCATGGTCGATCCCGCGGTTGGACTCGCTGGCATGGCCGGTCGCGGGAGCGTTGTTCATCGGCGTCACGGGCCTGTACTACCTCGCGTTCTTTCTCGCACTCGGCGCCTGCTGCGCGCTCTTCACGAGCATCGTGTTCCGCACGTGGAAGAGCATCAAGCTCCTCGTGTTGTTCGCCGGCGCGGCGCTCGCGTCCAGCGCGCTCGCGAACCTGCCGACGCTGTGGTTCCGCGCCACACACCCGCCGAATCCGCTCGCCGTAGGTGAACGGACGGCCACCGCGTCGGAAGCGCTGGGTCTCCGCCTCTCCGAATTGCTGAGCCCCATCTACCAGCATCGATTCCCACCCTTCGCCCGGCTCAGCGACCTGCTCGCTCCATCCGGACCGAAGGGCTTCGAGACGGCGAACCTCGGCCTCATCGGTGCGATCGGCTTCGTCGTGCTCGTCCTCGGCTTGCTGCGACGAGTCGTTCGGCCCGATGGTGAGCACGCGGTCGGCGGTCGCGATCACCGCAGTCCACCGATCGACGTCCGGCTCGCATGCATCGTGGTCTTCGCGGTCCTCATCGCGACAAAGGGCGGTCTCGACCGCATGCTCGCGCCGATCGGCTTCTTGGGAATCCGCGCGTGGGTACGGATCGCGATCGTCATCGCGTTCGCGTCAATAGCCGCGCTCGCGCGAGTTGCCGACCGCTTGTACCGCCGGCTTCGGATTCGACTCGAACGTCATGGCGTCGGCCGGCCGCGCGTCGTGTTCGTCACGCTTCTCGCGCTGGTCTGCGTTGTGGGCGTGTTCGATCAGACGTCGCAAGCCTTTCTTCCGCACCCCGCTGATCGTCGAGCCGCATGGCGCGCCGACGACCTCTTCGTGAAGACACTCGAACGGCAACTCCCCCGCAACGCGATGGTGTTTCAGCTCCCCGTCGTCGACTTCCCCGAGTCGCGCCAGCGCCTGCACATGGCGAACTACGACCTGATCAAAGAGGGCTACCTCCACTCTTCCCACCTGCGCTGGAGCGCGGGCGGCGTACGCGGCCGCGTCGGTGACTGGCAGTTCCCCGCGGCGTTGACGCCGGTCCCGACGTTCCTCGACGACATCAGCGCCGTCGGTTTCTCCGGGCTGACCCTCGACCGGTGGGGCTACAAAGACAATGGCCGGCGCATAATCCGTGACGTCACGAAGCTGCTCGGCTCGCCCATCGTGCGCGGCCACAACGATCGGCTCTTCGCCTGGGACCTGCGCTCCTACGCATCGTCGCTGCACGCGCGGTATACGACGACCGAGTTACGCGCCCTCCGCGACCGCACGCTCTACCAGCCGCGTGTGTACCTGGTGCACCCGGATCGGCAACGGCTCACGATCCAGAACACGCCGGTCGGCCCATCCGTCGCGCGTGTTTCATTCGTCGTACCGAAGGGTTTCCGTTGGCGGGGCGTGATTGGTGTGGCCGCGCACATGCGGCTCGGCGCGACTCCAGTATCGGTACGGGTTCGGGCGGGTGGTCACACGGTGCTCGTGCCGGCCGACGGTCGGCGCCACTGGGTCCCGGTCGACACACCGGCCGGCACCACGACCGCGACGATCGTCGCGACGAGTCGCAACCTCGACAAGTACCGCGCGCTCGATCTGTCGTACCGCGTCACTTCGTAATAGTGGGCAACCTCATGGGGAAGCGGATCGCGGTCGCGCTGACGGTCATCGTCGCGACGGCGACGGCGTGCTCGAGCAGCCACACCACGACCGCGTCAACGCAACCGGGCGCGACGAGCACTGGGAATTCCACATCGCAATCGGCGGGACCGCTGAACGTTGGGAAGGCGTCGGTGCCCGACCACATCACCGCGGCCGGCGTCACCCCGCCCCACGGTCGCACGTACACCCCACCGAAGTCGATCGCAGGAAATTGTTCCGCCGACGTCACCGACGCGCTGCAGGCGTGGTTCGATTCGGTGCCCGACGGCTCCACGGTCTCTTTGCCGGCACACGCGTGTTACCGCATCGAGGGCACGGTGATGCTGGAGGATCGTCATGACCTCCTCCTCGACGGCCACGGCGCGACGCTCCAAGCGAAGACCGCGGGCGCGGGGAAGAAGCGCGACCGCAATCGGTGCCAGCTCGTGCTGCGGTCGAGCAGCAACATCACCGTGCAGGACCTCATCGTGCGAGGCGCCAACCCGCACGCCGGTACGTCCAAAGCGGCATACGTGGCCGACCTCGAAGCGCAACACGCGTTCAAGTTGAGCGGCGACGACGGCGTGTTCCTCGACCGCGTCCAGGCCTACGACACCTACGGCGACTTCGTGAACATTGCCGGCCGCAAGGGCACGCCGAGCAAGAACATCACCGTGGCCCGATCGACATTCGATCGCAGTGGGCGGCAGGGCATCTCGTTCACGAAGAGCGAAGACGTGTTGATCGTCGGGAACGAAATCGGCAACGTCGCGCGCTCACTCTTCGACATCGAACTCGACAAGAAGACAAGCTCGGCCCGACGAATCCGCATCGTCGCCAACACCACCGGCCCGGTGCGCAACTTCTGGCTCGCGAACAAAGGCGCGGGCGTGGACGTCGGCGATGTCACCGTGACCGGCAACGTGACGCGCGAAGCAAGCGGCGGCGGCGTCTTCGTCTTCGGTCCACTCGCCGGTAAGCGCGGACCATTCACCTTTGCGGACAACGTCTTCCAGGTGACTGGCCGGGTCAGCGACGAGGGTTCGCGGGGCGTGTTCTACTTCCGCAATACGGACCACGTCACGATCCGACACAACGAAGTACACGCACCACCCGATCGGAAAATGCCCGCGGTTGAGTTGCACGCGTCGAGCGACGCAACCATTGCCGGCAACAAATTCGTAGGCACCGCCAAACCCGTCCTAGCCGACACCGCCAGCAAGAACGTAAAAGCGTCCTGACTCGACGCGCGGGCGTGCGTCGCTACGCAACAAATAGTGTTGCGTAGCGACGCACGCTCAATAGCACGGGTCGCTGGGGGCGCCGCATTGCCGCTGGCGCATCACCTTCTTCGCTTCCTTGCAGTCGGCTGATGCCGTGTAGTTGGAGTCAGCGTTGAGCGAGTAGCCCTCGACAAGCGATGCCAGGGCGGCACAGTTCGGTGCCGATTCGATCGCCGCGCGAGCCAGACTCGGTGCTGGTGTCGGTCGCCCCAGGTACCAATACACAACG
>JAODBJ010000252.1 GCA_025463905.1 Actinomycetes bacterium
TAGCCGACCATCCGATTGTCGGGAGTCTCCCCTACCAACTCCTCGGCGCTGCGCTCGCTCTGGAACCAGGCATCGGGATTCGCCGCGGCAATCCGCGTGAGGGGCGCCATCATCTCGCCGATGTCGGTGCGGTATTGGTCGAGGCTCGTGCCGAGCCAGGCGCGGCGGGCGTTGTCGAACACCGCGAACGTGAGCCAGGCCTGGAACACCTCGTGCGCGACTTCGGCCGGGTGCATCGGCGCTTCCCACGGGAAAGGACGCTTCTCCGTTGGTTTGAACGAGTACGCCGCGCGCTCCCCTCGCTTCTTGTATGCCCGCTGCGTGGCGAGAGCTTCCGCGCTTGTGATCAGCGCGACGTCGAGTTCGCCGTCGAGCATCGAACGCGCGGTTTTGTTGACGAGCTGCTGCGACGTGGTGCCACCGATTCCCGAGTAGAACCGGTGCTTCGGGCCGGTGCCGAGGCGCTCGCACAGGCGGTCGACGGCGTCGTCGTACTGCCACGTCTGGCAGAACACCACTTGCGCACTGTCGAGCTGTTCGAGGATGGCGGCGTTGCCGCTGTCGGCGGCCGCGGCGCGAGCGACGTGCTCCCACATTGCGAGCGGTTCGGGCGCACCGTCAGGACCGACGTCGGACGGGTGCCAGGTGCGGCGCCCGACGCCGACGATGCACGGCGTGCGCGGATCGATGCCGCTCACTTCGCTTGCCAGTTGGGCGCTCGCTTCTCTGCGAATGCTTTCGGGCCTTCCTTCGCGTCCTCGGTCTGGAAGATCCTCGACGACAGGCGCGATTCTTTCTCGAACGCGGTACGCAGTTCCTTGGCGAGACCATCGAGCACGTCGGTGGCGGCGGCGATCGCGGATTTCGCGGTCTGCGGGTCGTCGGGGCGCACGGTTTCGAGCGCACCCTTCAGTGCCTTCACCGCGTTGCGCAGCGCCTTGATCTCGTCTTCGTCGTGGTAGAGGCTGCCGAGCGCGCTCTGCTTGGTGGCCTGAACGGCGAGCGGCGCGTTCGCCGTCATGCGCCGCGCGAACTCATAGGCCTTGTCGAGCAGTTGGTCGCGCGGCACGACCGCGTTGAGCAGCCCCATCTCGTAGGCCCGCTCGGCCGGGATCAGGTCGGCGCAGAGCAGAAACTCCATTGCGAGCGGCCACGGGATCTGACGCGGGAGGCGCACCGTGGTGCCACCGCCGGCGAACAGCCCCCGCTTCGGTTCCATCACCGCGAACTTCGCCTCGGGACACGCGATACGGATATCGATACCGCCGAGCATCTCCATGCCGCCCGCGGTGCAGAAACCGTTCACCGCGGCGACGATCGGTTTGTTCAACTCGAAATTGCGCAGCACCGAACGGGTGCCGTCGTCGAGGCGGTAGCCGTGCAGTTCGGTGAGGCCTTCCTCCGCGATCTGCTTCTGGAACTTCGTGATCTCGGGCACGTAACGCTTGAGGTCGGCGCCGGTGAAGAACGCGTCCTCGACGCCGGTGATGATCGCGACCCACGCAGCGTCGTCGTCCCGGAAACGCTCCCACGCCTCGCGCAGTTGCTTGAAATGTTCCATATCGGCCGAGTTACGCGCGTCGGGCCGGTCGATCGTGATGAGGACGATGTGCTCGTCGTCCTGCTCATAGTGGATCGGCATACCTGACACGTTAGTCAGGTACGCGCGCCGCCGACCCGGCCCGAAGATCGCCGGGTTGTGGGACTTATGCGCCCGTACGGGAGCATGAATGCAACAACCCGGCGGGCTTGAGGGAGTGTTGGGGGAGGCTTGAAGCTGACGCCGGCGTCACGTCCGTGCGAACATGCAGCCGTGGCCGACCGACCGAAGGCATTAGTAACCGCGCCGTTCCGGGGCGAAGGCATGACGACACTGCAGTCGCTCGCCGACGTCGTGTACGACCCGTGGATCGAGCAACGACCGCTTCGCATCTACGACGGCGAGAAGCTCGCCGCCCGCGTCGCAGCCGAAGGCGCCGACATCCTCGTCGTGGAGTCCGATTTCGTGCGCGGCCCGGTGTTCGACCTGCCGCTACGCGTGATCGGCAGCTGCCGCGGCGACCCGACCAACGTCGACGTCGCCGCGGCCACAAAAGCCGGCATACCGGTGCTGCGCGCGCCCGGCCGCAACGCCGACGCGGTAGCGGAAATGACCATCGCGCTGCTGTTCGCGGTGAACCGGTACCTGATCCCGGCCGACAAGGACGTGCGCGCGGGTCAGATCTACGCGGAGGGCCTCATCCCCTACCAGCGCTACCGAGCGTGGCAGCTCGCCGGACGGACGGCGGGCGTGGTCGGGCTCGGCGCAGTCGGGCGCGCCACGAAATGGCGCCTCGAAGGGCTCGGCATGCGGGTGATCTCGTACGACCCGTACAACCCCGAGGCCACACACTCGCTCGACGACCTCCTCGAAGAGGCCGACGTCGTGAGCATGCACGCCATGGTCACCGACGAGACGCGCGGCATGATCGGCAAGAACGAGTTCGCGCGCATGAAGCCCGGCACCATCTACGTCAACAGCGCCCGGGCGATGCTGCACGACACGGATGCGCTCACCGAAGCGTTGGCTTCAGGTCATCTGGGCGGCGCCGGACTCGACCACTTCGAGGGTGAAAACCTGCCCACCGATCACCCGCTCTGCTCGATGACGAACGTGGTGTTGACACCGCACATTGGCGGCGCCACGTACGACACCGAGGCAAACCACTCGAAGATGATCGCCGACGACATCGATCGGCTGTTGCGGGGCGAGCGCCCGCTGCACATCGTGAACCCGGAGGTCTTGCCAGGATGAGTGCGCTCAAGGGAACGGCCGAGGAGATCAAGGCCGACCTGCTGTGGGTTGCGCAGGAAAGCCTGCGCACCAACCTTGTGCACGGCACCGCGGGAAACTTCTCGGCGCGGCTCCCCGACGGCAACGTGGTGCTCACACCGTCGTCGTTGGCCTACGAAACGATGACGCTCGACGACCTCGTGGTCACCGACCTCGACGGCAACGTGCTCGAAGGCAAGAACCACCCGACCACCGAGAAGATGCTGCACCTCGCGTGCCTGAAGGCCTACGACGACATTCACGCCGTGATCCACTGCCACGCGAAGTACTGCACGATGTTCGCGTTGACTCGGGAGCCGATCCCGTGCGCGATCGAAGAGGTCGAAGTGTTCGTCGGTGGCGATGTGCCGGTGGCGAACTACGAGTTCACCGGCTCACAAGAACTCGCCGACGAGGTTTCGAAGTGGGTCGCCGACCGCGCCGCGGTACTGATGGCGAACCATGGATTGTTGACCGTCGGGAAGTCCGCGAGGGACGCGCTGAAGATCGCGAACCTCGTCGAACTCACCGCGGAGATCGTGTGGGGGGCGAAACTGCTCGGCCCCATCGTGCCGCTCCCTGACTCCACCCGCGAGAAAATGGCGCCGATCTACAAGATGCTGCGAGGCATGTAGTCAGCGTTTGCGTGCGAGCGTCAGACCGTCGGAAAGCGGCAGCATCACTGCCTCAACCCTCGTGTCGGCCGCGACCATGTCGTTGAAGGCACGGATCGCGAGCGTGTTCTCGTCGTCGGCGTCGGGCTGGAACACTCGACCGTCCCACAGCACGTTGTCGACGAGGATCACGCCGTTCGGCCGGAGCCGGCGCAGGATCTCTTCGTAGTACACGGCGTAACTGGGCTTGTCGGCGTCGATGAACGCGAGGTCGAACACTTCCTCGGCGGGCAACGAACGCAGCGTGTCGGCGGCCGGGCCGAGGCGAAGCTCGATCTTGCCGCCGAGCCCGGCGCGTTCCCAGTAACGCCGCCCGATAGACGTCCACTCGTCGGAGACGTCGCAACACAACAACTGTCCGTCGTCGGGGAGACCGCGGGCGATGCACAGCGCCGAGTAGCCGGTGAAGGTTCCTACCTCGACCGCGCGCCGCGCGCCGATCACGCGCGTCAGCACCGTCATGAACGCGCCCTGCTCGGGCGCGATCTGCATCCCGGCGATACCGCCGAGCTTTGCCGTCTCCTCGATCAGGTCATGTTGCACGTCGTCCGGCGGTGTGCCGTGCGCGACGAGATATTCATGCGCCTCGGGGGAAAGGAAGAACGACTTCGGTTGGTCTGTACTCATGCGGCTCCGACCTCCGGCGCTCGATCATTACCGAATCGTCGAACGCGTGACCGCACCTGCGGTCTCCCGCCCGGCCGGCCATGCCCGCACTGTAGGTGCGGGCATGGCTCCGGACGGTTGGGCGGCTACGCCCCGAACTTCAGGTTGACGTCGTCGGCCCGCTGGGCGTTGGGATCGGCCGTCAATTCGCCGACGCTGATGAAGCAGCGCGTCGTCGGATCGGCGCAGTCGTGCTTCTTCGACCCGATGTTGTTGGCGTACACCTTCGCAGTGCCGGTGCCGGTGCCGTCGGCACCGACCTTCAGCGTCGAAAGGTGGTCGAGCGCGCAGTCCGGGGCGTCCACCGCGGCGTCACCCTTCTGGGCGCACTCGTTGATGCCGAGCGTCAGTCCGGCCTTGAAATTGCTCACGGTGACCGTGACGTCCTGACCGTCGGTGAGCCCCGTGGTCGGGGTAGCCGATGCCTTGTATGGGCTCGGCGGTGACGTCGTGGTTGTTGTCGGCGGCAGTGTCGGCGTCGCCGTTACCGCCGGTGTCGACGTCGTCGTCGGGCTCGCGCCCTTTTTCGAGCTGGAACCGCATGCTGCGAGCAACGCAGTGAGCGCGACAGCCAATACAAATATCGTTCGGAACCTCACGTGATGACCCCCCAGGGTGTTGTTTGACATCGTTCTGCAGCTTCGCCAGCCATCAGATGGTCGCCCCCGCGTACTCAGCGAGCGGCGCGCCGGCGAGGCGCGGGCCACTCGTGTGCAGGTGGCAGTAAACGGTGGTGCCGCCCGGCGCGGAGGAAGCCGGCGGATCCTCGACCGCGCAGATCTCCATCGCGTACGGGCAGCGAGTATGGAACCGGCATCCCGACGGTGGGTTGAGCGGGCTCGGAACGTCGCCTTCCAAGACGATGCGTTCTCGCTGACGCTGCGCCACGTGATCAGGCACCGGGATGGCAGACAACAGCGCGGCGGTGTACGGGTGCCGTGCCCGCGTATAGACCTGCTCGGCGTCACCGATCTCGACGATGCGCCCCAGGTACATGACGCCGATGCGATCACTGATATGGCGCACGACCGAGAGATCGTGTGCGATGAAGACGTATGCGAGCTCGAGTTCCGACTGCAGTTCCTTCAACAGGTTGATCACCTGCGACTGCGTCGAGACGTCGAGGGACGAAACCGGCTCGTCGCAGATCACGAGGCGTGGATCGAGCGCGAGCGCTCGTGCAATCGCAATGCGTTGACGTTGGCCACCCGAGAACTCGTGCGGAAACCGGCGGAGGAGGTGGCGCCCGAGACCAACGCGTTCGAGGAGCATCGCGACGCGTTCGTCGCGTGGGGCGCCCTTCATACCGAGATGCACTTCGAGCGGCTCGCCGACCGTTTCCGCGATTGTCGAGCGCGGATCGAGTGACGAGTACGGGTCTTGGAAGACGATCTGCATGTTGCGCCGGAATTTGCGCAAGTCGCGACGCGACAACGTCGTGATGTCGGTGCCGTCGAACTCGATCGTGCCGCGCGTCGGTTCGAGAAGCCGCAGCAGTAGCCGCGCAACCGTCGACTTGCCCGAGCCGCTCTCCCCTACCAACCCGAGTGTCTCGCCCGGCGCGACCTCGAAATCGACACCATCGACCGCGCGGACACGTCCGACGACGCGCCGCAGCACGCTGCTTTGCACCGGGAACTCTTTCGCCAATCCGCGGACGCGCAGGAGCGGGTCGTGGGTATCGGCGCGGCCGTTCTCCGATGGTGCGGTGGTGCTGCCCGTCACCGCGCGCCAGCGCGTCCCGGAGAGCTCGAGGTCTTTGACCTTCACGCAGCGGCTCATCCCAGACGGGGATTCGAGGAGCGAGACGGGCTGCGCGCACGCTTCGCTCTCGTACTTGCAGCGCGGGCCAAAGCGGCACCCGGTCGCGAAGTCTTGGGGTCGAGGAACCTGTCCAGGGATAACCGTGAGCGGCTTACCCAGCTCCGCGACCTGTGGCATCGATTCGAGCAGGCCCTCGGTGTATGGATGAGACGGCCGTATGTAGACGTCGGCGACATTCGAATGCTCGACGACCTGCCCCGCGTACATCACGACCACGCGGTTACAGATGTCGGCAACCACGCCGAGATCGTGGGTGACGAACACGACCGCCATGCCGAACTCGGATTGCAATCCACGGATGAGCTCGAGGATCTGCGCCTGGATGGTGACGTCGAGCGCGGTCGTCGGTTCGTCGGCGATGAGCAACTTCGGACCGCACGACAACGCCATCGCGATCATCGCCCGCTGGCGCATCCCACCCGAGAACGCGTGCGGGTAGTCCTTGACGCGCCGATGCGGGTCCGGGATGCCGACGCGATCGAGCATCTCGACCGCA
Source organism: Actinomycetes bacterium (assembly GCA_025463905.1). Lineage (GTDB taxonomy): Bacteria > Actinomycetota > Acidimicrobiia > IMCC26256 > PALSA-610 > JAODBJ01. Next base: position 6,473 of record JAODBJ010000252.1, read on the forward strand.
TGGCGCCATGCGTGTTTGCGAGACGCGCCCCAATGCACCCGAACGGTCTCGGCAATCTGGTTACCGACCGTGTACGCGGGGTTGAGACTCGTCATCGGCTCCTGGAAGATCATCGAGATCTCACCGCCGCGTATCCGACGCATCTCCTCGGCCGACAGCTGCGTGAGCTCGCGGCCGTCGAAACGAATCGACTCCGCGCTCACCCGGCTGGCGCGATGCGGCAGCAAGTCGAGCACCGCCAAGGAAGACACCGACTTCCCGGAACCGCTCTCACCGACCACGCCGAGCACCTCGCCCGGCGCAACGTCGAACGACACGTCTTCGACCGCGCGCAGCCACCCGTCGGCCGACGCAAAGTCGACGCACAAGGAGCGCACCGACAGCAGCGGCTCACTGGGTTCAGCCAACGCGCGCGGCTCGCTTCGTGCACTCACTCTGTGAACGCCTTCACGTTGTAGACCTCGCGACCGAGGGAGTCGCGCATGCCGTCGGCGACGAGGTTGATCGCGAGCACCGTGATGGCGAGCGCGATACCGGGCGGGAAGACGGGCCAGGTGGTGCCGGGCAAGCCGTTGTACGCATCCTGCAACATCGTGCCCCAACTCGGCGTCGGTGTCTGGACACCGAACCCGAGGAAGCTCAGGCCCGCCTCGGCCAGCAGCGCGTAACCGAAGCTCAACGCGATCTGCACGACGAGAGGCGTCACCGCGTTGGGCAGGATGTGACGCCAGAGCATGCGCCGCTCGGTCACACCCACCGACGTGGATGCCTCGACATACGTCTCTTCCCGCACCGCCAGCACCTGCGCGCGGATCAACCGAACGAAGCCGGGAATGAACGTCACCGCGATAGCGATCGCCGCGGTCAACAGCCCTTTCCTGAAGATCGTCGCGACGGCGAGCGCGAGTGTGATGGTCGGGAACGCGAACAACGCGTCGGTGACGCGCGACACGAGGTAGTCCCACCAGCCACCGAAATATCCGGCGGTGAGACCGAGCGGCAAGGCGGCGGCGATCGCGAACAACACGACGAGCGCGCAGACTTCGAAGGAGACCCGGCCGCCGTAGATCAGCCGGCTGAGCGCGTCGCGCCCACTGAAGTCGGTGCCGAGCCAGTGCGCCGCGCTCGGCGCCGCGCCCTTGTGGAACGGGTCGGTCGCGTCGGGACTGTGCGGTGCGATGAGCGGCGCAAGCACCGCGGCGAGGACGATGATGGTCAGCACGACGAGGCCGACCATCGCCGGGACGTTGTGCCGGAACCGTCGCCACAAGCGGCGGCGCGCCGTCTCCAACTTGTCGCCGTCGAGGTTCCCCAACGGCGGCACACTCGCCGCCTGAATCCGCTCAAAATCGATCGTCATGAGAGGCGCGCGTTCATCCGAGACGCACCCGGGGGTTGAGATACGCGTAGAGCACGTCGACGAAGAGGTTGACGAACACGAACGTCACCGCGACCAGAAGCGTGACGCCCTGGATAATGGGAACGTCTTTCAGGTCAAGCGCACTGAAGAAGTACGCACCCATGCCGTTGAACGAGAAAATGCGTTCCAACACGACGGTGCCACCGAGCGTGTATGCGAACTGCAAACCGAGCACGGTCACGGGAACGAGCGCCGCGTTCTTGAGGGCGTGCTTCACGACAACGGTACGGCCGCGTAGCCCCTTCGCGCGTGCGGTACGCACATAATCCTGTTCCATCGCGTCGATCACCGCGCCGCGCAACTGCCGTGCGAACGACGCCGCGCCAGGCACGCCGATCGCGATCCACACCAAGATCAAATGCTTGAACCACTCCCAGGGGCTGACCTTGAAGTCGACGTAACTGATCGCGGGAAGCCATTTGAGCTTCACCGCAAAGATGACGATCAACATCATCGCCACCCAGAAATCGGGCATCGCGATCGCGGCGCTACTCCAAAATGTGACGACGCGATCAGCGAGCGACTGCGGGCGGGTTCCGGCCAGGAGCCCAAGTGGCAGCCCGAGCAGGATCGTTATGACGATGGCGCCGACCGCCATGTTGACGGTGACCGGGAACCGGAGCCGAATCTGGTCGCTGACGCTCTCGGTCGGGTGGTACCACGACTTCCCGAGGTCTCCGCGCACCGCGTGTCCGAGCCAGCGGCCGTACTGCACGACGGCCGGCCGGTCGATGCCGAGCTCGTGGCGCTTCTGCGCCACCGTGTGCTCGGTCGCCTTCAGACCGAGGACCGTGCGCGCTGGGTCGCCCGGGATCAACTGGGTGAGCATGAACACGAACACCGAGATGATGAACAGCAGCGGTATGACTACGAGGAGTCGTCGCGCGATGTAGGAAAGCATCTTCCTGCTATGCCGTTCCTCGAGACCGCACCGTCAACCGTTCACGGTGATCTGCGACAGATCGGGGATGTCGCAGATGTTCGTCTGCGCCTTCACCGGACCACTGATCTTGGCTTTCACGTAGCCGTTGAGTTGCGGCATGAAGGCGATAGGAACGTCGAGCGCTTCCTTCACCGCGATGTTGACCGCTTGGTGGATGTAGGTGACCGCGTCCGCGACACTGACCTGGCTCTGCGCCTGGTTCATGAGGTCGGTGATGTCGGTGCGTTCGGCGCCGTCCCAGGTAGCGACGTACTCACCGGTCGCGTAGTTGTTGCGCAACGAGCCGCCCGGGAACGTCGACCCGAGTTCGGCCGCGGCGAACGCGTCACCCTGTTGCGCGATGTAGTAGCCGGTCGCGATCTCGCTCGGGATCAGGCGCTGGATCTTGGCGGTGATCCCGATCTGCTTCAGCTCTTGCTGGATCTCGACCGACTGGTGCTCCATGTTCGCGATGCCGCCCCCGGGGATCACCATCGTGAACGTGAAGCCCTTCGGGTAGCCCGCACTCGCGAGCAACTGGCGCGCCTTCGCGGGGTCGTACTTGTAGTACCCGTCGAGTGCCGCGACGTGGGCCTGCGACGTCTTCGGATACGGCTGGTCGGTGACCTCGCCGAAGCCGTCTTGCGCAGCCTGGTTGATGCGCGCCCGGTCGAGGCCGTACTCGATCGCCAGGCGCACGTCCTTCTTCGCGAACGGCGTTTCCTTGCCACTCTTGGTCTTGATCCGGAACTCGAATTGCAGGTACGCGCCGGTGGGTTGCTGGACCACGGTGTACTTGGAATTGCCTTGCAGCTGCTTGGCACCGTCGGTCTCGAGCCGCACGAAGTCGAGCTGGCCGGCCTCGAACGCCGTGACGGTCGGCGGTCCGGTACCGACCTTGATGAAGTCGATACCACCGAACTTGTAGGCGTGGGCCTTATTCCAATAGTTCGGGTTCGGGCGTAACGACGCCTTCGAGCCCTTCTGGTAATCGGTCAACACGAACGGCCCAGCGCCGATCGGCGCCTTGTCGGCGGTTCCTGCAGTGATCGACTTCGTCGACATGATCATGCCGTCTCGCTGGGTGAAGTCGTACGGCAGGTTGATGCCGGTGTTGTCGGCGTAGTCGAGGATCACGTGCAGCGGGTCTTTGGGGTCGACCCCGAACTTGGTGATCTTTTTCAGGTCGGTGAGCTGGTCGTTCCCGGCGTTGGTCTGGAGCCCGTTGGCCACCGCCTGGCCGTCGAGCGGCGAACCGTCGGAGAACTTCACGCCCGGGCGGATCCACAGCTCGACCTTGTTGCCGGGCTTGTCGATCTGCCACCGCTCGGCCAGTCCGGGCTGCAGGTTCCCGTTCACGTCCTTGTGCACGAGGGTGTCGTAGATGTATGTGGTGACGATCTGGTCGCAGTCGCCGGTGCTCTTCTTGATGTCGAACGTGCCGGTGAACTGGGCGTCGAAGTCGTAGCCGTAGCGCAGCACGCCGTTCGAACGGCCGCCCGCCGCGGCGGTCGAGCCAGTCGTGCCGCCGCCGCCCCCGCAACTCGCCGCCGTGACGATGGCGGCTGCTACTCCGACCGTGAGCCAGCGCGAGCACCCTCTGGTCCTGGACTTGTGCATGGGTGCCCCCCCGATTGCAACGTTCGAACATCGTGACTCTATGACACGAACGTCATACTTGTCCCGACATCCTTTCGCCTCTACTTTCGGGTGCTGTGACGACCTGGTCGCTCGACCGGCGCGGGACCGTCGCGCTCGCGACGTTCACTCGTCCTCCCCACAACCTGATGAGCATGGCCGCGATGAGCGAGCTCGAAGCGCTCGTCGAGGCGATCGCGACCGACGACGGCATTTCCGTGATGGTGCTGACCGGCGGTGTGCCCGGCTACTTCGTGGCCCACGCGGATCTCGACGACTTGATGCGTCTCGGTCGCGGTGAACCGGTCGACGGCGACCCCGGCAGCTGGGGGCGCACGTTCTCACGGCTGGCGACGATGCCGCAGCCCGTCGTCGCTGCGGTGAACGGGCAGGCGTGGGGCGGCGGATGCGAACTCGCGCTCGCGTGCACGATGCGTGTCGCGGCCGCATCCGCGCACTTCAGCCAGCCCGAGGTGACAGTGGGGATCATCCCGGGTGCGGGAGGAACGCAGCGGCTGCCGCGTGTCGTCGGCCCGGGCCGCGCCGCGGAAATGGTGTTGTCGGGCCGGGCAGTCGGCGCAGAGGAGGCGTTACGCATCGCGCTCGTCGAAGCGGTACTGCCCGACGACCGCTTCGTCGAACACGTCCTCGATTGGGTGCGCCCGATCACCGAGAAGCCACGCCATGCCGTCGCCGCCGCGAAGCGCGCTCTCGTCGAAGGTACGGACATGCCGCTCGCCGATGGCCTCCGGTTGGAAGGCCGGCTGTTCATCGAGTGCCAAGCCCGCGCCGACACGATCGAACTGCAGTCGCGCTTCCGCGACGGCATCCCGCCCATGTAGCGATCGCGATGAGTTTCGTTGCTCATCAACGTCTCTATAGCGAGGCGGCGGGTAACCGAACCGACGTCCGGCGCAATCGACGCGGAAGGACCCACCGTGGGACAGCCAGTTGTACATTTCGAGATCATCGGCGCGGAGCCGGCGAAGCTCCGCAGCTACTACGGCGAGCTGTTCGGGTGGGAGTTCGACACGGCCGACGCCGCCACCGAAGCGGTCTCAGAGCCGGGCAACTACGGATTCGTGGACGCGAACACGACCGGCGGCGGCATCAACGGTGGAGTCGGTGGTGGCGAGGGCTATGAGGGGCGTGTCCTCTTCTACGTACAGGTTCCCAACGTCGAGGCCGCGCTCGAGAAGGCCGAGAGCCTCGGCGGGAAACACCTGATGGGCCCCGAGGGCACTCCCGGAAACCTCGTGGTCGGACGGTTCACCGACCCCGAGGGGCATCTGATCGGCGTCGCCGGTACGGAGTAGCCAGGACGGCGTCAGGCGAGGGCGACGAGGTCGAGGAAATCGTCGGACCAGTAGTCGAGGGTGCCTTCGGGCATCACGAGCACACGATCGGGGGCGAGTTCGGTCACGAATTCGGTGTCGTGGCTCACGAGCACCATCGCGCCCTTCCAGCCGCGCAGCGCGGTGCCGATCGCGACGCGCGACGGCGGGTCGAGGTTGTTGGTGGGTTCGTCGAGCAAGAGCACGTTGTGCTTGCCCGCGACGAGCATCGCGAGCGCGAGCTTGGTCTTCTCCCCACCCGACAGCGTCGCCGCGTCCTGGAACGCGATCTCGCCCGACAACCCGAACATGCCGAGCAACGACCGGAGCAGTTGATCACCGATCGACGACACGTCGCGCAGGTGTTCGAGCACGGTGCGGTTCGGCACCAAACCCTCGTGTTCCTGCGCGTAATAGCCGAGCGACGCGTTGTGCCCGAGCTCGAAGGCGCCCGTGTCGGGTTCGGTCTCGCCCATCAGGACGCGCAGCAACGTGGTCTTCCCGGCGCCGTTCAATCCCAGTACCAGCAGGCGTTCGCCGCGACCGACGTCGAACGACACGTCGGAGAAAACCTCGTGCGCGCCGTACGACTTCGACAAGTCGGAGGCGGACAGCGCCACCGCGCCCGAACGCGGCGGCTCGGGTAGGCGCACCGACATCGACCGCTCACGTTTGCCGACCTGCACCTTGTCTTCGCGCAGGGTTTCCACGCGCCGGTCGAGGGTTTTCGCGACGCGCGCCCGCTTCGCGGTTTGGTGACGCATCGAGTCGGCGAGCGACGCGAGGCGCCGGATGTCGGCCTCTTGGCGTACCGCGAGCTTGGCCCGTCGCTGCTCGTCGGCGCGGCGCGCAACGCGGTATTGCGAGTAGGTACCGCGGTACTCGATGACTTCGCCTTCGTCGAGGTGCATCACGCGCGTGATCGCGTGGTCGAGCAGGGAGAGGTCGTGGCTCACCACGAGCAACGCACCGCGGTACGAGCGGAGGAAGCCCATGAGCCACTCCTTCGCGTCGATGTCGAGGTGGTTGGTCGGCTCGTCGAGCAACAGCAGGTCGCTCCCGGCAAACAAGATGCGCGCCAGCTCGACCCGGCGCCGCTCGCCGCCCGATACCGCCGCGATCGGCAGATCGAGGCGGCCCTCGCTGAGCCCGAGCCCGGCCGCGATCCGCCGAACCTCGGACTCGGCCGCGTACCCGCCGGCGTCACGGAACGCGTCCTCCGCGTTCGAGAAGTGGCGCACGTTGCGCTCGGAGGGGTCTTCGGCCACTTTGAGGTGGAGCTTTTCGAGCCGCCGTTGCGCTTCGTCGAGCCCGCGGCCCGACAGCACGTGGGAAAGGCCGGTGGAATCGACGCCGGCGCCACGCGGGCTCGGGTCCTGAGGCAGATAGCCCACCGCCTCCGGGCGCAAAATCACCCCTGCCGCGGGCGGCGCCTCACCCGCGACCACCTTGAGCATCGAGGTCTTCCCGGCGCCGTTGCGGCCCACGAGGCCGACCTTGTCGCCCGGATGCAGCGAGAACGACGCGCCGACGAGCGTCAACCGCCCGCCGACCTCAACCGCCAAATCTCGCACCTGGAGCACGAACCATGGTCGCGCGTCGGCGCGGACCCGCCCGAGCCATTACGGGCGTGCGTCGATAGGGCACACTATTTGTCCCCTATCGACGCATGCCGGGGGTTTCTGCCGATCGGTTCGCCGGCTTGCCGATCGGCGCGTCGGAAAGCGGGCTTCGTGGCGACCGGAGGATCTCCACGAAGGCGTCGGCCGACACGAGGATCACGGCGAGCCACGCGGGGGCTTCGGCCCGCGGGAACAGCGTTGGCCATTCGAACAGCGGGGGCAATTGGTAACGCTGCTGCTGCGCGGCGATGTAGACGCCGGCGAGACCGAGCAGCACCGGTGGCGCGAGTGCGAGCACCGCCCGCGCCGGCGGGAAGCGCAATGCGAGCAACACGAGGATCGCGGTGATCACGCCGACCGACGGCGACACGATCAATGTCGCGAGCACGCCGGCCACGATCGGGCCCACAATCGCCCACCGGCCCGCGCGCGCGCTCGCGCCGAGCGGCGTGAATGGCCATACGAGTTCGACCGCGCCTTCGGTCGCGCCCCCAGCCGCGGAGACCGCGGCTCGCCGCGCTCGAGCGCGGCGCCGGATGTAGCTCGCGATGATCATGCCGATGCACGCCGCGATCGCGAGGGACGACAACGCGAGCGCGCCCCACACCCGTTGCTGCGGGACCCATTCGATCGTGACATCGATGGCGTTGCGACCCTTCGGGTCGACTCGCCAGCCGTTCGCGTACCCGTCGACGAGTTGGGACGTGCCGAGCGAACCGCTCCCCTTCACCGTCGCACGCCAGCCCGGGCTGTTGCTTTCGCCGAGCACCAGCCAGAACGGTTGGTCGGCGCCGCGCACCACCACGTGCATCTTCGTGCGGCCTTTGCCGACCGTCACTTTCGGCGCGGGCGGTGGCCGATCAGGGAGGCCGGTGACGCGTCCACTCGCGGTCGCGAGCGGCGTTCCGCCGGCGTCGGAGGCGAGTACCAGCCGGTCGAGTTCGAGACCGGTTTGCTGGCCGGGCGTGGCGCGCAGCACGTGTTCGCCGGCACTCAACGCGATGGTCGGCGTGCGCTTCGGGTGCGCCGGGTCGCACGGTGCGACGGTGAGCGGGCCGAGCGACGCCGCCGTTGCGCTGCTCCCGACGATGCGAACCGGGAACGGTTTCCCGTCGATCGTGAGGAGGTCGGCGCGGCAGTCGGCGGGCAGTTGCGCGGGTGTGGGTGCGAGCTGCACGCCGGGGATGCCGAGCTCGGCGATGCCGGCGGGCATGATCAGCGGCTGGGTGGAGAAGAAGTTGAACGTGTTGACCTGGCGAATGTCGTCGACGGTCACGCGGATGCGCCGGCCCGACATGGCAGGGAACTTCAAGGGCACCGTGACCGTCGCGTTCTGATCGCCGGTCTTGTCTTTCACCGGCGGGATGATCAGTTCCTGACTCGCGTTGTCGACGTCGATCCGCAAACGCGTCGGCACCGAGTGGCGCCCGTCGGCGACGAGTTTCAGATTCATGTGGTCGAACGTCACCGGCTTCGGAAGCACGTACTCGGCCCACTGCCGCTGCACGCCGGCGAACGGTGTGTTCCACGCGGTCGACGGGTCGCCATCGATGGCCGAGTCGGCGCGGCAACGAACGCACCCCGAGAGGTACTCGGACGAGTCCGTCGCGATACCGCCCTGGGCAGCCGACGGCAGACCGAGGTCATGTTTGAGCGGGCCGTCCTCGACGTTGGTGGTGAGACGGGCAGAACCCGTGAGTGAGAACGTGCGAGCAGTCGGCAGTACGAAGTCGCGGGACAGGTTCAGTTCGGGATCGGACCTCGGCGGCACGGGCAGCGTGCGGTCGCGGTTCATCACGACGACCAGTGGGTGCGTCGACGACTTCGTACCCATCGTCTGCAGCAAGTCCCGTGGCATGTCGATCACTTCGTCGACGCGCAGGTCGCTCGATGCGTTCTCGTCGCGCAGGCGCACTTCCGCGAAGCCCACCGCGCTCGCGCCGGCGTGCAGCAGTCGTTTGCCCACGTTGAGGTTCGTCACCTCGATCTTCAGCTTCGAGAACCTGCGACGAGGGAAGAGGATCGTCTGGCCGGTGGCGGTGCGCGAGGAGCCGCCGAGCCGGACCGTGATCGGGTGCTTGCCGTCGAACGTCAGCTTCACTTCGGTGATGAAGCGCTCGCGGGGGCCCTTCAACGGTTGCACCAGGTTGACCCGGTCGGTGGTAATCGGCCGGAGCGTGTCGATCTCGAACTTCGTGCCGATCGCTTCGTCGAACGCCTGGGCGCGCCACGCGGTGTCGAGGTTGCCGTCGAGCGCGCGCGACGCGCGGTCTTCCGGTGTGTAGGAGATGGGGTTGCCGTACGACGACGCCACCACACGCTTCAAGCCGCGCTGGTCGGTGACGGTGTACGCGCGTTCGGTCTCGTTCGGGAACAGGGGAAGGCGCGCATCACTCGGGTCGGTGGCGAACGGCTTCTCGGCGTGTTGCTCCGTGTATCCGAGGTTCTCGCGCACGGTGCTCCACCGGCGGGCTTGACGGCGGTTCGAGTCCGTGAGCACGAGCACGCCGTCCTTGCCCGCAATCGAACGCAACGCGGCAGGGTTCTGGTCGTACGACGCGGCGTACACAACGGTGCCCGCGCCGGCGAGCAACCCAAGGTCGGAGGCGTCGACGAGGCCCTCGCCGTTCCCGGCGACCACGAGCGGCCGCGCGGTGGACTCTGCATGCACGATCGGCGTGGGGTTCTTCACGTGATAGTCGACAACCGGAGGCGGCACCTTCTGGTTCGCCGGCGCAGTGAGATCCAGCTCGTCTTGGAAGTTCGCCGGCGCCGATCCCGCGGCCTTGGTGCCGAAGGTCGGGCCTTGTTGCATGCCTTGCGGCACCGGCGTGAACAACTGCTGCAACAGGCTCGGGCGGATCAGGTTGTAGCGCTCGTATTGGATGTCGTAGCGCAACATCACGTCACCGACACCCATGCGGCGCAACAGATCCGCGAAACCGGCTGGGTCGGACACACCTTCCTGGATGCGCCGGTCGAACGCGTTCAGGAGATCGGCGGTACCGGCGGTGCCGTACGGGATCAGCTCACGCGCTACGTAGGGACGGTCCATCAAGCCCGGCGTGATCGGATCGACGGTGTTGCCCCAGCGGTACGACGCGAAGTCGGAGCCGGGAAGCTCGAGCACGCGCGTCGCGTACGACTGCTGGTTCTGATATGCCGCCGCGTCCTTCCAATACTGCGGGATGTTCTCGGGGCGTTCCAGGTTCTTGCCGTAGTACGTGCCGTCGTACAGCGACGGGAAGTTCGCCAGCACGAGACCGCCCACGACCACCGCGGTCGCGATGCCCAAGAACGGGCGGTTCGCTCGGCGCAGCGCTGCGTACGCAGCGTCCACACCGCGGCCGAGCAGCATGGCGAGACCGAGCACGACGAGTGGGATGGCGCGACCCGTACTGCGCAGTGCGAGTCCGGCGGCCGACGAGTTCGCGAATGACTTGAACAAGCCACCGAGCGGGGTCGGGCTGTCGTACGGGTGGGCGCCGACGGCGATGACGACGCCGATGAGCGTGAGCAACACGAAGAATGCTCGGTGTTTCCACCGCACCACGACTGCCGACAGGAGTGCCAGGCACGCGAGGCCGTAGCCGATGAGGATGATCCCGGGTCGTTGGGTGTAGTTCTTCGCCGCTTCGATCCACGGCCCGATCCGGTCGGTGCCGTAGAAGAACCAGTAGCCGAGGCCGCGCAAGATTTCGTTCGGTGCCGACGTGCGCGCGACCGCCTTCAACGTCTCGGTGTACTTCAAGACGTCGAGCCCGTACGCCCCTTGCAGCGACAACCCCGCGATCCACCAGAGCGACGCGGCGATCGTAAGGAACCCGATCTTCAGCGAGGTACCGAGCGCGCGCCGCCAATGCACCTCGCGCGTCACGAACGTGGCGTAGAGAATCCACGCGACCGGCGCGACGCCCGCGAAGATCAACGCGGTCGCGTTCACGCCTCCAACGACCTGCACCCATAACGCGAAGAGCGCGGGGTACCGCCACCCGCCGTCGCGCAGTGCCTTGATCGTGAAGCCGAGCGCCCACCCGAGACCCGCCCACGGCAACAAGATCACGGAGATGCGCGACGCGTAGTGCAACGAGTACGGACTGAACGCGTAGGCGAGCACGCTGACGGCGACACCAGGCCCGCGCAACGACAGCGTGCGGCACAGGTAGAGCATGCCCATACCGGCGGCGAACACGAGTGTGCCGAGCCACAGCCGTTGTGCCACCCAATCGGGGACGCCCGCGTGCTGGAATCCCCAGTAGTACGGGCCCATTGGGAACAGGTAGCCGATGTTCTGGTGGGTGACCGTGCCCATCCCGATGTTCGGGTCCCACATGGACGCGGCGCGGCCGAGCAACCGGTCGGGGTCGAGATAGAGGTACGACTTCGTGTCGGCGATGACCTGGCCGGGCTGCGAGAACAGCGGCGGCAGGTACGACAGCAACGCGAACAACACGTAGCCGAAGGCCGAACTCATCCACGCCGGCCGCGGCAGCAGGCCGGTAGGACCTCCCTGCTCCGACGATGCCTCCGACGCGCCGAGCACGGCCGCGGTCACGACCGGGACCGTCTCCGCACTGCATCCTCCGCGAGCACCTCGAGGGTGCCGTACGCGGTTGCTCCCCACGTGAAGCGCGCTGCGTGTTCGAGGGCGCCTTGCGTCAGTTGTTCGCGCCGGGCGGAGTCGGCGATCACGGGTTCGAGCGCCGATGCGAACTGGCGGGGGTCGTCGACGAGGAGGCCGGAGCGACCTTCGTCGACCGCGTCGGCATGACCGGCGATCCTCGTGGCGATCGCGGGCGTGCCACACGACGCCGCTTCAGTGAGGGTCATGCCCCAACCTTCATGCGCCGACGCGCTCGCCACCGCCCACGCGCGCCGGTACAGCGAAACCAGTTCGGCGTCGTCGAGACGCCCGGGCAACCGCAGCCATTGTTCCGCGCCCGCTTCCCGCACTTGCGTTTCGAGTTCGTCGCGGAGGTAACCATCGCCCACGATCACCGCTTCGAGGTTCGGATGACGCGGCTTCAACTCGGTGAGGGCATCGACCAGGTAGTGAAAGCGCTTCACGGGCACGAGGCGCCCGACCGCGACCACCAGCGGCGTCGGCGACTTCTCGCCACCCGGCGAGAAGCGCCCGTCTACTCCGGGCGGCACGACCGTGATGCGGTTCGGCGTGAAGTGCAGCTTCTCGATCAGCTCACGCTTGCTCGACTCCGACAACGTGACGATCGACGTGGAGTGGTACAGCGGCGGCGCGAGGCGCGACTCGATGGTGTGCCCCGCGGCCGCGAGGCGCGGCGGCAACGTCATCTGCCACATCGAATCGTGTACGTGGTGCAGCCACACGACTCGCGGCCCGTGTGCCCACAGCGGCGAAAAGAACGGCATGCCGTTCCAGATCTCCACCAGCCCGTCGCGCGCGCCGTGCCAACGCATCATCTCGCTGAACGCCGCGCGCGGAAACACCATGTAGCGCCCGGCTTTACGGATGACGCGGTATCCGTCGCGCCACGCAACCTGAGCGCGACCCGGCGCGTGCGACGTGCGCATCGTCACCTCGATACCGGCCTGTCCCCACAGCGACGCAACGGTGGACGCGTGCACCTCCGAGCCGCCCGCTTCGGGGTCGTCGAGGTCACGCCACGCGAGCATGCTGATCCGCCGCAGCCCGGCTCGCGCCGCGAGGTCACCGAGCTTGTCGATGACGTCGCTCGGTGCGACGTCGTTGCGGTCACTCACGCGTTCGCGCCCCTCGCGCAGGTCGTCGTCAGTTCATGGCCGGAGCAGGCCGAGATCCTACTCAGGAGGCCACCGGGCTGAGCCGCGTGCCCTGACGCGTCGCGTTGCAGGCCGACCACAGCGCGTCGAGCGCCACGCCCGTGCTCAGGATCATGGCAACTTCCGCCACTACTCGAAAGCGCGGGCTGCCGTAGAACACGGCGCCCGTCAACACGCTGACGGCGACCAGCGCCACGATCGGAAGCACCGGCCGGCGGCGCGCTCCGAGCACGATGATGCCAGCGATGCCCAGCGGCATCACCAAGAACCACGCGATCGTTCCCGCCCGCGCGACGGCCAGACCACGACCTTCGACACCGTCGAGCAGCGCGGTCTGCCAGGGTCGGTACAACTCGATGAGCCGCCCGACCCGCAACGCAACGACCCGCGGGACCGCCTTGGTATGGCCGCGCACGTAGTCGAGCGCCTGTTTGCGCAGCCGGCGGGATTCTTGCGATTCGTCACCCGGTCTGGCTGGAGGGAGGCACTTCTCTTCCCACCATCCGACCTTGATCCCGTTGAACGTCGCGTTGCAATACGAGTCGGCGAGCACCCCACCGTCGTTCGTGGAGATAAAGGTGGGCGCATTGAACCGCGACAGGTTGAACAACGCCCATGGCCCGACAATCAGGGCACCGGCAACGGCTACGAGCGCGAGGTCGCGCACGCGCGTGCGCGCAGTCGCGCCGGAACCGCCGAGGATCACCAACGGCACCGCGAGCAACACGAACAGCATCAGACCTTCTGCGCGTGTAAGCGTCAGCAACGCCAGCAGCGCTCCGATCGCGAACGCACGCGTTGGTGTGCGCTGCTGCGTGTACGCGACCGCTGCGACCACGACCGCCGCCGCAAGCAACGCAACTAACGACTCCGACAGAAGCAACCGGTCGTTTGTCCACAGGTTCGGCGAGATCGCCGCGATCGCGGCCGCGATGAGTCCCGCGCGTGCCGAAGCAAGGCGCCGTCCGGCCAATCCCACAAGCACCACAGTGCCGACACCGATGAACGCGGCGGTCAGCACTTGTTGCGAGCGAATGCTCTCGAACCGCAGGAACGAAAACAGGCCGAGCACCATGCTGAACAACGGTGGGTGCACGGCGCTCGGGCTCTTATGACCGTCCATAAGGTACGGCAGACCGTTGACGAACCAGGCGCCGTGCGCGAGCGCGCGCCCCTGTGTGTAGAAGTAGGTGGCGTCGCTGAACCCGAAGTTCGTCGAGCGCGTGTATATGGCAGCCAGACGCACCGCGAACGCGCCAAGTGCGATGAGTGCCAAGACCGCGCCGAACGACGCGCGCCTGAAGGCACGAAACCACATGGGCCCAGGCGCGGGTTCAGGTTGTGAATTCGTGGGAACATCCTGCCGTACAGAACCTGCGCGGCCGGTGCTGAGCACGGTATGAAGGCCGATACGCTTGCTATTCCCCCTCAGACTCGGTGGAGAAACGCCGTGAAACTCACCGGTGAACGCCCGATGGAGGGCGCAACACCCGATTCACTCCTGGCACTGCACGACGCCGGCTACCGCGAGGTGATCGCTCGCCTCGGCGCAGGCACGGTGCTCGACGTCGGCTGCGGGGTTGGTGACGAAACGGTGCGCCTCGCAGGAAGCGGCCGCACCGTGATCGGCGTCGACTACGACCCGCCCACCGCGATCGCAGCGCAGGCACGCCTCGGGCGTTCGGACGAGAACGGCACGTTGACGTTCGCGGCAATGGATGGCTCGCGGGTGGGCTTGCGCGACGGTTCGGTCGACTACGCATGCTCGTCGCACATCATCGAACACTTTGTGAACCCCGAACGACACGTTGCCGAGCTCGCCCGAGTACTGGCGCCAGATGGCAGCGCGTTCTTTCTCACACCGAACGCGCCGGCCGATTTCGAGAACCCGTTCCACGTATACCTCTTCGAGAAAGATCAGCTGCGGTCCTTACTTGGTCTCTTCTTCGAAGACGTCGAAGTGTCGGGGCTCGACGGATCGTCGGAACTCAAAGCCGACTTCGCGGCGAGACGCGCGAGCGGCGAGCGGCTGCTCAAGCTCGACGTGTTGCAACTCCGCCGTCGCCTGCCGCGTACCTGGTATGTCGGCGCGTACACGCGTGCGCTACCCGTCGTGTACAAAGTGCTCGGCCGCAACTCGGGCATCGGCTCCGGGCTCGACGCGAGCCACTTCTTCATGACCGACGAAGTCCGCCCCGACACCCCGGTGCTCTTCGCCGTCGCCCGCCGCCCCCGTCAACGCGTCACGTCGCGCCGATCCCGCGACGCGGTCTAACCACAAGCCGGCGGACTCTCTGCGGCTGCGGCTGCGGCAGCTTTCATGCCCGAAGGTGGCACCCACGCACCCGGTTCGGGCATCTAAAGCCGTGCGCATGGCCCAGCACGCTGATCGTCGCACGGTTGAAACGCGCGGCGATCGACCGTCAACACGACCTTCACAGTCGAGCGTCGGACGTCTCTAGTGGCTCTAGTGGCGGACGTTTGGCGGTGCTCGTCCATAGCGCGTCGAGGGTTGCGGCGGCACCGAGGGCGAGGAATGGTGCGAGGGGCACTTTGAAGCGCGACAAGCCGTACAGCTCGAGTGGCACCAGCAGTAGCCCGACGCCGGTGAGCAACACGAACAGTCGGGCCGCCGGAGCACGGCGGGCGAAGCGCGGCAACGCGAACAGCGACAGCGCGGCCACGACGAAGAAGAACGCGTCGCCGACGGTCA
>JAODBJ010000265.1 GCA_025463905.1 Actinomycetes bacterium
ACGCATCCGAACAGGGCATAACGATCGATTACCCGCCCGTCGACCAGCCGTACGGCTACCGCGAATACAGCGCGCGCGACAGCGAAGGCGGCCTCTGGTCGTTCATGAAGCCGCTCGACTGACGCGCCCCCAAATGCGAACGGGGGCTTAGCCGTCGCCAAAGCGTCACCTTCGCATGGCGGTCAGCGGACGCCGCGTTATTCGACTTCGGCTTTGATGCGTTCGAGGGTGGTACGCATGCCGTTGCGGTTGGTGCGACCTCGGGCCCAGCCGAGGAGCGCCCAGTACACGCGCAGCGGCGCGGTATTGGCGAGCTCGAAGGACTCCGTGACGTCGGTGCCGTCGCCGGCCGGTTGGAGCCGATAGCGCCAGACGTTCAGCGGTTTGTCGCTGGAGCCGACGCCGAAGGCGAACTCGCGGCCGGGGTCGGCGGTCTGCACGGTGCAGGTCGTCCAGTAGATCGGACCTTTGCCGTTGCGCTTCACGTGGCCGCGGAACTTGGCACCGACCACGGGGCCGGTCGCACCGTCGAGCCACTCCGCCTCGAAGGTCTCGGGGCTGTACCGACCGATCTTGGTGACGTCGCTCACCAATTCCCACACTCGTTCCGGCGGCGCGGCCATGTGAACAGTCACCTCGTCATGCATCGCGCAACCCTACGAGAACGACCTCTACCTCGACTTCGACCGACGAACCGCGCGGCAAGGCGGCGACGCCGATTGCGGAGCGCGAATGGCGCCCCGCATCGCCGAACACCTCCACGAGCAGGCGGCTGGCACCGTCGACAACCGTGGGCTGCGCCTCGAAATCGGCGGTGCACGCGACGAAGCCGATCACCGTGAGCACACGCTCCACTGCGTCGAGCGAACCGAGTACCGCACGCAGCGTCGACACGGCGTTGAGCGCGCACCACCGTGCGGCTTCGGCACCTTCTCCGGGTGTGAGGTTCGCGCCGAGGACACCGCGGTTGACGAGATGTCCGTCGGCATCGCGCGGCAGCTGCCCCGACGTACGAGCCCGACCGCCGTGCACGACGAGTCCGTCGAGTGGATCGTGCGGGAAGAACGGGCCGGGCAGTACCAGGCCGCTCGCGGCGAAACGCTGTTCGTGGCTCACAGCCATTGCTCCAAAAAGTCGGGGATGCCGGCACCATCCCACTCGTGCTCCCCTTGGTGCACGTTGTGCGTGAGACGGTCGGGTTGGTCGAGATGCGCGTACACGCGCGCCAGCGCGGCGACCGTGGCCCGCGCCGCGTCGATCGGGAAGATCACGTCGTTCGTTCCACTCTCCACGAGCAACGCGCGCGGCGCGACGAGCGCGGCGACGTCGAGATGTTCGAATTCGCCAAGGAGCCCGTCGAACACTTGCGACCCACACATGTTCCACGGCACCGCATGCGCGGCGTGCCACGACGACAGGTAGCCCGACACGACCGCCGCGCGCACGCGTTCGTCGATCGCCGCGAGGAACAGCGCGATCGTCGCGCCGTAGGAAAAGCCAACCGCGCCGATGCGAGTCGGGTCGACGAGCGGATGCGCCTGTAGCACGTCGACACCGCGCTGCATGTCCCACAGGTTTTGCGCGAGCGGGTTCTCGCCGGCGAGCGTCGCGCACACGAGATTCCAGTCGCACTGATACTTGTCGGGCGGCATCCAGTCGGCCCGCTCACCGAAGCAACGCAGGTCCGGCGCGAGCACCACGTAACCGCGCGACGCGAGCGCGTGGCCGTAGTCCTCACCTTCGCCCTCGAGTCCACACACCACCGACTTGCCCGGACCGTGTCCGTGGATCGCCAGCACCGCGGGACCGGGCACGGTCAGCGAGTGCGGCACCAGTAGATACGCCGGCACTGACATCGTCGATTCGGTGTCGAATACGATTTTCTCGCGCCGGTACGCGGGCGTGTCGTGCGTCTCGAGCACTTCGGCGTCGAGCGGCACCGGCCGCGGCGTCGGGCCGAGTGCGTGCAGCAGTCGTTCCCGCGCTCTTCCGCGCCACGCGTCGAAGGCCGCGTCGACGGGGTCGACCGGGCACGGGTCGCGCACTTCGACCGCGTCGAGACGAAGCCGCCAATACGCCCAGGGCGACAGGTTGCGGGTGCGGGCCACGACCGTCAGCCGCGATCCTTCGCGAGTGCCCATTGTGCGCCGCCCGACAGATGTTCCAGGTACGCGGGCGACTCCCACGCGGCCGGAAAATGGCCGAGGCTGGTGGAGAACACGCGCCCGGCGCCCTCGGTGAAGCACCACGAGAGCGGGTAGCCGAACGGCGGCGGCGAGGCGCCCTTCGCACTGAAGTCGAGTTCGCCGTCGGCGACGCGCAGCAAGACGCGCGCGTCCGGCCGCAGGTCACGGAATTGGTACACCTCGTCGTGCCATTGCCACGGGCCACCGTCGAGGTGCGCGGTCGCGGGGTGCGTCTTGTCGAGCACGTCGAGCGCGACGGTTTGCGTCCACGGGTGCCCGTCGAATCGCGCGCCGACAACCGTTCCGTAGTCCGGCCAGCCGTAGCAGGCGTCGGTCGCGGAGTGGATCGCGATCACAGCGAGGTCGCCGGCGCGGAGACGTTCGAGAATCACGGCGCGCTGCGTTTCGCTCCACGGCGTCTCACCGATGGTGAACAGCGCGAGCGCGCTCGCCGCTTCGAGATCCGCCGGTGTGAGGTCGCGCACATCGTCGACGCGCCTCGCTCGTAAGCCGTGGATCTCGGCGATCTGCGCGACGCCGACCGCGGCCTGGTCGAGCACCCCGTGCACGCCCGCGGGTCCCGACGTGTAGGGCGCGACCTGGGTTACGAACACCAACGAGCCGGCCACGTCGAGGAAACCTAAGAAGGATGGCTGGTACCGTCAAACTCGTGCGGATCGGGTTCATCGGCCTTGGGGCTATGGGGTTCCCGATGATGCGTCACCTGCTCGACGCCGGTCACGACATCACCGTCGCGTCGCGTGGTCGTGGCCCCATCGATCGAGCGGTCGCGCTCGGTGCAACCGAAGCCGACGGTCCCGCGGCGGTGATCGCGGCATCCGACATAACGATTTTGTGCGTGCCGAACTCCCCCGACGTCGCCGGCATCGTCGACGACGCGCTCGGCGTGCTCTCGGCCGACAAGATCGTGGTCGACACCTCGACGATCGATCCCGATGTCGAGCGCGCGCAGCACGAACGGGTCGCGGCGACGGGCGCCGGCTACCTCGATGCCCCACTGTCGGGAGGCACCGTCGGGGCGGAACGCGGCGCGCTCACCCTGATGGTCGGTGGCCGGGCCGAGGTGCTCGAACGCGCTCGTCCCGCGCTCGAACCGTTCGCCGGGCTCATCGTGCACGTCGGTGGCCCGGGCGTCGGCCAGGTCGTGAAGCTGTGCAACCAGTTGATCTACGCGGCGCAGATGCTCGCGGTCGCCGAAGCGAGCGCGCTGGCCGAGAAGTCGGGCGTCGACCTGCGGCTGTTGTACGAGGTCGGCACGCACGCGACCGCCGATTGCGTCGCGCTCCGAACTCGTATCCCGGTTCCGGGCGTGCTGCCCGACAGCCCGGCATCCAACGGTTGGGCGCCGGGGTTCATGACCGACCTCATGGCCAAGGACGTCGACCTCGTGCTTGCGTATGCAGCGCGCCTCGCGTCGCCGGTGTTCAGCGCGGGAGTTGTGCGGCCAGTACTCGGTGCTGCGTCCGCCGCGGGCTTCGGCCGCGAAGACTTCTCCGCGATCGGCAAGGTCCTGCAACAACTCGCCGGGCTTCCCGCGCCGAACAACGCGTAGATCTACGCCGCGCCCGTATGGGCGTCGGGGAGATCGACGTCGAACCACACCGTCTTGCCGCACTCGTACGCGCGCACACCCCACGCGGTCGCGAACGCCTCGACAAGGCGTAACCCGTAACCGCCGCCGCGACGCCGCATCGCGCGTTGGTGCGCCGGGTGCGGGTCGTCGTCGCTCACTTCGACGTGGAGCACCGATTCGTGCCACGCCAGCAAGAGCGTGAGCGCGGTATGCGCGTGGCGAACAACATTCGTCACGAGTTCGCTTGCCAGCAGGGCCGCGGTCTCGACCGAGTCAGTTTCGTATGGGTCGAGCGCATTCCGAATGAAGGCGCGGGCTTGTGCGGGTGCATCGGTGGTCGCGTCGAAACGACGTTCGAGCGAATACTGCACGAGCCCCCCGGGTCGCTGTTCGTACGTGACGTCAGCGGCCTACCCGCGCGGTGGGGCCAGTGAAACGATTTACGCGTCGAGTTCAGTACCGGTGATGGAGATGAAGCTGACCATTTCGCCCGGGTAACCACCGAGATTGTGGGTGAGCGCGAGCTTGCGGTCGTTCACGGTGTCGATCTGGCGATCCGGCCCCGCTTCGCCCCGCATCTGCAGCCACGCCTCGAAGACCATCCGCAACCCGCTCGCACCTACGGGGTGCCCGAACGACTTCAGGCCACCGTCGGGGTTCACCGGCAACTCACCGTGCAGGTCGAAGGTTCCCGCGAGTTCTTCCTTCCACGCCGTGCCGCGTTCGGCGAAACCGAGGTCTTCCATGATGAGCAACTCGGCGGGAGTGAAGCAGTCGTGCACTTCTGCCATCGCGATCTGGCTGCGCGGGTCGGTGACACCGGCCTGCTTGTACGCGTCCTGCGCGCTCATGTGGATCTCGGGGAACCACGTGTAGTCGTAGTCGGGGTCGGCGTTGCCGCTGCAGTTACCGGCCACGAACGACAATGCCTTCACGTAGAGGGGCGTGTCGGTGTAGCGGTGCGCGTCTTCGGCTCGCACCACGATCAGCGCGGCCGAACCGTCGGCCACACCTGAGCAGTCGTACACGCCCAGTCCGCCGGCCATGAGTGGCGCGTTGCAAATTGTTTCGACGCTCACTTCTTTGCGGAACTGCGCGCGGGGATTGCGCGCACCGTTGTAGTGGTTCTTCTGCGCGATGTGCGCGAGCACTTGACGCATCTCGTCGTCGGTGACGCCGTACTTCTTGCCGTACGCGGGCGCGCACATCGCGAACATCGCGGCGGCGGTGAGCGTGCGGGTGGTGCCGTCGGTCGGCGTCTTCGCGGCGCCGACGAGGCCCTGGTAGCCGCTGTCTTTCACCTTCTCGACACCGATAGCCATCGCAACGTCGTACGCGCCCGATGCCACGGCGTACGCCGCGCCACGCAACGCTTCGGCACCGGTGGCGCAGAAGTTCTCGACCCGCGTGACGGGTTTGCCGACGAGCTGCAACGGGCGGGCGAGCGCCATCCCGCTCATCCCCGACATCGCCGTGCCGAGCCAGAACGCGTCGACGTCTTCCTTCGCGATACCGGCCGATGCGAGCGCCTCGGTGGAGGCGTCGATCAACAGATCGTCGGTGCCTTTGTCCCAATGCTCGCCAAAGGGCGTGCACCCCATGCCGACGATCGCGACCCTGTCCTTGATCCCATGCGAAGACATGTGCTTCTCCTACCCCCGGACGGGGCGCGCTTTCCAGAAATAGTTGTGGATCCCATCGGCCGTGAACAGCCGGCGGAACGTCATCTCTACCCGGTCGCCCATTTTCAACTGCGACGCGTCGACGTCGGTGAGCTCGACCGGGAGACGGCCTCCGTCTTCGAAGTCGACGATGGCGAACACGATCGGCGGGCTTTGCGAATACGCGATGCGGTCGATAGTGATGGTCGAGATCGTGCCCTGCACGTCGGACATGGGCACCGGCTCCATGTCGTCTTGCGCGCCGCCGACGCGCGAGACGCGCGCGGGCGGCAAGTGAAGCGCGCCACTCGCCTGGTCGCGCGATCCCACGAAGCCGTACTTGTAATCCTCGGTGCGCCCGGTGACGGAAGCCGAGATGCGGTCGGGCTCAGGACGGCGGGGCGGTTCGGTGGGCAGCATCCCGCGCCAGGTAAGGAACTTCCCGTACGCGATGGGAGCTCCGTTGTCGATCTGCCCGGCGAGCGGGCGCACCGAGCGGTACGACGAGATCGCGTCGGTGGCGCGGAAGAAGAGGACATCGGCGCCGTCGGCGAGCGTGACCAACGCGACAACGTCGCCCGGCGAGGCCGTTTCGAGCGCCGCCGTCAACAGCAGAGCGGGATGCGCCGCACCGGTGAAACCGACCGTGGCCGAAAGGTCGTTCGCGAGCGCTTCTTTCGCCACGCCGAGACGGCCGGTGAGGGAACGCGCGGCGCGGGCGTGCGAACTCGCGACGATGACACGCGATACGTCGGCCGCCGCGACGCCTACTGCGTCGAGCGCGCGCTTCCACGCGTGCTCGCCGAGCGGCACGTACTTCGTCTCGCCGAAACGTTCTTCCCACACCTTCGAGCGGGTGTCGCCCGGTGTGCGCCAGCGGTCGAGGAACTCTTCGGTGGTGGACGCGCCACCGAGGTACTCCGCGATCACGGTGCCGTTGGAGTCGTCACCCACGAGCAGCGCGGCGGCCGCATCGCCGTTGCCCGCTTCGTCGGCACTGCCCGGCAGGCCGGTTCGCAGGTCGGCCGACACCACGAGCGCGGGCTGCTTGGCTTGGAGCGCGAGTTGGAGCGCACCCACGGCCGAACGCACCGAGCCGTTGAGGTCGAACGCGGTGACGTCCTCGTCGAGACGCAATGCGGCATGGATCGTGGTGGCGTTCGTCTTGTCGAGATAGCCCGGTGCGACCGTCGAGAACAACAGCAAGTCGGGGCGTGCACTCCCCGCGCCTCGCAGCGCGAAGCGGGCCGCCTCGACCCCCATAGTGGTGGTGTCTTCGTCGTACGACGCCACCGTGCGGGTGCCGCGGCCACCGCCGCTGCCGGCCACCGCGGCAATCTCCGAACGGTCGAGCCGCCGGTACGGCACGTAGCCGCCGGCGCTGATGATCCCTCGCATGAGGGGGATTCTAGGAGGACGCACTAGAACACGTTCCTGTTCGCATCCGGCGACAAGCGGAGGAAGGCCATGCGGGTCGGTGACATTGCGAACGAAGGCGCGGTCCGCTACGGGAAACCGCTCGACGGCGTGCGCATCCTCGCCCTCGAGCAGATGCAGGCGCTGCCCTTCGCGACCCAGTTGCTCGCGCGCCTCGGCGCCGACGTCGTGAAGGTGGAGCACCCGATCGAGGGCGAGTCCGGCCGCGGCGCGCTCCCGGCGATGATCGACCGGGCGGGACGGCGCGCGGGCGCGACGTTCGTGCGCAACAACCTCGACAAGCGCAGCCTCGGCATCGACCTGAAGCAACCCGACGGCCAGGCGCTCGTGCGGCGGCTCGCGCCGCAGTTCGACGTGTTCGCCGAGAACTTCAAGGCCGGCACCCTGCGCAAACTCGGCTTGGGCTACGACGACATCGCAAAAGTGCACCCGAGCGTCGTGTACCTCTCGGTGTCGGGCTTCGGCAACACCACTGAATCGCCGTACGACGCGTGGCCCGCATACGCGCCGATCGCGGAGGCGATGTCGGGTCTCTACGAGTACAAGCGGGTCGACGACCAACCGCCGCTCGTGGGGCCCGCCGGCGCCTTGGGCGATATCAGCTCGTCGTTGTTCGGAACCATCGGTGTGCTCGCCGCGCTCCGCCAACGCGACCGCACGGGCGAAGGACAGTACATAGACATCGCGATGTACGACGCGATGATCTCGATGTCCGACCTCGTCGTGAACTTCTGGTCGATGGGGCTCCGGCCCGGCGGCCTCGGACCGCTCCTCATCATGGACGGGTTCCGGGCGAGCGACGGTTGGTTCATCGTGCAGGTCGGCCGCGAGCACCAGTTCGAGCGGCTCGCGCACATCGTCGGTCACCCGGAATGGCTCGACGACGAACGCTTTGCGACGCGCGAAGGATGGCGCGTACACCTGGAAGACGTGATTCGCCCCGCGATCGAATCATGGGCGGCGGGCAAGACGAAACTCGCCGCGTCCGACGAACTCGCTCGCGCCGGGATCGCGGCCGGTCCTTCCAACACCGCGCCCGATGTGATCAACGACCCGCACGTCGCGACGCGCAATATGCTCGTCGAGCTCGCCCGCACCGACGGCGTCGACGAACCGGTGCTCATACCCGGGAACCCGATCAAGATGTCGAAGTCGGCCGAAGGACCCGAGACCGAACCGCCGTGCATCGGCGAGCACACCGAAGCGGTGCTCCGCGCCGAACTCGGCGTCACCGACACCGAACTCGCAAACCTCCGCGCGTCCGGCACCATCGCGTAGAGCGTGCGTCGCTACGCAACATTATTTGTTGCGTAGCGACGCACGCTTGTTAGGGCTGGCGGCCGGCGAAGGCGGCGAGCTGGTCATGCATCGGAGCGTTGGGCGGCGGCGTGACCTCAGCGGCGAAGAGGCCGCTCGTACGCATGTCCGGACCGATCATCTGCCGCCCAACCTCGAGCGCGGTGCCGAGCACTTCGGGGTCGAGCGCAGCGTTCTGCCCCGTCGCCTTGGCGAGGTCGACTGCGTGGACGCTCACGTCGAAGATCGCGATCTGCATCGCGATGCCGGCCGGCATCTCGCCAAAGGGCAACGTCACCATCTTGTCGGCTGCGCCGGGCAGCTCGAACGCGGCCATCGCATGCTTGGCGGCAGAATCGAACGAGCCCTTGTAGTCGGTCCCGAGGTTGTCGCCGGTGATCAGCGCACCGAGTCGATCGTCGGAGATCCCGCCCTCCTCGACACAGGTCGCAAACATTTCCGCGCCACCGGTGATGTGGTTCAGCAGCGCCCGAACATCCCACTCGCTGCACGGCGTCGCCGCCGTGAGCTGCTCCGGCTCAATGCCGTCGACGACCCTGCGCGTCTCCTCGAGCACCCGCTGCATCATGTCCGTGCCTGCCATGTGAACCCCTCCCGTTCGAATGCGTTCGGGATGATTCGTCCTGGAGGGCCGGCCGGATCACCGCGTGCGTCATTCGGGCCGGCGATGGCTGGCGGGGCCGGGGATCCCCGAGAGATTGAGCGCGGTGTTCACCATCGGGATGTGCGAAAGGGCCTGCGGGAAATTGCCGAGGTGGCGACGCGCGACGGGGTCGTACTCCTCGGCGAGGAGGCCGACGTCGTTGCGCAGCTCGAGCAGCCGTTCGAACAGCGCACGCCCTTCGTCGTCGCGGCCCGCAAGCGCGTAGTAGTCGGCGAGCCAGAAGGTGCAGGCGAGGAACGCACCCTCACCTGGCGGTAACCCGTCGACTTTTCCGTCACCCTGATAGCGCAGCACGAACCCGTTCTGCATCAGTTCGCGCTCGATGGCCGCGACCGTGCCTTGCACGCGCGGGTCGTCGACGGGAAGGAACCCGACGAGCGGGATCATGAGCACACTCGCGTCGAGCGTCTTCGAGCCGTAGTACTGCGTGAAGGTGTTGCGTTTCTTGTCGAAGCCCTTTTCGCACACCTCGGCGTGAATGGTGTCGCGCAGCTCGCGCCACTTGTCGAGCGGTCCTTCGAGACCAATCTCTTCGATCGCGCGCACGGCACGGTCGGCGGCGACCCAAACCATCACCTTCGAGTGGGTGAAGTTGCGACGAGGGCCGCGCACTTCCCAGATGCCTTGGTCGGGTTGTTGCCAATTGGCTTCGAGATACTCCATGAGCGCGAGCTGCAGGTCCCACGCATGGCCGTCGACGCCGATGCCGACGCGATGTGATTGGTAAAGCGCGTCCATCACTTCGCCGAACACGTCGAGCTGCAGTTGCTCTGACGCGGCGTTCCCGATCCGTACCGGCTTCGAGCCTTCGTAGCCCGGCAACCAGTCGACTTCGAATTCGGCAAGGCGACGCTCCCCTGCCGGCCCGTACATGATCTGCAGGCTGCCAGGCGTCCCCGCAACCGCGCGGAGCAACCAATCTCGCCACGCGTTCGCTTCGGCGACGTACCCGCCCATCATCAACGCATAGAGAGTGAAGGTCGCGTCGCGCAGCCAGCAGAATCGGTAGTCCCAATTGCGCACACCGCCGATGTACTCAGGCAGTGAAGTGGTGACCGAGGCGAGGATGCCTCCGGTCGGCGCGTACGTGAGCGCTTTCAAGGTGATCAGGCTGCGCACCACGGCGTCACGCCATTCACCGTCGTAGGTGCAGTGCGACGCCCATGTCGCCCACCACTCGGTGGTGTGCTCGAGCGCCTGCATCGGGTCGATCGGCGCGGGCGGCACCTGGTGCGACGGGTACCACGAAAGCGTGAACGGCACGCGTTCGCCTTCGGCGACCGTGAAGTCCGCGACGGTTGTGAAGTCCTCACCGCGCGTGTGGACAGGTGTGCGCAACACGAGCGCGTCGGGCCCGGCGATCGCCCGCAGCGCGCCGTTGACGTGCGCCACCCAGGGAACGATCCAGCCGTAGTCGAAGCGCACGATCAGCTCCATCCGCATCTCGACGCGGCCTTCCACGCCTTCGACGACGCGAACGATGTCAGGCAGCCTCGTGCGTGGTGGCATGCAGTCGACGACGCGTACGGTGCCTTTCGCGGTGCGGAATACGGTCTCGAGGACGAGCGTCTCGTTGCGGTAGCGCCGTTCGACCGACAGGACCTCCCCCGCCGGCGCGACGAGCCACCGTCCCTGCTCGGGGGTACCCAACAACGCCGCGAAGCAGGCGCCCGAATCGAACCGAGGCGTGCACCACCAGTCGATCGACCCGTCGCGACCGACCAGCGCCGCCGTGTGGGTATCGCCGATGATTGCGTAGTCCTCGATGCGGCTCGGCACCGGGCGAGTGTGTCACGCCCGCGCCACTGTGATCACTCACAGGGTCGGGTGGGTTGCGTCGAGGCGCGCGGTGGAAGAGTCACCCAATGGACGTGAAACAGGGATCAAACGTCGTCGATCGCAACGGGGAGCCAATCGGCCGGGTGGCAGGGTTTGTCAACCACGGCCCGCACGGCGAACCGAGCCACGTCGTGGTCGCCGACGACGAACGGCCGGGCCGGCGGATTGCGATCGTCATGGCCGACATCACATCGACCGGCGATGACACCGCCCGGCTGGCATTGACCCGCGACGACATCGCGCGCCTCGAAGCCGCCCGCACGGTGGCCGGCGACGGACACAGCGGTCTGGTCCCGGAGGATCCGATCGACGTGGGGCTCGAACCGGTGGAGGTCGACATCACCGAGGTCGAACCGGTACACGAGATCGCGAACCAGGCCCGCGAGGACCTGCGCAAACTCGGGTTCACCGACACGGAGATCGACGATTGGGCCCGGCAGTTCGTGGCACACCACGGCCCCGGCGACGAAGCCGAGTTCATCGCGTGGATACGCGCACAGGAACACGCCACCTGACCCGTTTACGTGGTGTTCATGTTGCCGCGCTCGCCTCCGCCGTCGCGCGCGCCTATCTTCCTGGCGGGGCGTAGAAACAGGGGCGGCGACCGCACAGGCGCACTGCTCCTCGCGATGCCTGGACCAGATGAGGGCGGCAAGTCAAGGAGCATGAATGGTCGATGTGCGGGCCGCTCGAGGCTCGACGGCGACGCCGTCCCCCGAGGAAACGCAGGGTCGCTACGACGCGCAAGTCCGGTCGGTCGCGGCTCGTCTCGCCACCGAGTTCGGGCGCAGGGACGACGAAGTAGAGCCGCGTGTGCGTAGGGAATTCGCTCGCTGGCAAGAAGCCCGGGTCACGCAATTCGTGCCGGTCTTCGTCGAACGCACCGTGCGCCACCAACTCCGGCACGGCACTTCCCACTCTCAGCC
>JAODBJ010000271.1 GCA_025463905.1 Actinomycetes bacterium
GGTCACCGGCGAGCGGGTGCTCGACGTCGCGTGCGGCGCCGGCTTCCTCTCCGGCCTGCTCGCCGATCGGGGCCACGAGGTCGTCGGCTGCGACGTCGCCGTGAGCGCCGGGCGCCGCGGGGCCGACCCGCGCGTGCAGTGGTGCGACGGCAATCTGGAGGAACTGCCCTTTCGAGACCGCGCGTTCGACACCGTGGTGTCGACGCACACACTCGAGCATGTGCAGCACCTCGCCGGAGCGATCGACGAACTGCGCCGTATCGCGGCCCGCCGCCTCGTGATCGTGGTGCCCCGCCAGCGGCCCTACGCAGTCACGTTCAACCCGCACATCCAGTTCTTCCCCTACCGGTTCTCCCTCCTCGCCTGGACGGGCACCGATTACCGCCACACGATCGACCTTGTCGGTGGCGACTGGCTGTATGTCGAGGAGCGAGACCAGGCGTGAGCGATCGAGCTCGCGGGCAGCCGCGCAGCTTCCGACTCTGGCTCACCGTGATCACGGTCGGCGCGCTCGCGCTCCGCATCGCGTACGTCATCTGGTACGAGAACACGCACGTCGGCCCGGGCGGTGACGCGCTCTACTACCACCTCCAGGCCAACGCGATCGCGCAAGGGCACTGGTTCATCGAGCCCTACGTGTGGAAGTGCTTCGGCACTCACGTGCAGACGGCCGCGCACCCGCCGCTCTACCCGTTGTTCCTCAGTGTGTTCTCCGTGTTCGGCGGGACGAGCACCCTCGTGCACCGCATCGCAACCGCGCTCGCCGGGGCCGCGACCGTGTGGTGCGTCGGCGCCGCGGGGCGAGAGATGCACTCGGAGCGCATCGGGCTCGTCGCGGCGGGCATCGCCGCCGTGTACCCGGCGCTATGGATCAACGACGCGCTGCTGATGTCGGAGACACTCTTCGCGTTCACCATCGCGTTGCTGGTGTGGCTCAGCTATCGCTACATCCGCCAGCCGACGTCGGGGCGTGCCGCGTGGGTGGGTTTCGCCGTCGCGCTGGCCGCGCTGGCCCGGGCCGAGGCGATCCTGCTCGTGCCGCTCCTGCTGCTGCCGCTGTTGTGGCGGCACAGCGGAAGCCACGCGAGTGCACGCGTCAGGCTCCAGCGCGCGGGCGTCGCGGTAGCCGTCACCGCGCTGACATGCGCGCCGATGGTCGTGCACAATCTGGCCCGCTTCAACAAGCCCGTGTACCTGTCGAACGGGCTCGGCAGTGTGCTCGCCGTCGCGAACTGCCACGACACCTACAACGGCTCACTGCTCGGGTCTTGGTCGATCAATTGCGGCGCCCAGATCGACAACGTCGCCGTCGGCCGCCCTGCAAACGCGCGACCGCGCCTGTTCGGCGGCCGTGTCGAAGCCTCGCTCTGCGTGAAGTTCGACGACAACCTGAGCAAGAAACTCGGCGACGAGAGCGACGTGGAGGCACGACGACGGCAGGTGAGCTTGCGCTACGTGCGCAAGCACGCGAGCCGTCTCCTCGTCGTGATTCCGGCCCGGTTAGGCCGCACATTCGAGGTGTACCGCCCCGCGCAGGGCATCGGGATCGCCGACTTCGTGGAGAACCGCGGCACGGTGGCGTCGCGCGCCGCGCAGTGGAGTTTTTACCTGCTCGGCCTGGCCTCGATTGCCGGAATCGTGATGTACCGGCGCCGCCGCGTTCCACTGCTTCCGTGCCTCGCCATGTTCGCGTCGGTCGTGATCACCACCGTGCTCACCTACGGCAACGTGCGTTTCCGCATCGAGCTCGACACGGTCCTGCCGTTGCTGGCCGCGATGCCGATCGCGGCCCTCGTGGCCATACCGATTGGCCGCCTCACGCGGCGCGTACCATCGCGGGAGCGGGCCGAGACCGTCCCGGTCGGTGAAGGGGGTCCGTCGTCCGAACGCTGATTGTCATCCCCGCGTTCAACGAGGAAGAAGCGCTCCCGGCGACCTTGAAGGAGCTGCGGACGCTCGTCCCCGACTTCGATCTCGTCGTGGTCGACGACGGCTCGACCGACGCGACCGTCTCGATCGCTCGCGCCGCGGGCGCGCGCGTGGTGCGACTGCCGTTCAACCTCGGCGTGGGCGGCGCGGTGCGCGCGGGGCTGCGCTGGGCCGAACAACGCGGGTACGACCGCGCCGTCGTGGTCGACGCCGACGGGCAACACGACGCGCACGGTGTGCCGGCGCTCATCGACGCGCTCGACGCCGGCGCCGATCTCGCGATCGGTTCCCGGTTCGCGCCGGGTGCCGACCCGTACCGCGTCGGCGCCGTGCGCGCGAGTGGCATGCGGTTGCTGCGCGTGGTCGTACGCATCGTGTCGGGATTACGCCTCACCGACGTGACGTCGGGATTTCGAGCCTTCGACCGACCGGTGCTCGAACTGCTCGCGCGCGAGTACCCCGCCGAGTACCTCGCCGATACCGTCGAAGCGTTGCTCATGGTTGCGTACGCCGGCTTCCGCATCGACGAAGTGCCAGTCGCGATGCGCCCCCGCGCCGGCGGGCGGCCGTCGAGCCGGTCGCTCCCCCTCGCCGCCAACTACCTGCGGTTGCTGATCGCCATCCTCAGTGCCGGATACCGGCACACCCGGCAACGGAAGGACACCGAATGACCACGCGGGCGCATGTGCTCACTGCGATCGCCGGCATCGCGACCACACTGTTCATCTTGCGACTTGTCGGCCGCCAACAACTGCGGAGCAAGTACGCGCTGCTCTGGCTCACCATCGGTGTACTGGTGCTGCCGCTCGCGCTCTTTCCACATTTGCTCGTGACCGTGTCGAACTGGTTCGGCGTTGCCTACGCCCCCACCACGTTCTTGCTCTTCGCGATCGGCTTCCTCCTGGTGGTCGTCATCTACCTCTCGCGCGAGCTTTCGCAGGTCGAAGTGCACCTGCGTTCCGTCGCCGAAGACCTCGCGTTGCTGCGCGCGTCGAGCGAGGCCGAGCGCGAAGATCAGTAACACCACGCACTACTGTCCGCCGTCGATGGGTAAGCCCAGCCGCGCATTTCGATGGGGTCTCGTCGCGATCGCGGTCGCCGGGCTCGCGATCCGCCTCACCTACATCCTCTGGCAGCGGGCGGGCACCGGCCTGAACCCCGCGCTCGGTGTCGTGGGCGGCGACGCGTTCTTCTACCAGAAGGGCGCGTGGTTGCTCCCGCACCACGGTTTCATCTCGCCCGAGATCTTCCTGCGGACCGGACGGGTCGTGCCCTCGGCCGAACACCCGCCGCTCTACCTCCTCTGGCTCGGCATCCCGTCGTTCTTCCACGTGGTGAGTCCCGTGGCCGACATGGTCTGGTCGGCGCTGCTCGGCACGGGGACGATCGTGCTGGTGGGTCTGCTGGGTCGGCGCCTCGCGGGCAGCGCGGCCGGTTTGGTCGCGGCCGGCCTCGCCGCGACCTATCCGAACGTGTGGTCGCACGACGGTTTCCTCACGTCGGAGACAATGGCGCTGTTCACGGTCACGCTCACGCTCCTGCTCGCGTACCGCTACTGGGAGCGACCAACCACTGCGAACGCGTTCGCGATGGGCTTCGCCTGCGCGCTCGCGACGCTGTCGCGCGCGGAGCTCGCGCTCTTGTTCGTCCTGGTCGCATTGCCCCTCGTCGTGCGAAACCGCACCCGGCCGATGGCGTCCCGGCTGCGGCTCCTGGGCGTGGTCGTGATCGCGGGCATCATCCCGATCGCCCCGTGGGTGGCGTACAACGCGACCCGATTCAAGGAACCGGTGTACTTGTCGACCGGCTTTGGGGTCACCCTCGCGAGCGCGAACTGCAAACCCACATATTTCGGGCCTTATATCGGGTACTGGAACATGCAGTGCGCGCAACGGATCCGCGACCGCTACGTCCCAGAACGTCTCGACCAGAGCCAACAAGACCCGATCTTCCGCCGCAAGGCGCTCGACTATGTCGATGCACACGGGGGCCGGGTGCCCGTGGTCGTGGCGGCCCGATGGGGCCGGATCACCGATATCTGGCAGCCCTGGCAACAGGCCGCGCTCGACTTCTACCCGGAAGGCCGAGAAAAGTGGGTCGCCAACACTTCGCTGATGATGTGGTGGATCCTGCTGCCCTTCGCCATCGCGGGCGCGTTCGTCCTGCGCGCCCGGCGCGTGCCAGTGTTTCCGTTGCTGGCGCTTCCCGCGACGGTGCTGATCGCGATCACCCTGACGTTCGCGACCACGCGTTATCGCGCCACCATGGAGACGGTGATGTGCGTACTAGCGGCCATCGCGGTGGTCTCGATCCGCGAAGCCTTCACAACGTGAGCCGCGCGTGGAGCTGAGCCAGGACGCCGCCGCGGCGGCCCCTCGCATCCGGGGGGCCAAGTACCCCGGTTTCGACGGTCTCCGTGCCATCGCCGCGATCTCCGTCGCGGTGACCCACTCGACCTTCATCAGCGGCTTCAATATCCGCAACAACACGATTGGCCCGTACACCGCGCGCATGGACATCGGCGTCGCGGTGTTCTTCGTGATCTCGGGCTTCCTCCTGTACCGGCCGTTCGTGCTCGCGCGTCTGCGCGCGGTGAACAGTCCCGAGGCGGTCCCGTACTTCCAGCGCCGGTTGTTGCGAATCTTTCCTGCGTTCTGGCTCGTGTTCACGGTGGTGCTCGTCTGCCCGTGGTTCCACGGATTGAGTTGGAATCGGCCCAGCTTTTCCGGGTTGGTTGCGCACTACACGCTCACGCACATTTACTTCCACCAACACGTGCTCGGCCCGGTCCAACAGTCGTGGACACTCGCTACCGAGTTGGCGTTCTACGTGTTCCTCCCGCTCTATGCGTTCGGCATCCGTCGTGTCGGGCGTTCGGCGCGCGCACAGTTGACGTCGGAACTGTCCGGCTTGGCGGTGCTGTACATGATCTCGGTGGCGTTCCGCATCTGGGCGTTCTACGGGCCGCCGCAGTCGTTCAACGGGCAGTACAACACCTGGCTCCCGGCGCGCATCGACCTCTTCGCGCTGGGGATGCTCTTAGCGGTCGGTTCCGCCTGGCTCCAGGCAACGGAACGCGCGGAGCCGGCGTTTGTACGCAGCGTCCTGTTCCCCTGGTACTGCTGGGCGATCGCCCTGGCGTCGTTCTGGTACCTGAGCGTGGGATTCGGCCTCAACGATCCGTCGCACCGCGGCCCCACCCCGAATCTCTCGCACCCGCAGCAGATGTGGTTGCAGTTCTTCTGGGGGGTCACCGGCATTTTCCTGGTGGCACCGGCCGTGTTCGGGCCCCAAGACCAGGGCCTCATCCGCAGATTCCTCGCCAATCGCGTCATGCAATGGGTAGGGCTCGTCTCGTATGGCATCTATCTGTGGCACGAGGCCGTGATCGACTGGTATCTGCGCCTCACCAAACCGGTCGCGTTCCACTCGAGTGTGCTCCGCATGACGGCGTTCATGGTCGTGTTCACGGTGCTGTTCTCGGCGATCAGCTACTACGTCGTGGAACGGCCGGTGCTGCGCCTGAAAGACCGAGACATCCGTTCCTGGTTCCGCTCCAGTCCCGCAGGGCGAACCGGGCGCTGATACGTTTGCCCGCTTCCGCATGAACGACCGCTTGCGCCTCGTCCTGCTCAGCTTCGTCATGCTCTTCGTTGAGCTGGCGTTGATCCGCTGGACGGGATCGAACGTCCTCTATCTCTCGTATTTTTCGAACTTCGTCCTGCTCGGGAGTTTTCTCGGGATCGGGATCGGGTTCCTACGCGCGCGCAAGCCTCACGACCTGTTCCCGTTCGCGCCGGTCGCGCTCGCAGCGCTCATCGCGTTCATCCGCTTCTTCCCCGTAGATGTCACCCGCACGGGCAACGACCTGATCTTCTTCGGCGGTTTGCAGACCCACGGTCCGCCCCGCGAACTGGTGCTCGCCGTGATCTTCCTCGCCGTCGCCGCCGCGATGGCGTTCATCGGCGAGGGAGTCGGCCGACAGTTCGTGAAGTTCGAGCCGCTCGAGGCGTACTTCCTCGACCTCGTCGGTTCGGTGCTCGGGATCGTTGCGTTCTCGGTCCTGTCGTTCCTGCGCACGCCGCCGCTCGCGTGGGGCATCGTCGCCGCGGTCGCGCTCGCGGTGCTGGCCTGGCCGCGGCTCAGTTGGGTGCAGGTGGTGCCGCTCGTCTTGGTGGTCGCAGTGCTCGGCGTGGAGTCGTTCCAGTCCGGCACGAGTTGGTCGCCCTATTACAAGATCACCGCGAAGAAGAACAGCATCGGCACGCTCAGCATCGACGTGAACGGCGTGCCGCACCAGGCGCACATCCAAGCCAAAGACAATCCGCTGTACAACGCGGTGTACCAGCGCGTCCCGAGATTGCCGCTCAACCGCGTACTGATCATCGGTGCGGGAGGCGGCAACGACGTGTCGGCAGCCCTCGCGCACGGCGCGAAATATGTCGACGCCGTCGAGATCGACCCGCGGCTGTACGACCTCGGGAAGTCGCACCACCCCGACCACCCGTACCAGAACCCGCGCGTGCACATCCACATCGACGACGGCCGCGCGTACTTGTCGCGCACGCACAACAAGTACGACCTGATCATCCTCGCGCTCCCCGACTCCATCACCCTCGTGGCGGGACAGTCGTCGTTGCGGCTCGAGAGCTACCTGTTCACCAAGGAAGCCTTGGCGTCGGCACGCGACCACCTCAAGCCCGGTGGCGCGTTCACGATGTACAACTACTACCGCCAGGCGTGGCTGCGCGACCGGTTCGCGAACACGTTGCAACAGGTCTACAAGCACCAACCCTGCGTCGACCAGATCGGGCCCGAAACGGCCGGTGCGCTCACCGTGCTCGTGGCGTCGCGCGACCCGCAGACGATCTCGTGTGACACGACATGGCACCCGAGCGGATCGATCGCCAAGCCCGCCACCGACGACCACCCGTTCCCTTACCTGCGCAGCAACACGCTGCCCGGCTTCTACCTGTCGACGATCCTGCTCATCCTCCTGGCGTCGCTCGTTCTCGTGCGGGGCGTCTCGGGTCCGCTACGGCCGATGACCAACTACGCGGACCTGTTCTTCATGGGCGCCGCGTTCTTGTTGCTCGAGACGAAAAACGTGGTGCAGTTCGCGCTGCTGTTCGGCACCACGTGGTTCGTGAACGCACTCGTCTTCGCGGGCGTGTTGTTGAGTGTGCTCGTCGCGGTGATCGTGTCGCGTCGCGTCCGGTTCAAGAACCCGTCCCGCCTCTACGCCGTGCTGCTCGCGTCGTTGATCGTCGCGTGGCTGGTGCCACAACACGCGCTGCTCGACCTCGCGCTGGTGCCGCGGTTCCTCGCGGCGATCGTGATCGCGTTCTTCCCGATCTTCACGGCCAACCTCGTGTTCACGCAACGCTTCCGCGACGTCGGTGAGGCCGGTACCGCGTTCGGCGCGAACCTGCTCGGGTCGATGGTCGGCGGCCTCATCGAGTACAGCGCGTTGGTCATCGGGTACCGCGCGCTGCTCTGGGTTGTGGCCGTGCTCTACGGGCTCGCCTTCCTGTTCGGGCGGAAGTACCTGCGGCCGTCGTCGGGATCGGCGCCGGCGGCAACCGCGGCCGGGGTCGCGGCACCCGTCGGTTCGTGACCGCGGAGGGCCGAGGGCGCGGCCGCACGTGGGTCGTGCTCGGCCTGCTCGCGTTCCTCGCCCTGCTGCCGCTGCGCGGATTGCTCCGCAACCAGGGACCCCCGATGGAAGAGGGCTTCATGCTCGTCTTCCCCGAACGGGTGCTGCACGGTGCGTTGCCCAACCGCGGTTTCCTGCACTTGTACGGCCCCGGCAGCCTGTGGGCGCTCGCCGCCACCTACAAGGTGTTCGGAGTCCGTCTCGTGGTGGAACGCCTCTTCGGGTTCGCGCAACAGATGGCGGTCGTCGCCGGGGTGTACCTGCTGGCCCGCCGGTGGGGCCGCGTCGCAGCGTTCTTTTGTGCGGCGGCGTCGTGCGTCATCATCATGCCGCCGATCGGATTGACCGCCCTCGCATGGGTCGGTGCAGTCGGGCTCGGGCTGCTCGCGCTCGACGCCGTGCTCGCGGCGAGCGGCGAACCCGACGAGCGCCGCCGGAAACGCTTGGTGATCACGGCGGGGTTGCTCGCCGGATTCGCGTTGCTCTTCCGCGTCGACCTGATCGTCGCGATCGGCCTCGCCGGCATCGTCGCGACCCGCACCCTCTCGAAGCGCGATCGCAAAACGTTGTACTGGACCACGGTCGCCGGCGTCTCCCCGTATGTGATCCATCTCGCCACGGCCGGCCCCGGACACGTGTTGCGGGGCATGGTCCTCGACCCGATCATCTACCTGCGCGGCGGGCGGCGTTTGTCGATCCCCCCGCCACCCAGCCATCTCGAAGGGTGGCTGCAGCGGGCCGGCGAACTGCGCAAGATCCATTGGCCGTTCCCCGTGCTGCGGTCACCGGCGCAACTCACGGTGTGGTTCTTCGTACTGCTCTTCGCCGTGTTCGCACTCGCATTCACCGGTTGGCGCCTGGTGCGCGCCGATCGCACGTCGGCACGCGGTCGGGCGTTGTTCGCGGTGGGCTTGTTCAGCGCGGGCATGTTGCCCCAGGCCGTACAACGCACCGACTCCACCCACTTCGCGTGGGTGAGTTGCGTCCCCGTCGCGCTTCTTCCACTCGCGCTCATCGAGTGGAGCCGGCTGCGCGTTTCGTGGTCGCCGCGTACACGCGCGGCCGTCGCGGGCGTCCTCGTGCTCGGCCTCCTCGCGTTTGTGATCCCGCGCTACACGGTGCAGCAGTTCACCGACTACGTCGCGCAGACGTTCGGCGTGCACCGGGAGGCCTACAAGATCCAGCGTGGCCCGCGGGTCTTCTACTACGGCAAGAAGCAGGTCGCGTTGGCCCTACCGCCGCTCATGCGCGACCTCGATCGCTATTCCCGCAAGGGTGACAGCCTCCTCGTCGGCACCGTCGACCTCCGCAAGACGCCCTACAGCGACGCGTTCCTCTACTACCTGTATCCGGAGCTCAAGCCGGCCACCTACTACATCGAGATGGACCCCGGCGTCGCGAACGCGAAGAACTCGCGGCTCACCGATGAAGTACGCAAGGCCGACTTCCTCGTGCTGTCGTCCGTATGGGACAACTGGGTGGAGCCGAACGACTCGCGCAACTTCGGGCCCAACGCGCCCAACGAAGTCGTGAAGAAGAGTTTCTGCCGGCTCGGTTCCTACAACGGGCAGTACCAGCTGTACGAACGCTGCGACCTCGCCCGCGCGCGCGGCGCCGTCACCGCGTAGATGCCCAGCCGACGGACGGCGCTCGGCGCCGCGGTGCTGGTGGTGTTGATCGTGTTGGCCGTCGCCGTTGTGCGCAAACGGGACGCCGGGCCCACCCGCGTCGCCCTCTTCGGCGATTCACTGACCGCGCAGGCGCAGCCGTACGTCACCAAGATGTTCGCGGCCTCGCCCCGCTACGACGCGAGAGTCCTCAGCCTGGCCGGCACCGCGATCTGCGACTGGTTCGGCAACATTTCGCGGGTCCGCGACTCGTTTCACCCGCAGGTGGTCGCGTTCCAATTCGTGGGTAACGACATCTTCAAGTGCATGCGGAACCCCAACGGCTCGAAGCTCCCGAATGCGGCGTACCTGGCCCACTGGGAGCGAGACACGCGCCATGCGATCGGCCTGTTCGGGCCCAACGTGAAGATCGTCCTCATCGGGCCGCCCGCGATGGAGACGCCCGACGACCGTGTGTACAACATCTTCCGCCGCCTCCCGAAGCAGTACCCCAACGTTTCCTTTGTCGACGGCGACCCGATGGTGAGCCCGCACCGGCGCTTCGTGAAAACGCTGCCGTGCCTCGAGGGCGAGCCGTGCACGGGGCCGGTCGTGGGCAATGTGCGCACCAATGTGGTGCGGGCATCCGACGGCGTGCATTTCTGCCCGGTCGTCGCCGCGCCGGGCCAACCCTGCGCGGTGTACGCGTCGGGGGCCTACCGCTTCGCGATCACCGAATTCACCGGGATCACGGGTGAACGGCCCCCAAGGACAGGACCGTGACCGCCGCCGCCTATCCTGCCCGGCCATGCTCCCGTTCGAGCGGCAGGTCGTGACGGCCCTCGCCCGAGACGTCGACGAGCACCAGCGTCCGCGAGTCGTCGCCTACGTCGACGCGGCGTTGCGCTCGATGCCGGAGTACCTCCGCGCGGGCGTCGCCGCGGAGTCGATCGTTCTCGGCACCTGGCCGCGGCTGCAACGCGCCGTGGGCCGCCTCGACGACGACGGCCTGGTCACGTGGCTCGACCGGCTCGAAGCCAGCCGGATCGACCCCGTACGCCAGTACGTACGGCTGCTGTCGTCCCTCGTGCTGTTCGCACGAGAAGAGTTGGCGACCGAGGCCGCGCCGTGAGCCGTCTCGGCACCAACTACCTCGAAACCGAGGTCCTCATCATCGGATCGGGAGCCGGCGGTTCGGTGACGGCGGCTTCACTGGCCGCGGCCGGCCGCGACGTCACGGTGCTCGAGGAAGGCCCGTGGATCGAAGCCGACGCGATGGAGCCGTTCTCTCTCGAGGAGATGGTGGCGAAGTACCGCCACACGGGCCTGGCCGCCGCGCTCGGGTCCCCCGGGATCGTGTACGCCGAAGGCCGCTGCGTCGGTGGTAGCACCGAGATCAACAGCGGGCTCTACCACCGGTTGCCCGCGAGCCTCACCGACGAGTGGCGCACCGACTACGAGATCGACGAATTCACCCCGGAGATCCTCGATCGATACGCGCAACGCGTCGAAGACTCGCTCACGGTGTCGAAGGTGCCCGGCCCTCCCCCGCCGTCGTCCGCCGTGCTCGAACGCGGCGCCGCCAAGCTCGGGTGGCGCGCGGTCGAGTTCTCGCGTGTGTTCCGCTACGAACCGGGCGGACGCGCCGTGAAGCAGACGATGAGCCGCACGTTCTTGCCGCGCGCACTCGACGCCGGCGCTCGACTGATCCCCGACTGCCGGGTGACGCGCCTCGTGCGGCGCGGCGATCGCATCACCGAAGTTCGTTGCAGCCGGCGCGACAGTTCGGGCGCGATCGAAGCCCTCACGGTGCGTCCCGAGCACGTATTCGTATGTGGCGGCTCGATCCAAACTCCTGCATTGCTCCAGCAGAGTGGAATCCGCACCCACATCGGGGGCGGCCTGAAGCTGCACCCCACGGTGAAGATCGCGGCGCGGTTCACCGAGTCGCTCGACCACCGCGACGTGCCGATGCACCGCGTCACCGAATTCGCGCCGAACCTCACGATCGGCGGATCGGCGAGCAGGCGCGGTCACGTCGCGCTCGCGCTCGCCGACTCCGGCGCCGACTATCGCGACGCGCTCGACGACTGGGACCGCGTCGCCGTGTACTACGCGGCGATCCGCAGCGAAGGGTCCGGCCGGGTCATCGCGTTGCCCGGCCTCGCCGCGCCCTTGGTCACCTACCGCCTGACCGACGGCGACATGAGCCGCCTCGCCCGCGGCCTCGTGTACCTCGGTGAGGTGCTTCTCGCGGCCGGAGCCACTGAGCTCTATCCCTCGGTGGTGCGGGGCGCGGTGGTGCGCTCCCCCGACGAACTCGTGCAGTGGTGGGACGCCGTTTCGCGCTCGCGAGCCAACGTGATGAGCGTGCACCTCACATCGACCGTACGCATCGGTGAGAACCGGGCCCGCGCCGGCGCCGACAGCTTCGGTCGAGTGTGGGGCCTCTCCAACCTTCGCATCAACGACGCGTCGCTGTTGCCCGACGCGCCGGGCGTGAACCCACAAGGGGCGATCATGGCGATCGCGACCCGCAACTGCGACCAGTTCCTCGCAACGACGTGAGCGAAACCGTGAGCGGCGACGAGCCGATACCGAACGAGGCGGTCGTGAGCGGCGCCGCCGGCTGGCTCGGCCAGAACCTCGTACGCGCCCTCGCCCCGCACCGCTCTCGGGTGCGCTGCCTCGTGCACAGCAAGGACGAAGCCCCGCTCCTCGAGATCATCGGACGCAACATCGAAGTTGTGGTCGGCGACGTACGCGACCCGACCGCGCTCGACACGCTCTTCGACGGTGTCGGTACCGCAACCGCGTTCCATGCCGCCGCGGTGATCCACCCCGCGAAAGCAGTGCGCGAGTTCTTCGACGTGAATGTGGGCGGCACCGAACTGATGCTCGACCGGGCGCGCCGCGCGGGCGCGTCGCGCTTCGTGCACGTGTCGTCGAATTCGCCGTTCGGCGCGAACGCGACGCCGCTCGAACGCTTCACCGAGGACTCGCCGTACCACCCCTATATGGCCTACGGGCGTTCCAAGCTGGAAGCGGAACAGCTCGTGTTTCGTCGCCACGAGCGGGGCGACCTCGCCACGGTGATCGTGCGCGCGCCGTGGTTCTACGGGCCGTATCAGCCCGACCGCCAGACCCAGTGGTTCCGCACCGTGCGACGGGGCCGCTTCCCGCTGGTAGGCGACGGCACGCAGCGACGCTCGATGGTCTACACCGGGAACCTCGTCTCCGGGATGCTCCGCGCCGAGGCCGCGACGGCCGCCGCCGGCAACGCCTACTGGATCGCCGACCCGCGACCCTACGAATTGCGCGAAGTCTTCGCGACCGTGCGCGACGCCCTGGTTGCCGAGGGCTTGCCGGCCACCCGGCGCCTCCCGCGGATGCCGCGCTTCGCCAGCGAGATCGCCGCGAGGCTCGACGGCCTCGCGCAAGGAACCGGCCGCTACGTCCAGGCGCTTCATGTGCTCGGTGAACTGAAAGACACCATTGCCTGCGACGTGAGCCGGGCGCGCGCGGAGATCGGCTACGACCCCGACGTCACGTTGCTCGACGGCATGCGGGCGAGTATCCGCTGGTGTCTCGATCGCGGAGATGAGCTGTAGTGGCCGAGGACGTCTGCATCACCGGAGGCAGCGGCTACTTCGGCACCGAGCTCACCGCGGCGGTCCTCGCGCGGGGTGACCGCGTCCGGATCTTCGACCTCAACCCGCCCGGCGAGCATGCGGCCGACGTCGAGTTCGTCGCCGGCGACGTGCGCGACCGCGAGGCAGTCGAGCGTGCGTGCGACGGCGTCGACGTGGTGTTGCACAACGTCGCGCAAGTACCTCTCGCGCGCGACCGCCACCTGTTCTGGTCGGTCAACATGCTCGGGACTGCGCACGTGCTGTTGGCCGCGCGGGCCGCCGGCGTGCGCAAGGTCGTGCACACATCGTCGAGTGCGATTTTCGGCATCCCCGCGCACAACCCGGTGACCGAGACCACACTTGCGCACCCGATCGAGGCGTACGGTCGAGCGAAACTGCAAGCCGAGCAGCTGTGCCACGACGCCGCAAGCGACGGGCTCGACGTGTCGATCATCCGGCCCCGCACGATCCTCGGCCACGGCCGGCTCGGCATCATGGCCATCCTGTTCGAGTTCGTGGCCGCCGGTGCGCCGGTGTACGTGCTCGGACGCGGCGACAACCGTTACCAGTTCGTACACGCCGCCGATCTCGCCGACGCGTGCTTGCGCGCCGCCGACCACCCGGGGGCTTCGGTATACAACATCGGCGCGACCGAGTTCGGCACCATGCGCGACACCCTCGAAGCACTCGTGCACCATGCCGCGACCGGTTCGCGCGTGCGGTCGTTGCCGAAAGCGCCGGCACGCGCCGGCATGGAACTCCTCGGCCGCACGAGGCTCGCGCCGTTTGCCCCGTACCACTGGTTGCTCTACGGCGAGTCACTGTGGTTCGACACGTCGAAGGCGCAAACCGAGCTTGGCTGGCAGCCGAAACACTCCAATGCAGCAATGGTGACCGAGTCGTACGAGTGGTTCCTGGCTCACCGCGACGATCTGGCCGCGGCGAAGGGGCAGTCGCACCACCAGTCGCCCGTGAAGGTCGGCGCGCTCAGCGTGCTGAAGCGGCTCCCGTAGCATCACGTCGCATGCGTCGGTCGCGAGCACCGCTTACCGCCGGTGTCGTCGCGCTCGTGGTGCTCACGCTCGTGCTCGGCGTTCTCGCCGCGTCCGGCCGGCGGGACGCACGCGTTTCACATTCGTCGCGCGTGTTCCTTTTCGGCGATTCGCTGGCGTTGCAAGCGTCGCCGTACTGGCTCGATCTGATGCACAAGGCCGGCTTCAACGCCGAGCAAGGGAGCATCGCGGGTACGAACACCTGCGATTGGTTCGACACTATGCGGCGGATACGCGACAGCTACCGACCGACTGTGGTCGTATTCGCGTTCGGCGGGAACGCGATCACGCCCTGCATGCTCGACGCGCGCGGGCACTCACTCGTCGGCGCGGCCTTCGACAAGAAGTTCCACGACGACACTGAGCGCGCGCTCACCATTTTCGGTCCCGCGGCTCACGTGTACCTCGTGTCGCCACCCGCGATGTTCGACGGCGACGATCGCTTCGCGCCTACCTACCAGGCGATCGCGGCCTCGCACTCGAACGTGTCGTTCGTCGACGGCGGGCGCATCCTCACGCCGGGACGGATCTGGCAGAAGACGTTGCCGTGCAACCCGGGCGAAGCGTGCAACGGTCCGACCGTGAACGGCACCCGCACCGTGGTCGTACGCGCGCCGGACAGGGTGCATTTCTGTCCGGTGAAGACCGCCTTCGGTGCGCCGTGCCCGGTGTACTCCCCCGGCGGCTACCGATACGCCCTCACGATCTTCGACGCGCTCCGCCGCGCGCCATGACCGTCCACACCGCTCGGGTCGTTCCCGAGCCGGCAGAGGTCGAACTTCCAGTCGTGCACAGAACGAGTGCGACGCTGGTCGTCGCGCTCGTCGCGGGCGTGCTCGCGGTGCCCCTTCTCGTCGCGCTCGCCGTGCTGCACCGGCCGCACTGGTATCCCCTCCTCGACCTCGCGCAGACCGAGATGCGCGTGCGTGACGTCACCTCGCTCCACCCGCCGCTCATCGGGCTCCCCGGCCGCATCGGGTCGTTCCCGAACCAGGGCAGCCACCCGGGGCCGATCAGCTTCTACGCGCTCGCGGTGTTCTACAACCTGTTCGGCCGTAGCGCGTTCGCGCTGCAAGCCGCGACCGCGTGCCTGCACGCCGTTGCGATCGTCGTCGCGTTGTGGATCGCGCGCCGGCGTGGTGGCACGCCGCTCGTGCTCGCGGTCGGCGCCGTACTCGCGTTGCTCAGCGCGTCATACGGCGGCGCGATCCTCACCGAAGGATGGAACCCGTACCTGCCGGTCATGTGGTGGCTCGTGTTTCTGCTCGCCATCTGGTCGGTGCTTTGCGACGACCTGCCGCTGCTGCCCGTTGCCGTGGTCGCCGGTACGTTCTGCATGGAGACCCATCTCCCGTATCTCGGACTCGCGGGCGTGATGATCGCCGGAACGTTCGTGTTGGTTGCGATCACCAAACGACGCGACGCGATCCGCTGGGGCGCAATCGCGATCGCGGTGGGATTGCTGCTGTGGCTACCACCGCTCGTCGAACAGATCACCCATCATCCAGGGACCCTCAGCGCGATCGGCAAAGAAATGCGCCACCCGCGGCAGGCAACGGTCGGTGTGCACAAGGGGCTACGGCTGTTCTTCGTCCACCTCGACCCGTGGCGGCTCATCACCAACCGCGGGCTCGTGCCTTCCGACCGGCCGATCGGCGGGTCGATCGTTCCCGGCGTGCTGTTCTTCGTCCTGTGGGCGGCCGCGGCCGTGCTCGCGTGGCGTTCGCGTGATCGCGCGCTCGTCCGCTTGCACGCGGTTGTCGCCATCGCCTTCGCGCTCGGCGCGATTTCGATGGTGAAGATCTCGGGCACGATCTGGTACTACCTCGTGCTCTGGTCGTGGGGCACCACGATCTTGGCCGGTTTCGCGATCGTCGCAACCGCCGTCGCGCTGGTCGGCCCGCGGCTCGACCCCACGCAACGTACGAGCGCGGCCCGAGTCGGTATCGGGCTGCTCGTCGCGACGATCCTCGTGTCGACCGTGTTCTTCGTCGACGAAGCCGCGTACACGCAGGTGCCGAACCCACCGGTGAACGCGAGCTTGGGCAAGGTCGTGCCGCAGACAATCCGCGCGTTGCGCGATCGTCAGCAGCGGGACGCGCACCCGGGCGGCTACCTCGTCACGTGGGACGACCCGATGACGGTCGGCGCGCGCGGCTACGCGCTGCTCAACGAGCTCGAACGCCACGGCTTCGACGCCGGCACCACTGCGATCAACCAAGTCGGCGTACGAACGCACCGGGTGATGAACCCGAAGGACGCGAGCGTCCAGGTGCACCTCGTGGCCGGACGTGCGATCGCGGCCTGGGCGCAGCGACCGAGCCAGGTGCGCGTCGCGTACGACGAGCCCCGCACTCCGGCGCAGCGGGCCGAATCCTTGCGCCTCCGGGCCGACGTCGACCGCCGGCTTCGAGCGGCCGGCTACGGCGACCTCGCCGCCGCGGTGGACGGCGACAACTTCCTTGCCGTCGCCTATGACCCACGCACATCAGCGCGCGTCCTGTCCGAAGTCACGCGCTTGGAAGTTCTGGGTGTACCGCTCGCAGTGTTCGTCGGGCCACCGCAATGAGCCGGGTTCCTGCGCACCGGTGGGCACCCTTCTAGGCTGCCGTGTCGATGCGTGTCCTGGTAGCTATCCCCACGTACATCGAGGCCGAGAACGTCGAGGAAGTGCTGCGCCGTACGCGCAAGGCCGCACCCGACGTCGACATCCTCGTGATCGACGACAACAGCCCCGACGGCACCGCCGACGTCGCCGAGAAGATCGCCGACGAGCTGGGCCAGATCGAGGTTCTCCGCCGCCCGGCCAAGAAGGGCCTCGGCAATGCATACCGTGCCGGGTTCGGGATCGGGATCGACCGCGGCTACGACCTCATCTGCCAGA
Source organism: Actinomycetes bacterium (assembly GCA_025463905.1). Classification (GTDB taxonomy): domain Bacteria; phylum Actinomycetota; class Acidimicrobiia; order IMCC26256; family PALSA-610; genus JAODBJ01. Next base: position 16,761 of record JAODBJ010000271.1, read on the forward strand.
TGGACGCGGACCTGTCGCACGACCCCGCGTCGCTCCCCGACCTCATCGCCGCGGTCAAAGACGGCGCCGACCTCGCCATCGGCTCGCGCTACGTGCCCGGCGGCGATATCCCGCACTGGCCCGCCTACCGGCGCGCGCTGTCGCGCTACGGGAACGGCTACGCGGGGACGATGCTCGGCACCGGGATCCGCGACTCCACCTCCGGATATCGCGTCTACCGCGCCGCCACGCTGCAAGGCATCCAGTTCGCGAAGACGCGCGCCAACGGGTACCTGTTCCAAATCGAGCTCGCGTACCGCGCGTGGTTATGGGGCGGGCGCACCGCCGAGGTGCCGATCACGTTCACCGACCGCGTCCGCGGCTATTCGAAGATGTCGCTCAGTGTCATGGCCGAAGAGATGACGATGGTCACGTGGTGGGGCATCCGCGACCGCTTCAAAGGCGACCGCCGCGAAGTCCGCAAGCGAGCCAAAACCCTCGCCGCCCAAGCCCGCCACGTGCGTCGATAGGGGACATTATTTGTCCCCTATCGACGCACGCCCGCCGGTGTACGGGGCGAGAACGGGTCCGACGGGGCGGTATTCCGGGGCGGGATCGACGGTGCGCGCTCGAAGTTGGTCCACGATGACGACGATCGCGACAGCGGCGAAGACGACGATCGACGGCTCCGCCGCGGCGCGGAAGCGCGTCTGACCGTAGGTCGCGGCGACCCCGATCGTGGACGCGATCGCGGGCACGAGCAACACCCAAGTTTGCCGGGCTGATCGCCGCCACCACACGATTGCGCCCGCGACGCCGAGCAAGAGCAACGGGTAATAGGTCCACATGCCAAGCGCGATCACCCAGCGCTCGCGGCCTTCACCCTGGTTGAACCACAGCATGTCCATCGGGCGGAACACGCCCCATGTGCGCCCGACCCGCGCCGCCACCACCACGGGTACCCGGCGTTTGTGGCCCTTCATATAGTCGATCGCCCGCGTTCGGTACACCTTTGCCAGCACCGACTCGTCGCCTTTCAAGCCCTGCGAGTCGAGACACGGCGGACGCAGCACGGTGAGGCCGATCGCGCTGCCCTTGTACACCGGATCGCAGTTCGACCCGACGAGCGCGATGCCGTCGTTCGTCGACACGAACGTGCGCTCGTGGAAACGCGCCAGGTTGTACCCGACCCACGGCACGATCACCGCGGCGGCGGCGATGCATCCGACGAGCGCGAGCGTCGTCGCGCGCCCGCGGCCGGCGCGAGCGAAGAACGCGACCGGCACGACGAGCAACGGTATGAACAACACCAGTTCCGCGCGGCCGAGCGCGGCCAGGCCGGCGAACACCCCGGTCGCGAGCGCCGCACCGACCGACGGGCGCCGCACCATACGCAGTGCGCACAACATTGCGGCCACCACCGCGAGACCGGTAATGGTCTCCGACATGATCAGGCCGTCGCTCACCCACAGGTTCGGGTACAGCGCAGCGATGCCGGCGGCGACCCAGCCCACTCGCTCGCCACCGATGGCGCGACCGAGCAAGCCGATCAGCAGCACGAGCAACGTACCGAGCAGCGCCATCGCGTAACGCTGCTCGCGCACGTGCGTGTAATGCGTCTGGCCGGCGATCTCGAATTTGTCGGCGACGTTGCGTAACACCGGCCGTTCGAACAGCCACGACACCGGCGCGAGCACCATCACGGTGAGCGGAGGGTGCTCGGCGGTCGGCGGGTGCGCGACGCCCGGTTCACCGGGATGTGGGAACGGCGCGGTGAACGCGTGGCCCTGCGCGAGCGTGTTCGATTCCGCGTTGTAGAAGACCTGGTCGCTTGCCTGCCCGTTGAGGCCCGTGCATTCGCTGTGGTACTGGCCCACGACCGCGCCGTTCAATCGCACTGCGCACGGTCCGCGCTTGGCGATCGACACGTAGCCCACCCGTACGACGAGCGCGCCGAACACGATCACGAGCAGCACGCGCCAGAACCGGTCGAAGCGCACCTTCGTCACACTACGGGACATAGGTACCCGTGAAGGCGAGGACACAGAGCGCAACCATTCCCGCCCCGCACACCGCCCACACCGCCCGTTCCCACGCCGGGCGAATGATCGTGGCCCCGGCGAGCACGAACGGGAACGTGGAGAAGGCGTAACGCTCGAGCGAGTCGAGGTTGCCGGCAGTCGACGCGAGGGCGAGCGCGGCGAATGCGTAGGCGGTGTATGGCCAGGGCCACGATCGCACGAGCACCACGAGCAGCACGACGAGCACGAGCAATGTGATCGCGTGCAGACCGGAGCCGAACCGATCGCCCGAGAACA
>JAODBJ010000272.1 GCA_025463905.1 Actinomycetes bacterium
TGGCCGCCGCGTCGCCGACGCGCGACTTTCCCCCGCGCAGTGGCGACGATCACTACGTCCTCTACACCGGAGGCACCACCGGGCGGCCCAAAGGTGTGGTCTGGCGTCAGGAAGACATCTTCTTCGCCGCGCTCGGCGGCGGGAATCCGGGCGGCGCGCCCATCGCTACGCCCGAGGAGATCGGGCCCGGCGCGCAACGCAACCGCGCGCAGCGCATCGGGGCGTTCCTCCCGCCGGGCGATCCGGGGCCCGAGCAGTTCGTCGCACTCGCGCTCGGCCCGCTCATGCACGCGAGCGGGCAATGGTCGGTGTTCGGTGCCCTGCTCGGCGGCGGGGCGGCGGTGCTCTACGACGCCGGGCCGATGGACTACGACCGCGTGCTCAGGTTGATCGAACGCGAGCACGTTGTCGCGCTCAACGTCGTAGGCGATACGAACGCTCGCCCGCTGGTGGAAACACTCGAAGCCGCGCCGCGCGCGTACGACACGTCGTCGCTGCGGTTGCTGGGCTCCGGCGGTGCGATCCTGTCGCGCGATGTGAAGGAACGATTGCTGCGGGCAATCCCGTCGGTGCTCGCGATCGTGGAGGGCATGGGATCGTCGGAAGTACCCGCGCAGGCGGTCGCGGTCACAACCCGCGATGACACTCCCCGACCAACGTTGTCGTTCGCACCGAAGGCCGAAACCGCGGTGTTCGACGACGAGCTCCGCGCCATCGCCGCCGGTTCCGGCGAGGTTGGCCGCCTCGCGACGCGCGGTCGACTACCGCTGCGCTATCACAACGACGCCGAGAAGACGGCCCGCACGTTCGTGGAAGTCGACGGCGTGCGCTGGTCTCTTCCGGGCGACATGGCGACGATTGACGCCGACGGCTCGATCCGTGTGCTCGGACGCGGGTCGTTGTGCATCAACACCGGCGGCGAGAAGGTGTACCCGGAAGAAGTCGAGGCGGTGCTGAAGGCCCACCCGCAGGTGGCCGACGCGATCGTGGTCGGCGCACCCGACGCGCGCTACGGCGAACGGGTGGTCGCAGTAGTGGCGCCGCGTACCGCGGCCGATGCTCCCACGCTCGACGCGCTACGCGCCCATTGCCGCGACCGCCTGGCCGGCTACAAGGCACCGCAAGCGATCGTTGTGGTGGACGCGGTGCGTCGCTCCCCCGCCGGCAAAGCCGACTACCCCTGGGCCAAGACCCTCGCCTCGTCGTCCTGACCCCAACGCGGACCCGAAGCATGTCCGAGCGTGGCGAAGTGTGTCGTACCTTGTCGCTCATGCGCAGCGTTGTGTGCGAAGAACTTGGCCCGCCCGAGAAACTGGGGATCGTCGAGCGTCCGGAGCCGGAGCCGGGACCGGGCGAGGTGCGCGTAGCCGTGAAGGCCGCGGGCGTGAACTACGTCGACGGCTTGATCGCCGCGGGTCGCTACCAGGTGAAGATCCCGCCGCCGTTCGTTCCCGGCAGCGAAGTCGCGGGTGTGATCGATGCAGTGGGCACCGGCGTCGACCACCGACGCGCCGGCGAGCGCGTGTTCGCGACCGTCGGCCTCGGCGGGTTCGCCGAAGCGGTGGTGATGCGCTCCGAGGCCGCCGTCCCGATCCCCGACACGCTCGACTTCGCACAGGCGGCTTCGTTCCACCAGGCGTACTGCACCGCGTGGTTCTCGTTCCGGCGCCGCATCACGCTGCAGAAGGGCGAATGGGTGCTCGTCACCGGCGCGGGCGGCGGTATCGGGCTCGCCGCCATCGATGTCGCGCGGTCGCTCGGCGCGCACGTGATCGCGGTCGCGTCCACACCGGAGAAGCGTGAACTTGCCCAACGCGCCGGAGCGGAGGCCGCGATCGACGGCGCGAACGAAGACGTGAAGACCCGCGCCCGCGAGATCGGCGGGGGCGGCATCGACGTCGTGTACGACGCGGTTGGCGGCACGCTCGCGGAGCCGGCCCTGCGCGCACTACGCGACGACGGCCGGTTTCTCGTCGTGGGGTTCACGGGCGGTATCCCGAAGATCCCGTTGAACCTCGTGTTGCTCAACAACCGGCGGATCGTCGGCATCGAGTGGGGTGGTTGGGCGATGAAACACCCCGACGAAAACCGGGCGCTCGTCGACGAAGTACTCGAGCAGATCGCGGCCGGCGCACTGCACCCGGTGGCGCCGCAGGAGCGCCCGCTCGAGCAGGCGGGTCAGGCAATTGCTGATCTCCTCGAGCGCCGTGCCGCCGGCAAGATCGTGTTGGTCCCGTAAACCGGCAAGGACGAAAGTAGCGACGTGGAGTTCGGTCTCTTCAACAGTCTGTACGTGCCGCGCGAATTGAGTGAGCGCGAACCGGACGCGGAACACCGCCGCCTGATGGACGAAGTGGCAGTGGTGGAGGCGGCCGATCGGGCCGGCTTCAAGTACACGTGGGCCACCGAGCACCATTTCCTCACCGAGTATTCGCACCTGTCTTCGAACGAGGTGTTCCTCGGGTACCTCGCGCACGCGACGGAGCGAATCCATCTCGGTTCGGGAATCTTCAACATCACCCCGCCGGTCAACCACCCCGCGCGGGTGGCCGAGCGCGTTGCGATGCTCGACCACCTGTCGGGAGGTCGTTTCGAGTTCGGGATGGGACGCGGTTCTTCCACTACCGAACAGCTCGGCTTTGGTATCGACGACAGCGACCTCACTCGCGACATGTTCGACGAGGTGGTGGGACAGTTCCGCCACATGTGGCGCGACGAGGAGTACCCGGGCTTCGACGGCAAGTACTTCTCCATGCCGGCGCGCAACGTGTTGCCGAAGCCCTACACGAAACCGCACCCACCGATGTGGGTCGCGGCGGGCAGCCCGAGCACCTTCGAGAAGGCGGGCCGCATGGGTCTCGGTGTGTTGTGCTTCACGATGTTCGGCCCGGAGCCACTCAAACCGCTGATCGAAACGTACAAACGCGCACTCGAAGACGCCGAGCCCGTCGGCGACTTCGTGAACGACAACGTGATGGTCACCACGCAGATGCTGTGCCTCGAAGACGGCCAGCGCGTGCGCGACCTCGCCGGCAGCGGCCGGCTCTCGCAGGGGTACCAGAACAGCCTCGTGTTCCGTTACCTCGACACCTTCCCGAAGCCGCCCGAAATCCCGACGTGGCCCGAACTGATTCCCGAACCCACGCCCGAAGACATCGAGATGCGGATCGCCGGGCGCGTTGCGATGTACGGCACACCCGAAGAAGTGGGGCGCGCCGCGCAGGCGTATGCCGACGCGGGCGCGGACCAGGTGGTGTTCGGCCTGTTGTCGTCGACGTTGCCGCGCGACCTTGCGATCGAGACGATCGAGACGTTCGGCACGCACGTACTCCCCCAGTTCGACCGCGACCCGGTCCACCGCACCACTCGCCAACGCGAGGCATGAGCAACCTCCTCGTCGTCTACCACTCGCGTTCGGGTGGGACGCAGGCGATGACCGATGCGGTCGTCGCAGGCGCGACGAGTGATGAGATCGAGGATGTCGACGTGAGGGTGCGGCGCGCGCCCGACGCGGGTGTCGACGACGTTTCGTGGAGCAACGCCGTCGTGCTCGGTACGCCGGAAAACTTTGGCTACATGAGCGGGTTGATGAAAGATTTCCTGGAACGCATCTACTACCCGTTGCTCGACAAGACGGTTGGGCTGTCGTACGCGCTGTACGTGAAGGCGAGCACCGACGGTGCCGGCGCGGTGAGCAGCATCGAACGCATCCTCACGGGTTTGCACTGGAAAGCCGTGCAGCAGCCATTCGTGATCGTCGGCGATGTGACCGCCGAACACCTCGAACACTGCCACGACCTCGGCATGACCATGGCCGCCGGCCTCGAAGCCGGCATCTACTGAGGCGTGCGTCGATAGGGGACAAATAGTGTCCCCTATCGACGCACGCAGGCGAGGGCGGTGCGGAGGGTGTCGAGGTTGCGGCGCATGATCGCGACGTAGTTGTCGTGGGCGGCGATCTCGCTCTTGGTCAACGCTTCGAGCGGATCGAGCGCGATGGTGCGCAGATTGCCGGCCTCGCGAGCGAGTGTCTGCGCCACGACGGGCGGCACGAGCGGTTCGGTGAAGATCGTCGTCGCGCCGGCCCGCTTGGCGTCGTCGGCGAGTTTCGCGATGCGGTCGGCGGTCGGCTCGGCGTCGGGTGCGACGCCGGCAATGGCCTCCTGTTGCAAGCGGTAACGCTTCGCGAGCCATCCGAACGCGGCGTGCGACGTAAAGATCGTGCGGCGCGCGCAGTCCGCGAGTCCGCTGCGGTACTGCAAGTCGAGTCCGGTCAGCACGCCGTTGAACGTGCTCGCGTTGCGTTGGTACGCGGCGGCCCCCGCCGGATGCGCGTGTGCGAGCGAACGCGCCACGAGGTCGACGATGTCGTGCATGAACGTGGGATCGAGCCAGACGTGCGGGTCGAGGCCGGTGTCGATCGTCTTGCCCTTCGCGCCGACCGGCAGCGCATCGAGCACAACGGCAGTGCCGTGGTTTCGCTTGGCGACGTCTTCGACCGCGGGTTGGAAGCCGTGCCCCATCACGAGCACGACGTCGGCCGATGCGATCTGGTCGACCTGCTTGGGTGTGATCTCGAGGTCGTGGGGCTCGCCACCGGTGGGCGTGAGGTCAATGACGTTCACGGCATCGCCGCCAACCTGCCGCGCGGCCTGCGCGAGCGGGTAGAAGGCGGCAACCACGGTTGTCTTGCCACCGTTCTTCGACCCGCTTCCCCCGGAACTGCACCCGGCCATCACACTCAGGCCCAGCAGGGTTACGGCAGTCAGGATCGTGGTTGTTCGGCGCATGCCGTCGACCCTAACTGAGAATTGTTCTCATTTCTAGCCGTAGGCGCCCGACGGGAGATACGGCGCCGGCGGGCGGTCGAACCCCCGCAACGCCACCGGCCCGAGTGGGAACAGTTCGAGCCCGGCGTCGAGCAGGACGCGCAGCGCCCACTGCTGCGGCGCGGTGATCCACCCCACGTCGACCGGCGTTGCGGACGGCGCGCGTCGCAGCGCCGCCACGAGCAACGCCGACGCGATGTCGTCGGAGCGCGCCGCGACCAACCGGGGCCGGTCGGAAACAACCGCGTACCCGCCGTCGTCGTGCACCAACAGCTGGCCGCCCTCGCCGAGCAGCGCGTCGAGGTCGCCGCCGTGCGCGGCTCCGCGCACCTCCTGGTCGATCGACGCGATCAGCCCGGCGTCCTCGGGAGAACCGGCGCGCACGGCCGGACTTGCCGGCAGCCGGCTCTGGTCAACGATTCCGTGCGCGGCAAACGCGGGGTGCAGGTCGAAGCCGGCACGCGCGTAACGTCGCATCGCGATCGGATCGCGCGAACACAGGATCAAGCCGCGCCGGCGCTCGCTGTACGCGACCGCCGCATCGAGCAGCGCGCGACCGACGCCGCGCGACTGTGCGTCGGGCAGCACCGCGAACAGCGAGAGGACCCACAGCTCGTCGCGCGTCACGCTCTGTGCCATCCCGACGACGCGGTCGTCGTCCGTCGCAACGAAGGATCCGGCAGCATCGGTCGACAACAGATGGCGGAGTCGCCGGATCGTGGCATCAGCCAGTTCAGACGTGCGCGGCGGCAGGGGCAAGCCGTAGCGGGCCCGCATGGCGCGGTACGACGTGTCCCACGTTGTTTCGCAGGCGGGAACGTCGTCGGGCTGCATCGCTCGTATGGTGAACACGCGCAGATCATCTCGCGTGCGCCTCTCGCGCCGCTGGAGTTTTCGAGGCCGCGCTACCTTCCTCGCCCATGAGCGACGTTCTCGACATCTGGGTCAACCTCGTGACGCCGGCTTCGGCCGACGCGTTCCTCGGTCAGCGCGAGAACGCGCACATCCCGTCGTACCTCGGCAGCAGCACGAGCAAGGTCGGTGTCGACGACCTCATTTCTCTCATGGACGACCTCGGTGTGGCCACCGGCGTGTTGACGCCGGGTCTGCACCACGGTGAAGACGAGACGCTCGCGGTTGCCGACGCGCACCCAGGCCGGTTCCTCGTGGCGGGCGGCGTGGCGGACCCGACCCGACCGACGAAGAACGCAACCCGCATCCGCCAACTCGCAGACCACCCGCGCTTTTCGATGGTGCGGGTGATGCCGCTCGCGACCCAGGTACCGATCAACGACGCCCGCCACTACCCCGTGTACCAAGTGTGCGAGGAGCTCGGGATACCGGTAGGCATCAACGTCGGGATCCCAGGCCCGCGTGTTCGCTCTCGCGTGCAGCACCCCGAACTGCTCGAAGACGTGTTGATCGACTTCCCCGATCTGGTCGTGATCGGCGCGCACATGGGGCATCCCTACGAAGAGTTGCTGATGAACTACATGCGCAAGTGGCCGAACCTGTACCTGTCGTGTACCGCGTACGCGCCGAAGTACATGGACGCGTCCCTCACTACGTTCATGAACACGTCGACGTACCGCGGCCGCGTGCTGTGGGGCAGTGACGAGCCGTGGTTTCCGATGCGGCGGTCTCTCGACGAAGCCCGTTCGCTCCCGCTCGACGACGACGCGAAGGATCTCTTCCTCGGCGGTACCGCCCGTCGATTGCTCGATCGCACCACCGCGGGTTCGCCATGATCATCTGAAGGTCGCACCGCTCATAGGTCGAGGACCTCGAGTGGGAACGGTGGATTCGCGAGCGGTTGCACCGCGAGTTTCACGAGCAGGAGCGGGGTGTCGTCTCCCGCGACGCGGTTGGCCACGAGGCAATCGCAGCCCCGGCAGCGGTGGATGAGCACCCACTCGCCGCGGCCGCGCACCGAGATCGCGATCGGCTCCATTGCCGCGCCGCACTCCGACGCTCGGTCGCCCGGACGATCGTCGACGTGACGGCTCCAGAGACAATTTGGGCAGTGATTGCGATGTTGGGTGCCGGGCGCGTCGGTGGACACGTCGAGGCGGCACTCGCAACAGCGGAACGAGCCCGGCGAACGATGCCGGGCGCGCGAACGATCGTCGCGCGACAAGGAAGACCTCCGGAACGGAAGGACATCGGCGGTGTCGCGCGCCGAGACGAGTTGGGCGGTTCGAGAATTCGAACAGGAATCAGGAACCGCGGACCGGCCTGATGCGGGCACGCGACGCGATGACTTCCGTGGCCACGGTCATCGGTCAACCCCTTCCACATCGGCGGCTTGCGGGTGTCAGTCTTGCCACCCGTTGGCGGCGCGGCAACCGAATTACGGTGGCGTCGTGGCATCTACCCCGACGCGACCGAGCCCGACTGCGCTGATCGATCTCGATCGCTACCCGATCGCCGAGTTGCGCACACAAGCGGCGCGTCAGGTGATCGCGAACGCGCGTGCGGGCATCGCCGAGCAAGGCGTTGCGATCTTTCCCGGCTTCGTTCGGCCAGAGGCGGTCGAGGAGATCGCCGCCGAAGTGCTCGCCGCGAAGACACAGGCGCATCTCCAAGACGTGTGGGGCACCCCGTACCTCGAACTCCCCGACGAATCCCGGCCTGAAGGCCACCCCCGACGCACGTCGGTGCACAGCCGCACGTGGATCCTGGCCTACGACCTGGTGTCGTCCAC
>JAODBJ010000291.1 GCA_025463905.1 Actinomycetes bacterium
CTCCATGAACCGACGGAAATGCACGTCGATGGTGCGTTCCGCCGGCAACAGATCTCGGTCGTCGGTGCAGGCCCGCAGCATTGCCTCGACCCGCGCCGCCCAGTAACGCCCGTACGCGTGCGGGTCGATGGGACCGACGTTCAGGCGCGCGGTGTACGCGGCGAGGGTGAGGAACGACGCGGTGATCGCGACGGGATCGCGGTAGGTGATCACGAAGGTGGCATCTGGGAAGACGCTCAACAGCGCCGGGAACTGTTCGAGGTGTTGCGGCGACTTCAGCACCCAACGGGTTCCGCCGCGTTGCCACTGGCACACCTGCAGCACGCGCTTCATGTAGCGGTAGCTGGGTGTCTGGTCGTGCGCGGCGAAGTAGTCGCGCCAACTCGGCATCAGTCCCGTGGTCTCGAAGAGCATCGTCGACATGTCGATCGCGAGGAGCTGGATTTCTTCGTGCACGTGATGGGTTGTCATCTCGTGCATCCGCACGAAGTACGGCATCACGGTGTTGACCGTGGTCGTCGCGAGGTCGGTACGGTCCAGCCGCGGGTCGCGTACGCCTGGCGCCGGGTGCTCGCTCTCCGCCAGCACCGGTTCCAGCGATTCCCAGTACGGCAGTGATCGCAGCGCGCGATCAGCGGCCATGAGATTGTGGAGACGCGTGGTGCCCGTGCGAGGCATGCCGCAGATGACGATCGGTGCTGCGATCTCGACGGCTTCGATCTCCGGGTGACGTTTCACGACGTCTTCGATGAGCAGCCGGTTCTTCAGGAGTTGGAGCAGTTGCCCGTACTGCATGACGTGGCCACGCGGGCTCAGGCCCGCTTCCCCGTGGAGTGCATCGATGTACACCTCGAGGCGCTCTCGGAACTCGGAGTCGTCGGAGTCGCCGAAGTCGCTGAGTCCCGTCTGGTCGCACGCGTCGTCAAACAGCACATCCGGATCGAGCGACACGGTGCCGGCCATCGACTCGACGGCGTCGATGATCGCCTGGCCGTCGGGCGGAAACTCCGGCGCGGCGTAATCGGTGATGTGAACGGCGTCAGCCATGCGCGAGCAACTCGCCGCTAGGGACGAAGAACACACCGTCGGGTTGTTCGGCCCAATGCCGCCAGGCGTGCGCGATAGCGGCGAGTTCAGCCGTGTCGCTCAGTCCGTAGGAGACCGCCTGCTCGGCGAACGACGAGTGCTCGACCCGCTCGGCCCACAATCCACCCCACCACGCGCGCGCATCGGGATCGGCGAACGTCCACGTGGAGCTGGTGACGACAATGTCGGAGAGGCCCGCTTGCTGCGCCCAGCCGAGGAGGAACCGCCCGGCGTCGGCCTCGGCGCCGTTGCGCGCGGTGACCTCGTGGTACAGCTCGTTCCACCGTTCGAGCAGCGGCTCCGCCGGCGCCCACGCGAACGACGCATAGTCGCCGTCGCGCACACCGATCGTGCCGCCCGGCCGCAGCACGCGGCCCATCTCGCGTAGTGCTCCGACCGGGTCCGTGAGGTGCTGGAGCACCTGATGTGCGTGCACGATGTCGAACGACGCGTCGGCGATGTCGAGGTGGTACACGTCGCCCGTGCGGAAGGTGGCGTTCTCCACGTGCCGGTCGCGGCGCGCGGCCTCGGCGTCCGCGACGACCGCGGCCGACCGGTCGATTCCGACGACCCGTCCCGGTGCGAGGCGAGCCGCGAAGTCGAGGGTGATCGTGCCCGGTCCGCAGCCGACGTCGAGGAGGTCGCGGCCGGCGGTGAGGGACGGAAGGAGGTACGCCGCGGAATTCTCGACCGTACGCCAGGTGTGGCTACGCAGCACCGAAGCGTGGTGGCCGTGGGTGTAGACGTCAGGCATCGGGGCCATGGTTGCACGGCGCTGGCGCACCTATCAGACATATGCTCCGCGTGAACGCATGATTACAGCCGAATGCGTCACCGGTGAACAGCACAACAGAACAGGAGGCGGCATGAACGTGTCGCTCAAGGGAACAAGGCTCAAGCGGATGACCGCGGTGGGCACCGTTGCACTCACGAGCGTCGCGCTCGCCGCGTGTGGGAGCAGCAAATCGTCTTCAAGTAGCAAGACCACCACGACCACGAGCGGGGGAAGCTCCACCGTCAACATCTCGCCGGCGGCTTTTACCGTCGACTTCTCAGCGATGGCGCAACTGAAATCCCTTGCCGCGAAGGGCAAAGGCAACGTCGCCGTGCTCCTCCCCGACACGCAGACGTCCGCTCGCTACGTCTCGTTTGACGCGCCGTACCTCACGCAAGCGTTCAAAGCCGCCGGTCTCACGACCAGCCAGTTCACCGTGACGAACGCGCAGGGCAGCAAGAGCACGATGCAGACCCAGGCGGAAGCCGCCATCACGAACGGCGCGAGCGTCCTGGTCGTCGACCCGCTCGACTCCGGGAGCGGCGCGGCGATCGAAACGGCCGCGAAGGCCAAGGGCGTCGCGACCATCGACTACGACCGGATCACGCTGCAGGGCGCATCGAGCTACTACGTCAGCTTCGACAACGTCGTCGTGGGCCAGAAGATCGGGCAGGGCCTCGTCGACTGCAACACGGCCTGGAAGGTTGCGAAGCCGCAGGTGCTCGAGATGGACGGCGATCCCACCGACAACAACGCCAAGCTGTTCGCGCAGGGCTACAACTCCGTGTTGCAGCCGAAATTCACCAGCGGCGCGTACGTGAAGGTCGGCGAGCCGGCCGGCACCTGGGACGCCCCGACCGCGCTCACGAACTTCCAGCAGCAGTTCACCGCGCACCCGAATATCAACTCGGTGGTCGCGGCGAACGACGGCATCGCCAACTCGGTGATCTCCGTGCTCAAGACCAACAACATCCCCGCGAGGAAGATCCCGACCACCGGCCAGGACGCGACGCTGCAGGGTTTGCAGAACATCCTCACGGGCTATCAATGCATGTCGGTGTACAAGCCCATCTACGTCGAGGCGCAAGCCACGGTGGCCGTGGCGCTGTACCTCCGTGCGGGCCAGACACCCCCGGCTTCGCTGGTGAACGGCAAGACCAATAACCAGGTCACCGATGTCCCCTCGGTGCTGTTGACACCGATCTCCGTGACGACCACCAACATGAACGCCACGGTGATCAAGGACAAGTTCGTAACGGCCTCGGCCCTGTGCGCCGGTGCGGTCGCTTCGGCGTGCACCACGGCAGGAATCACTCCGTAACCTGGAATCCTCCGCCCCTGCTCCACGTTTGGTGGAGCAGGGGCCAAAGGAACGAACGACGATGGCGACGACGACCAACGCGTCGAACCTGACCGGTCCGGCGGCGGAGCACCACTCGCAGCCCGCCGCGCCACTCCTCGAGTTGCGCGGGATCGTGAAGCGCTTTGGGCCGGTTCAGGCATTGAACGGCGTGAACCTGGTCGTGCCGGCGGGTGAGGTGACCGCGCTCGTCGGCGACAACGGTGCAGGAAAGTCGGTGCTCATCAAGTGCATCGCGGGGATCCACACCCCCGACGGGGGCGAGATCCTCTGGCAGGGCCAGCGCGTGCACATCCGCACTCCGCGCGATTCGGAGCGGTTGGGCATCGAGACCGTGTACCAAGACCTCGCGCTGTGCGACAACCTGGACATCGTGCAGAACATGTTCCTCGGGCGGGAGCGCACCGCGGGCCCGCTCCTCGACGAGGAAGCCATGGAGCGTTCGGCGGCCGACACGCTCGCGAGCTTGTCGGTCACCACGGTGCGCTCGATCCGGCAACCCGTTGCGTCGCTGTCGGGTGGTCAACGCCAAGCGGTTGCGATCGCGAAAGCGGTCTTGTGGAACTCCACGCTCGTGATCATGGACGAGCCCACAGCCGCGCTCGGTGTCGCGCAGACCGAGATGGTGCTCGAGCTGGCCCGGCGTCTCGCCGATCGCGGTCTCGGTGTGCTCCTGATCTCTCACAACCTGAACGACGTGTTCCAGGTGGCGGATCGCGTCGCGGTGCTCTACCTCGGGCGCATGGTCGCGAGCGGTCCGGCGAGCGAATTCGACCGTCAAAAGGTGGTCGAGTACATGACGACCGGCCGCTTCGGTCGCGTGCCCGACGCGCCCGATTCCAAGCCCGACGGGAAGGCCTGACTATGGCCCGTGTCGATGACGGAACGGTTGCTCCCGACGAAGGAGCGGCGCCCGCCGATATCGACGCCGGCGCACAGGTGGCGGTCCCGCCCGAACTCGTCGCGGACTCGTTGAGGGATTATGCGAAGGCGTGGTTCGCGCGGCTGCGTTCCGGCGAGAGCGGGGTGCTGCCCGTCATCCTCGGGCTCGTCATCATCACCGCGATCTTCCAGACGCTGAACTCGAAGTTCCTTTCCGCCGGCAACCTCGTGAACCTGCTCGTGCAGGGTGCCGTGTTCATGCTCCTCGCAATGGCCGAGGTGTGGGTGCTGCTGCTCGGCGAGATCGACCTGTCGGCGGGTTTCGT
>JAODBJ010000283.1 GCA_025463905.1 Actinomycetes bacterium
CGTGCGGGGCCAGCGCCACGTTCTGGTTGCGGCACCAGCGGGCCATGGCTTCGATGTTGTGATTGACCGCGGAGCGGCGCAGCGCCAGAACCGGAAGCGGCAGGTCGCCGGCGGCGAGGTTCCAGCCGTAGGACTCGAGGGAGCCCGGTCCCGACTCGGAGATGTCGCCGGGCAGGCCCTTCACGGACCCGCGGGCCCGCGCGACTTCGGGAACGGCTGTGGTCACGAGGTGACGCGCGCGACGGCGTCGATCTCGACCCCGATCGAGATGTTGGCGCCGATCGTCGTTCGCGCCGGCAGCACCTCGACGCCCGCCGCCGCGAACGCCGCGGCATAGGCGGTGTCGAAGTCGGCGAAGGTGTCCATGTCGGCGAGGTAGCAGGTGGTCCGCACGACATCGTCCAGCGAGGAGCCGGCGGCCAGCAGGAGCTGCTCGATGTTGGCGAGGGTCATCGTGGTCTGGGCCGCGACGTTGCCTTCCTCGAACCCGGTGAAGTCGGCCTTGAACCCGGCTTGGCCGGAGACGAACACCCAGCCGTCGCTCACGACCGCGGGGGAGTAGGCGCCCAGCGCGGACGGCGTCTGATCAGATGTGACTGCTCGTTTCATGCTGCTCCTAGTTGAGGCTGATCGCGACGAGCGCGCCTTGGCGCAGGCGGCCGGCGGCTTCGCGGTCGACGGTGGGGACTGTCGCCACGTAAAGGGTCTGGCCGTCGGAGCCATCGAGGACGCAGCTCAAGGCGATCTGTTCGACCGCGTGCCGTTCGAGGACGGCACCGCCCTCCGCGACGCGCACGCACTCTCCCCGCAGGGCGTTGGCGACCCAGATCGACCCGTCGGGTCCGAGGGCGATCCCGTCCGGAGCGATGGGGGAGGCGGACCGCTTGGCGATGGCCGGCCGGTCGAAGAGTGCGGAGATCCGGCGCGTCGCGGCACCAACGAACCCGCCGGAGCGCAGCGCCTTCCACTGCCATGCGGGGATCATCGGAGCCCATGGACGGGGGTTCGACAAGGCGCCGGTGTCGCCGATGTCGAACGCGGTGAGCCGGAACGCGAGGGTCTCCGCGACGACGAGGGTTCGGCCGTCGGCCAGGACGACCATCCCATTGGGGAACAGCACCGGGTCGGAGACACCGGCGAGCGTGCCATCGGGACCGAAGCTCACGATCGGCGTCAGGGGCGGTCCGGGTGGCGCGAAGAGCGCCGCGTTGGGCTCGGTGCGGGTCCGCTCGCTGTAGTCAAAGCCGAAGTTGCCGACGTGCGCGTAACCGCGCGCGTCGACGAGGAGGTCGTTGCCCTCGCCGCCGGCGTGCTCGGAGAAATCCGCGTGTAGAACAACCTGGCCGTCGGCGGTCCGGCGGTAGATGCGGCACTCGTCCATGGAGACGGCCAAGAGCGTGCCGTCGGGAAGCCAGCCGATGCCGCCGGCCCGGCCGGGGATAGTGGCGACGATCTCCGCGGTCTGGCCGCCGTGTGAGTCTCGAACAAGTCGTTGAACGGTGCCGTCGAACAGATCGGCGAACCACAAGGCGCCCTCGTGCCAGCGCAACGACTCGGGCGTGCCGAGACCGTTGACGACCGTTCGCGCGGCGGTCACCGGACGGCCGAGTGGAGAGGGACGGCGAGCTCCACGATCACGTCGGCGAAGGCTGCATACGTCGAGCGCGCGCGAGCGCCGTCCCGGTCGATGAGCCATGCGAGGGTGACGCCTTCGTTCTGCGCCACCATCAGCCGGGCCAAGGTGCTGACCGGTATCGACCACGTAACGGCCGCCGCCTGTGCGAGCTGCTCGAAGAAGGCCTCGGTCGCGCGGTAGTAGCAGTCGTACTGCCACGCACCCAGGTCGGCGAACTCGGGGTTGCGCACCGCCCACGTCGTCATCTCATAGGTCAGCAGGTGCAGCTCCGGGTTGGCCTCGACCGCGGTGCAGAACGCCTCGATGGCGCGGTTCACGTAAGAACGCAGGTCGCCGCCGGCGTCGAAGACCGACGCCATCGACTGGTTGGTGTCCTCGACGAGGTGCGTGATCACTTCTCGCAGCAGCGCGTCGCGGGTTCCGAAGCAGTAGTGCAGGACACCCACCGCAACGCCGGCCTCCTGCGCGACGCGCCGCGTGGTCATCCGGTCGATGCCTTCACGCAACGCCACGACCACCGCGGCCTCGACGATCTGGCTGCGCCGCTCGGCCACGGGCAACTTCGACATGCAGCCTCCTGAGATTGCGACGTTGCTAGCAGTCGAGAGAACAGTAAGTCAATTGATCAGGTCACTTGACCTGATTACGCTCTCAAGGATGTCGGCTCTGAAGCGATCCACCCGGTCCGCGTCGCGCACACCCAAGACGGTGGTGATCACGGGCGCCGCCAGCGGGATCGGCGCGGCCGCCGCGAAGGAGGCCATCCGGCGCGGCCATCGGGTCGCAGTCTGCGACATCAATCTCGCCGCGGCAGAGGCGCTGTGCGCCGAGCTCGGCCCGGACGCGTTGGCCGTCCACCTCGACGTGAGATCCGCCGAGGAGTGGGAGGACGTGTGGGCCGCGCTGCTCGAGCGCTTCGGTGTGGTCGACGTCTTGGTGAACAACGCCGGCATCATTCACACCGGCTTCGCCCGTGACCTGACGCTGGAGCAGCATCGCGACATGGTGGACGTCAACTACTTCGGCGTCCTCAACGGCGTGATGACGGCGCTGCCCCTGATGCGGGAACAGGGCCACGGCCAGATCATCAACGTGTGCAGCATGACGTCGTTCCTGCCGCTGACCGGCTACTCGACCTACGGGGCGACGAAGCACGCCATCCGTGCGTTCCACCACGCGCTGGTCATGGAGGAGCGCGACAGCCCGATCCGGTTCAGCATCATCCACCCACCGTCGGTCCAGACACCGATGCTCGAACAGGAGATGGCCGACCCCAGCGCGGTCCTGGCCTTCGCGGAAAAGGCCACTGCGCCCGAGGTTCTCGGTCGGTCCATCAACGACGCGATCGACACCAGCCCACTCGAGGTCGTCTTCCCGCCCCTCGGCGGCCGGTTCCAGCGGCTCGGCGGCTCGAACGCGCGGCTGATGCACTTCATCATCCCGAAGATCGAGACATTCTCGGCTGCGCGCAAGCGGCTTCGCCGCGGATCGAGAAACTCGTAGCAAGATTTCGCGAACTTCTCGGCGTTCGCGGCGAAGAAGGTGCAACGTCCGACACAACGGGGAGTCGCTCGATGCCCGATCAGACATCAAGCCTGCGGCGGAGTGAAGCAGCGACGATGACCGACGGCGGCAGCACCGCCGCCCGACATCCGGTGGTGCTCGGACCAGGCGAGGGTCGGGCGTATCCGATGGGTCCCGTCTCGGCAGTCTTCAAGGCCGACGGTGCGGAGACCGGGCAGTTGTACTCGATCTCGGAGTGGTGGCTCGACCCCCACACCAAGGGGCCCGGGCCGCATTCGCATCCGGAGGACGACGTGTTCTATGTCGTCGCCGGCACCATGAGCGTGATGGTCGGCGCCGAATGGACCGAGGCGAGCAGCGGGTCGTTCGTGCTGGTGCCGGGCAACGTGACCCACGACTTCGAGAACCGCGGCTCGGAGCGTGCCGGGATGCTGAACGTCTCGGCCCCCGGCAACTTCGAACAACACATGCCGGGCATCGCGCAGTGGTTCACCGAGCGTCCTCCCGGCGACTCGCGCGTCTGAGCCGACGTCGCGGACCCTCACACTCCGCTCAGATCCGGAGAGCCGTTATGCGAGCCCGGAGAAGTCGACCTGCCCGGTCGTCATGGCGGCGTTGAACCCGGCGTCGACGTTCAGGTTCACACCGTTCACGTATGCGGCCGCGGGCGAGCCGAGGAAGGCCAGGACCGTCGCGACTTCGCGCGCGGTGACGAGCCGGCCGTTCGTCTCGGTGATGTTCCAGTCGATGAGCTTGTCGGTCATCGATACCCGGAAGTCGGCGAGCAACGGCGTGTCGATCGGTGAGGGGCAGACCGAGTTGGTACGCACACCGCGCCGGATCGTCGGTCGCGACGAGCGCATCGTGTACACCTGCACGAGCTCTTTCGAAAAGAAGTACGGCGCGACGCCGAGCCCGAGAAGGTGCGTGTCGGTCCATTCGAGCGCGGCGTCCCAGCCGTCGATGTCGAGCAGCTCGTTGATCTGTTCCAAGTGCGCCGGCCACTGCCCACCTGCGGTCGACGCCGTGTTGACGATCGCGCCAGCGTCGGGGATGGAGTCGAGCAGCCCTTCCGAGAGCGTTCGCAGCGCGAGGTAGTTCACGGACAGGACCGTGCGCGGCGGCTGCGTGTCGGCCACGCCCGCGTTGTTGAACAGCGCGTGCACGGGGCCGTCGATCGCGCGAATGACGTCGCGAACCGCTCGCGCGTCGGAGAGATCGGTTTGGAGGAACGTGTCGTGGGGCCCGCTCGGCGCTTTCACGTCGAGCACGGTCACGTGCGCGACGTCCAACTCGGCGAGCAACTCGATGAGCGCGGCGCCGACGCCGGTCGCCGCACCGGTCACGACCACACGGCGGTCTTGATAGCTGTACGGGTTTGTCATGACAACGTCGCTCCTCTTCATGCCCTGACACGGTCGGGCGATGTGTACTTACTCATTTCCGTCTTCACGTTCAACTGCAGCTTCTGGCAGGCTCGACTTTGTGATCGACATCGACCTCCTGTCGCCTGCTTCCTTCGCGCACGGTCAGCCCCACGACCAGTTCGCGTGGCTCCGGGCAAACGATCCCGTGCACTGGCACCGCGAGCCCGGCGCCGACGGGTTCTGGGCCATCACGCGGTACCGCGACGTCAAGGCGGTGGGGCGCGACCCGGTCACGTTCTCGTCGACCCCGACGGTCATGATCCCGGACAACGATGCCGCGTTCGACATCGGCGATCACCAGATGATGCTCATGGCCGACCCCCCACGGCACACGGCGCTCCGCAAGGTCGTCGCTTCGGAGTTCATCCCCAGGGCCGCGCGGGCGATGCGGCCGCGCATCGAGCACCTGGCCGCGCGCATCGTCGACGGGGTGGTCGACGGCGGCGCGTGCGACCTCGTAACCGATATCGCCGGGCTGATGCCGTCGTACGTGATCGCCGATATGTTCGGCATCCCACACGAGGACGGCGTCGCGCTCTACGCCCTTACCGAGGCCATCCACGCCGCGCCGGAAAGCCAGGCGGCCGGGGCCGGCATGACCGCGATCCTCGAGATGTTCGGTTACGCGCGCGAGGTGTGGGAGGCGCGCCGAGCAGAGCCCGGCGACGACCTCGCCACCCTCATCGCTCACGCATCCGTCGACGGCAACGAGCTCGACGTCATCGACTTCAACATGTTCTTCATGTTGCTGATCGACGCCGGCGGCGACACCACCCGCAACCTCGTTGCCGGTGGACTCGACGCGCTCTTCGCCCACCCGGCCCAGTTGGCGTGGCTCACGGAGGACCTCGACGCGCGGCTGGCGCCGGCGGTCGAGGAGTTGCTGCGTTGGGTGAGCCCCGTCGTGTACATGCGCCGGACGGCGCAGCGCGACACCGAGCTCGACGGCGTGCGTATCGCCGCGGGCCAGAAGGTCGTCATGTACTACGGCTCGGCCAACCGCGACCCCGACGCGTTCGGCCCGACGGCCGGCGAGCTCGACCTTGCTCGCACACCCAACGAGCACGTCGCCTTCGGTGGCGGCGGACCGCACTTCTGCCTGGGCGCCCACATCGCGCGGCTGGAGATCCACGCGCTTTTCCGCGAGTTACTCACCCGGCTCGTCGACCTGCGGCCGACCGGCCAGACCGAGTGGCTCCCGTCGACGTTCATCTCCGGGCCGAAGCACTTGCCGATCAGTTTCCGGGCAGCAATGGCTTAGCCGAGCGAGATCGCGATCTCCTCCAGGAGGTCCATCTGCTCTTGCATCCCGACTTCCATGCCCGAGTTGATGATCGTGTCGCGGAGTTCCTTGGTCTCGCACTGCACGAGAAGCGTGAGGGTCGTGCGCCCGTCGACCTCGCTGAACGTCACGATGTTCAGCGGCGCGCCTTCGTCGCCGGCCGGCGCGCCCGGCATCTCGAAGACCTCGGTGGAGACGATCCGCTCGTTGGGCACGATCTCTCGGTACACGCCGTGGAACGCGACTTCGAATCCGCCGTTCGCCACCATCACGTAGCGCCACTTGCCGCCGACTCGCAGGTCGATCTCGGCGAGCGTCACGCCGCCCCGGTGGCCACTCCACCAGCGCGTGACCAACTCGGGAGTGGTCCACGCCTTGTACACCAGGTGCCGGGGCGCGTCGAACTCCCGTGTGATGAGGATCTGCTCGTCCGTGGGCATCGTCACCGTCGCCGTGCCACTACTCGTCACTGCCATCTCCTTCTTCCTCCTGCTTGAGTTCGTCCAACACCACATCGAGCTGGTCGAAGCGTTCCGACCAGGAACGCTCGTAGGTCTTCACCCAGTCGTAGATGGGCCGGAGCGCACGACCGTTCAGCCGGTACAGGCGCTGCCGCCCCTCGTCACGCACCACGACCGCGTCCACTTCTCTCAGCACCCGCAGATGCTTCGACACCTGCGGCTGACCCACCCCGAGGATGCGCACCAGGTCGTTGACGGGGCGCTCGCCGCCGGCGAGGGCGTCCAGGATCTGTCGCCGCCGGGGCTCAGCCACTGCGTTGAACGCGTCGGCCGTCGTCGCTGCTCGTGCCATGCGTGAAACATATACCTATATAGGAATATGTCAACCCGAGCGCGAGGTCGGCGGTCTGGCCGCCCGTCAACACGTCTATCATGTACTAGATAGGGCCGACGTCGGGTAGCATCCTGGCGATGACAACGCCCACCGAACCTCCGCTCCGAGCGATGTCGCGTAGCGCGTCGCGTCGCACTCGCGCACCGCGCACCGCCGAAATCATCGCCGGGCAACTGCGCGACGCGATCGTGCGGGGCGAACTCACGGTCCTCCCGCGCCTCGAGGATCTCATCGAGCGATTCCAAGCCGGCCCGCCCGCGGTGCGCGAAGCGATGCGGATCCTCGAGACCGAGGGCCTGATCACGATCCGGCGGGGCAACGTCGGCGGCGCCGATGCGCACCTCCCGACGGCGGACCGCGTCGCATACATGGTGTCGCTCGTGCTGCAGTCGAAGTCGACGAATCTCGGCGACGTCGGCGAGGCGCTGCGCGCACTGGAGCCGTTGTGTGCGTCGATGTGCGCGGCGCGACCCGACCGCAACCGAACGGTGGTACCGGAGCTCAAGCGCATTGTCGCCGAGCAGGCCGACGCCATCGGCGACGTGCCTCGCACGCTCGGGATCGTCGATCGTTTTCACGACACGATCGTGCAGGGCTGCGGCAACGACACGCTCGTGCTCATGGTGGGGGCGCTCGAGCGGGTGTGGGCCGGCCATGCGAACGCGGTCTATGCCGGCGACGACGCGCCCGAGCCACCGCCCACGACCTGGAAGACCTCGCTGCGCGACCACGACCGCATCGTCGCGATGATCGAGCGCGGCGACGCGAAGGTCGACGACCTCGTCCGCAGGCACCTCGAAGCGACGCAGGCCTATATGTCGAGCGTCGACGACACCTGCATGGTCACCGCCGCGGCCACGATCGCGAACCGGTCGCTCGCGTTCGGATAGTTGCGACGCGGCGACGCGTAAACGTCGACGCCGGTGTTCACACCGACGCGTGCGTCCCGAGGTAAGCGCTCGCCAGGACTTCCTGATTCGCGTCGGCGCAGCGACCGTGCCACACGATCGAACCGAGCTCCATCACGACGAGCGTGTCCGCGACCTTGAGCGCGTTCTGTGCGTGCTCCTCGACAAGTAGCACCGCCGAGCCGTGATCGCGCAGCTCCAAGATGGCGTCCATCACCATGGTCGCCATCATCGGCGCGAGACCAAGCGTCGGTTCGTCGGCGATCAGCACGGTCGGCGGATCGGCGAGCGCGGGAGCGAGGCTCAGCATCTGTTGCTCGCCACCCGAGAGCACGCCGGCGAGCTGCTTTCGACGGGTCGCGAGGGCCGGGAAGCGCGCGTATGCCTTCGTGCGCAACTCCTCGGTGTGCAGTGCGATCGCGAGGTTCTCCTCAACCGTCAGCCCAGGGAAGATGCCGCGTGCCTCGGGCACCAGCAGCAGGCCTTCGCGCGCGCGGAGGAAGGGCGGCATCGCGGTGATGTCCTGGCTCTGCAGGCGAACCGAACCAGACGTCGGTGCGAGCACGCCGGCTGCGACCGCACACAACGTCGACTTGCCGGCACCGTTCGCGCCAAGCAACGCAACGACTTCACCCCGACTGATGCGCAAGTCGGCGCCGTGCAGTACCTCGACGTCGCCGTAGCCGGCAACGATTCCGTCGAGGCGGAACCTGACGTCGTCGTGCGTAGCCTCGTCGCGCGGTGCCGGCGCGTTCATGTCGCGGACGCGTGACAGTCCGTGCACGCGTTCGTGCTCCGGCACCATGCCGTCGTGCATGGTTGCTTCGGCCGCGGCGATCGTGAGCTCGCGCTGTTTCCGACGCCGCTTCTCCAGTCCGCGTTGCCCCGCGAGTGAGAGCAAGCCGTCCGGCTCCTGCGCGAGTTGAATCGCGGCAAGACCCGACAGGATCGGCACGATGTAGACGGATGTGACGAGGTCGTTCACGGCGCCGCCGGGAAGAATGCTCGCAAGCCCGTGGAAGATCGCAGTGCCGCCCGTGAACGCGAGGCCGGCGAGTAGCGCGCCGCCGGGCCGGCGGATTCCGAACGTGACCGCGAGGGCGAGCCAGACGAGGCCCACGAGCGGCGGTGCGGTGGAGTTATCGACCTGGAAACTGAACAAGCCGAGCATCACGCCACCGAGGCCCGCGATACCGGCGCTGAGTGCGAACGTCATGATCTTGGTCCGGTTGACCCGAATCCCCGACGCCCCGGCCGCCACTTCCGAGCTGCGGACGGCGAGCATCGCGCGGCCCGACGCCGAGCGCTGGAACGCGTGGACCACGAGAGTGACCAAACCGAAAGCCGCGAGGAACAACAGGATCTGCTCGGACAGCTGGCTGGTGTCGAGCTTGGGATGGTCGCCCACGACGATGAGATTGTTGAGTTGGTTCAGGCCCGGAATGCTCAGTGTCGGTTGGCGGATCGTCCAACCCACACTGTGGTTTCCGATGCTGTCGAGTGGGAACACGACGAGCGTCCCGATGAAGGCGAACGCGAGTGTCCCCAGCGCGAGGCTGACGCCGCCGAGCCGGGTGATCGGTAGCGCCATCAGCGCTCCGATCGCCGCCGCGACGACCACACCGATCACCATCGCCCAGAGAAAGTTGAGCTGGCCGTGCGTTGCGACGCCCGGCAGGCCGACGCCCCAGTCGCGGTTCAGCGCCCAGCCCGCGGCAAAACCACCGATCGTCACGAACGTTGCCTGCGCCAGGCTGACCATGCCGCCCAGGCCCGTGACGACGACGAACGACAGGAAGATCAAGGCGATCGCGAGGCCTTGCGCGATCCATGTCTGGCCGTAGGTGTCGGCGCGGAACCACGAGACCTGAAACCACTGCTGGGAGTACGCGACGAGCGCCAGCGTGCCGAGCGCCCACGGCAGCCGGCGGCGCAACGGCGACAACGTCAAGCGGTGGTCTGGGCGCGGCGTGTCGTCGGCGACCGTGGCCGCGCGTTGCGAGCGGCCGCGCGCGAACACGAGGAGCAGCACGATCACCAGGACGAACGGAACCGCCGACTTCAGCCCCGAGACCTTGCTCAACCAGCCCGGCAGGATCGAGTCGCTGTACCCGGCGACGAGGTTCTGGACGACACCGAGCGCGAGGCCACCCGCGAAGGCGATCGGGATCGAGCGCAACCCCCCGAGCACGACGACGGCGAGCGAGCCCAGCACGACGAGCGTGTAGACGTAGTCGGTGAGCGTGAACAGCGGCGCGATGAGCACACCGCCGAGCCCGGCCAAGATGAGCGTCATCACCCAGGCGGCCGCCGAAGTGCGCGCCGCGTTCACACCGCGGAGCCCTGCAAGCCAGTCACGATCGACGACCGCGCGCATCTCCAGGCCGAGCCGCGTGCGCCGGATGACGTACCAGAGCACGACGGCCGCGAGCGCGGCCGCGACGAACACCGCCAGCTGGTTGCTGTCGAGTACGACGCCGTGCAGCGGGTGGTATTCGTGCGGTGGGGTCGGACCGATGCCCGGCACGGGCGTTCCCTGCGACGTCGCCTCGTTCCCGAGCAGGCCGCCGAGACCGAGCACCTTGATGCCGACCGTGATCACCAGCCATTGCAGAAGGTTCGGTAACGCGACGACGAGCCCGATCGTGCCGACGATGCGCGCGTACACCGGCGCCTTCGCCAGCCGGCGCAGGAGGATGCGATCGAGCAGCAGACCGAGCAGCGGCGCGAAGACGAGCACGGACACGATCAGGGACGGAACGATCGGCCAGCCGTAACCGGAGTGCAGCTGGTAGTAGACGTACGCGACGGCGAAGGCGATCGCGCCGTGCGCAAAGTTGAAGATCCCCGACGTCGTGTAGGTGAGCACGAGCCCCGACGCCATGATCGAGTAGATCGCGCCGGTCACGAGCCCCGAGAGCGTGAGGTTCAGGAACTCCTTCACGACGCGCTCCCCGCGTCTGCGTCGACCTCGACACCGAGGTACGCGCTCCGCACCGCGTCATCACCCTGGATCTCCTCGGGCAGGCCGGCCGCGAGGACCGATCCGCGATCGAGGACAACGATCCGGTCGCAATGCAACATCACGAACCCGGCATCGTGCTCGACCAGCAAGACGGCGCAACCCGTTTCGGCGCGGAGATCCTGGATCACGCCACCGAGGCGTTGCGCCTCCTTTTCATCGAGTCCGGAAGCGGGTTCGTCGAGGAGTAGCAGCCGAGGTGGGTCGACGATGGCGCGCGCGAGCTCGACCATGCGCGCGATCCCGATAGGCAACGAAGCGGCCAGCTCGTCCTTGACGTTGGTCAACCCGCACCGCTCGAGGGTCTCGGCGACGAGCCGGCGACGCTCGTGTTCGCGCCTCCGCCGCCACGGCGACGCGACGAGGTCGCCGAGGAACCCGCCGCCGCCACCCCGCCACTCCAGCGCGGTGAGGACGTTGTCCTCCACCGTGAGCCAGCCGAACGTTTGGACGCGTTGGAATGTGCGGCGCAGCCCTCGGCGCGCCCGCGCCGCAGAGGTGTAGCCGGACACATCGTTGCCGTCGAGCACCACGCGGCCGGCGTCGGGCACCCGCACGCCCGAGATGACATCGAACAGCGTCGTCTTGCCGGCCCCGTTCGGCCCGATCAGGCCGAGCACCTCGCCGGCGCGCGCATGCAGCGACACTCCGTCGAGTGCTGCGATACCGCCGAACCTGACGCTGACTTCCTCGAGTTCGAGCACGTCGCGAGCCCGACCCCTATCCGTTGACCGGCCAAGTCTTGTACGAGCACGAGTACGGCACGACCGTCTTCCATTGGGTGCCGTCATCGACGACGACCGCGCTGCACGCCGGCGTGGACCGCACCGTCGACTCCGGGTACTTCGTCGGGCCCATCAGTCCTTTGATCTGCCACGTCATGTTCGCCGCGGCCTTCTGGACGTTGTCGGGACTGATGTATGCCTTGCCGTTCGCGTCGACAACCTTCTTCAGCGCCTGGATGAACATGTCGGTTGTGAAGTAGCCGGCCGCGGCGCCGAGGTCGAGGGTCTGGTCGGCCTTGACCGACTTGATGTCGCTGAGCACCTGCTTGTTCGCCGGGGTCGGCTGATCATTCGGCGCAAACATCGTGAACACGACGCTGCCCTTCATCGCGGAGAGGAGCAGGTCCGAATAGAGCGGGCTGATGAAGATTCCGCCGTAGTTGTTCCCCGTCAATCCCTTGTACATGGGAATGCAGTCGGTCGCGGCCAGGCACGTCATGGCGTCGGGCGGGTTGCCGTGGTTGCTCGTGAGCAACTGCTGCACGTACGGCGTGTAGTCAGACACCGGGGCCGGCCCTGGGATGATGCCCTTGGCGAACACCACGTCGAAGCCGGCGCCCTTCCAGTCGACTGCGCTTGTGGTCACCGCCTTGTTGCCCGACGGCACGTCGCCACCGAAGAGCGCGACCGTGGGGTGCTGCTTGCCCGTCTTTTGCGCGACGTACTTGTAGAGGCTCGACGCACCGTCGGGCATCGCGGTCGGGTTGTCGGGGATCAGGCAGCCGTTCATCCCGAAACCCCACAGGCTGGTGGAGGGCTGCGGCGAGCAGTACGTGCCGTCGAATCCCCATCCGAAATACGGCACCTTTTGCTGCTGGAAGTAGGCGAGTGGGTTGAACGCCGACGTGTCGCCCACGATTGCGAACGCTTGTTGCTGAGCGACGAGCCGGCGGGCTTCGGACAACGCCGTCGCCCGATCGTTCTTGTCGTCGGCGAACTCCACGTACTGCAACTTCACGCCCGGGATCTCGTTCGTGTCGTTGAAGCGCTTGACGCGACCCGACGCTCCGAACTCCACGCCGGGCAGCTGTCCTTTGATGCCGAGGCTCGCGACCTTGATTGTGGTGCCGTCGAACCCGCGGACGGTGCCGGACGGCTTCGAAAACTGCGCCGAGGCCGAGCTGTTGTTCGACCCGCCCGACGTGGTCTTCGAGCCCGACGACGACTTCGAAGAAGAGCTGCACGCGACGACACTGATGCCGAGCATCGCGACGAGCGCGACGAGCGCGACGTCACGACCGGCGTTGCGACAAAGACGCACGATTCCCCCTGGTCCAGACCCGCACTGCCACCCAATCCGGGACGGCGGGGTCGGAGATGGCCTTACATGCTGGCTATCAAGTAGATGTTAGACATGATGGTCGAGCAAGGCGAGGCAGTGCAACAGGGGGCTCGGTCGTGAACACGCGACTCAGTCGCCGCCGCCGTTCCCGCCCTGGCCATCCCCTTGACCATGGTTCTTGTTCTTGTGGTGTCGCGCGGTCGTCGGTGGGGTGGTCGTCGCTGGTTCGGTGGTCGTCGTCGGCGGTGCCGCGGTCGTGGTGGTGGGGATGAGGCCGAGGTGCTGCTCGACGTTGTCGGCGGCCGAGAGGATGCGTTGCACGCCGGCGTCGGTGACCTGGCCTTGGCTGCGCAGCGCCGCGACGCGCAGGCGTAGCTCGGCCAGTTTGCCGGCCGCGGTCGACGTGTCTCCGGCCGCGGCGGCGGCGCGCAGCTGTTGCACCTCGGCGTGGAGCGTGGCGGATGCGGATGGCGATACGGACTTGCCGTTGCTGCCACAGGCGGCGAGCGCGACGGCCACGAGGCAAAGCGCGACGGCGCGTTTCATGGGCGGACGGCCTGGTCGAGTTGGTCGATGGCGTGTGCGAGCGGGGCGGCCAGCGGTGCCGTGGGTGATCCATTTCCCGCCGCGGTCGCCGCCGTGGTGGGCACACCGGCCCGCGCGGGACTGCCGGATCCACCCGAGTTGTAGTGGACGAGCAAGGCGATGACGGCCGCGGCGACGATCCCGACGATCGCGCCGAGGACCAGCGCGGCACGGTTCTTGGGAGTGGGTGAATGGGGAACGGCCGTCGGCGTGGCGTCGGTTGTCGGCGCGACGCGCAAAACCGCGGTGGCCGGATCGATCGGAACGGTGGCGTCGGCGCGGGTCGTGTCGTCGCTTCGCAACGCGATGGTTGTCGCGTCGCCGTCGACCTCTGCCGTGCTGATGGCGGCGGCCATCTCGTCGGCTGAGCGGTACCGGTCTTTGGGATGTTTGGCCATTGCCCGCTCGACGGCCGTGATGATCGAGTCGTCTGCCTCCGGGCGGATGTCGTGCAAGCGTGCCGGTTCCGTCGACTGTGCGCGGTACGCGACGCCGACCGCGGTTTCGGCCTCGAACGGTTTGCGGCCGGCCAGCGCTTCGTAGAGCACGACGCCCACCGCGTACAGGTCGCTGAGTGGTGTCGCGGGCTGACCCTCGAGTCGTTCGGGCGCGAGGTAGGCGACGGTGCCCAGCACCTCGCCCGTGCTCGTGTGGTCGAAAGCGTCGGCGCTCTTGGCGATCCCGAAATCGCCGACCTTCACGGTTCCGTCGTCGCATACCAAGAGATTCGATGGCTTGATGTCGCGGTGCACGATGCCGAGCCGGTGCGCGGCGCTCAGCGCGCTGAGCACTTGCATCGCGAGTTGCCGCACGCGCTCCACCGAGGTTGGTCCGGCGCGCAACTCGTCGGCCAGTGTCAGGCCGGACAGGCATTCCATGACGATGAACGGATCACCGTCGTCCTCGTCGGTGTCGAACACGGTGACGATGTGGGGATGCGACAGACGGGCCGCCGCCTGCGCTTCGTGTTGGAAGCGTTCGCGAACGGTGGGGTGCGCGGCGAGGTCGGGGCGCAGGAGCTTGACCGCGACATCGCGATCGAGGCGCTCGTCGCGAGCGCGGCGCACGTCACCCATGCCGCCGCGGCCGATGGTCGGTCCGAGCGCGTAGCGGCCCGAGAGCAGCCGCGGGGGCTGAGCCGCCTGGGCGATCGGCTGGTGCGCGTGGTCAGTGGGGGAGTACTTCACTCGCAGTGATTGTGCCCGGCCGGCCCCTTCCCTGATCATCTGGAGCGGTCGGAACGTCACGTGGCGTCGCAATGACGCCGGTACCGGCCCGATTCGATGGATTCGACGGTTTAGGCGATCGGCCCTTCCATCACGAGGCCGGCGGTGCCTTCGCGCACGCGCGGAAGAAGGTCATGAGCGGCGGCGTCACGACCGTGTCGCCGGCCTGCCCGACTGCGGCGTTCACCTCGTCATGGGTGAGGCCGCGCACGACCTGCACGCCCGCCACGACACCGGCCGCGCGCAGCGTCGTGCCCAACGCCTGACTTTCTCCAACCCGATCGTCGAGCCCGCGCGTCACGACGTGGAACGACGGGATCCCTTTCCCCGCCGCGACATTGTGCGGCGGTGACGCGCGGTCCCACACCGCAGGATCGTTTCCGAACGCGTTGCGGAACATCGCCGCCGAGCTACCGCCCGCCGCGATCTGCGCCGCGATGTCGTACGTGGTGTCGAGGGGCGACGTGCACACGACGTCGTGGAGTTGCAGGCCCGCACCCTCTAAGAACGCACCGTCGGTGGATTCGAGCGCGACGAGAAACGCGCCGGCTGAGTGGCCGAGCAGCATGATCCGCCTTGGGTCGAGGCCGTAGCCGGCCGCGTGCTGCGCGAGGTATGCGATCGCGGCGGCGATGTCTTGTTCGGCGGCGGGGTATACGCCGTTGGTCGAGCCCGAGCCGGCGTCGCCGACCAGCCGGTAGTTCAAGCTCGCAAATCCCCAGCCCTCGCCGTTGAACAGGTTCACCTTGTCGGTGATGCGGTTTGCTTTGTCGCCGTTGACGAACCCGCCGCCGTGCACGTACACGACGATCGGCGCCGCCGCGCAGCCCGCTTTACGGACGGGCACATAGAGGTCGAGCGACTGCAGCCGGGCCGCCACACCGATGCTGGTCGCATAGTGGACGTCGCGGTGGGCGACCGTCCCACTTCCTGTGCAATCGGTCGGCGGGTTCGGCGGGACACACGCGACGGTGAACGCCAGCGTGGTCATCGATACCACCAGGGCAACCGTGCGGCGCATGGCAACACCCTCACACGGGAGTGTGAAGCAACGATAAAGAGATCGTCGTGCCCTCGCCAGGCCTTCTGGGGCAACCGAGGCGCGTTACGCCATCGGCAGTTCCATCACGAGGCGGGCGCCGCCGGTCTCGCTGTCTTCGATGCGGACGTGTCCGTGTTGGCGTTCGACGATCGCTTTGACCACTGCGAGGCCGAGCCCGGAGCCTCCTTCGGTCCGGGCCCGTGACCCGTCGAGCCGGGTGAATCGTTCGAACACCCGCTGACGATCGTCGACCGGGATGCCGGGTCCGTCGTCGTCGACGATGAGCTGCGCCGTACCGTCGCGTCGTGCGACCGTGATGGACACGTTGTTGTGCGCGAACCGCACCGCGTTGTCGAGCAGGTTGGCGACGACCGTGGTCATCTGCGCTGTGGTTGCGCGGATCTCCACGGGATCGTCGCCCGCGACGACCATCACCGGAACGGCGCGTGTACGCGCGGCTTCTTCGCGCGCGATGGTGCGGAGGTCGAGATCGGTCGGGTCGTGCGGTTCGTTTTGTTCGTCGGCAGCCGCAAGGAGGAGCAGATTCGTCACGAGCTGTTCGAGGCGAAACTCTTCGGCCAACACGTTGCCGGCGACGGTTGGCCAGTCGACCTCGGGAGTTGTGCGCAACGCGACTTCGATTTCGGTGCGGATGGCGGCGATCGGGCTGCGAAGTTCGTGTGACGCGTCCGACACGAATTGGCGTTGGCTGGTCGACGCGGTTTCGAGCCGGTCGAGCATGGCGTTCATCGTGCGGGCGAGGCGGTTTACTTCGTCGCCGCTCGGCGGTTCGGGGACGCGGCGATGGATCGTCGATGCGGTGATCGCCTCGACTTCGGCGCGTATGGCTTCGACCGGCTGCAGGGCCCGGCCGACGATGAACCACGCAACCAACGCGACGAGCACGACGAGGATCGGGACGCCCCCCTCGAGCGTGTTCTTGAGCGTAGTGATCGAGTGCTCCACGTCGGTGAGCGGTGATGCAGCGAGGACTGTGAGAGTCCCGCCGTTGGTATCGACCGCTTGAAAGCGGACGTCGAAGGGTGTGGTGTCGTTGCCACCCACGACACTCGCTTGGATTTGCGCGCCGCCGCTCTGCCCGGGCGCCTGTTTTGTGATGAACAACGGAGTCACACCGGGTGGGAGGGCGGAAGGGCTGCCCTCGAGGGTTCGGCCTCGCTGGTCGAGAACGGTGACTTTGCCGCTCGCGGACGCGCCGCTCTGCAATGCGTCGGGTATGGGAACGCCCGCGGCCAACTTGTTGGCGACGGTCATGGCGTTGGCTCGGTCGCGGGCTTTGACCTTGTCGATCAGTTGGTGGTGCACCGCGGTCACGAGACCGAATGCCGCGAGTGTGAGCGCAGCCGCGACCACGAGTGTGGCCACGGCGGTTATCCGAATGCGCACGCTGCGCCAGGGTTGCCGTCGTTCCGTCATGTCGTCATTCACAGTTGCTCGCTCACGATCCGGTAGCCGACACCGCGCACCGTCTGCAGCGATTGCCGGCCGAATGGAACATCGATCTTGCGCCGCAGATAACCCACGTAGACCTCGACGACGTTGGCGTCGCCGTCGAACTCGTGGCCCCACACTCCTTCGAGCAGATGGCGTTTGGCGATTACTTCGCCCGGGCGGCGCATAAGTGCTTCGAGCACGTCGAACTCGCGGGCGGTGAGCGCGATCGTCGCGTCGTCGCGGCGGCATTCGCGGGTCGCGGGATCGAGCGTCAAGTCGCCCGCCGTCAACATCGGTGGTCGGGGCGGCGCGCCGCGTCGCACGAGCGCGCGCAACCGCGCAACGAGGACCACGAAGGAGAAGGGTTTCACCAAGAAGTCGTCGGCGCCGGTGTCGAGCGCTTCGGCTTCGTCGTACTCGCCACTTTTGGCGGTGAGCATCAGGATCGGTGTCCACACGCCTTCAGCGCGCAAGCGGCGGCAGACCTCGTAGCCGTTGGTGCCGGGCAACAGGATGTCGAGCACGATCGCGCTGTACTGGTGCTCCCGCGCTCGCCACAACCCTTCGGTTCCGTCGTGCACGATCTCGACGACGAAGCCCTCGGCGGTGAGCCCACGGCTGACTGCCTCCGCTAGTCGGACCTCGTCTTCCACGACCAATACGCGCACGTCGCCAGTGTGGTCGCGGTCGCGACGCGCCGTTGTCGCCGCCTGAGAGCGTTCTCAGCCGGTCACAGACGGCTCTCAGCCGGCTTCGCGCACTCTCCTCCCCGTAACCCCGAGCAGGAGATCGACGGATGGCGACATCGAGGCCGAGATTTGTGGGTGTTGTGCTGCTGCTGAGCGTGCTGGCCGGCGCCTGCTCCAGTGGCGGAGGCGGTGACAGCCACATCGCGACGCTGAGCGGTTCGAACGGAACGACGACGGTGCCCAGCCGCGCTTCGGGCAACCGGACCGCCGCCAAGCAGGCAATGCAAGATGCGATGCTCGCTTTCGCGCGGTGTATGCGCCAGCACGGCGTGCACATGGCCGACCCGACGTTCACCTCCGACGGAAAAGGCGCCGGCCTGGCGCTCAACGGGTCGCCGGGCAGCGAAGCGACGATGAACGCGGCGCAGAGGGCCTGCCAGCCGATCATGGACAAGGCCGAGCAGAACATGCCGAAACCGTCGGCCGCGGAGCAGGCGCAGGAGCGCGACCGGATGCTCGCCTTCACCAAATGCATGCGCGAGCACGGCGTCAACATGCCCGACCCGACCTTCGATGCCAACGGCGGGGCCAAGATTCAAGTGCACCGTTCGGCACCGAGCGGCAGTGGCCCGAGCAGTAACTCGTCGGGTGGGGGGCCACCGAAAGATCCGAAGTTCCAGACCGCGTCCAAAGCCTGCGAGCGCGAGGGCCACGGCGGACCGCAGTTCTCGCTCAACAGTTCGGCGGGCAAGTGAAGCGCCGCGGCGTTCTCATGACGATCGGTGCGCTGGTCGTCGTCGGCGCGGTCGTGTCGGGCGCGGTCATGGTGACGGGTCGCGATAGTCACGGCCGAGCCGCTGCGAGTGATGCGGCGTCGACGTCACGACGGGTCACCGCGACCGTGACCCGGCGCGACTTGGCGGAGACCACGGACGCCGGCGGCACGCTCGGATACGGCACCGGCCGCAATCTCGCGATTGCCGCGCACGGCACCATCACCGCGCTCCCGGTGGTGGGCACGGTCATCGGTCGAGGCGGCAAGATTGCCGAGGTCGACGGCCGGCCCGTTGTGCTGTTGTACGGCTTCCGTCCCGCGTGGCGGACCTTGGCCGCCGGTGTCACCGACGGACCCGACGTCCAACAACTCGAAGCCAATCTCATTGCGCTCGGGTACGGAACCGCCGCCAACCTCGGACCCAACAACACGTGGTCGTACGCAACCACCGCGGCGGTCAAACGTTGGCAGCTCGCGCTCGGCGTCGACGACACCGGCGCAGTTGCGCCGAGCGACATCGTCGTGACGTCGGGCCCGGTGCGCGTCGCCGAAGCCGTCGCGGCCATCGGTGACCAAGCGGGCGGCCCGATCTACAAGGTCACCGACACCCGACGCGTCGTCGACGTTTCCTTGGACGCCGCCCAGCAGTCGTTGGTGAAGGTGGGCGAGAAGGTTCAGGTGGAACTCCCCGACGGGACGCTGACTCCGGGAACCGTCGCCACGGTCGGCTCCGTCGCCGTCGCGGGGGACAACGGCGCCAGCCCGACAATCCCGGTCACCGTCACGCTCACCGATGAGAAAGCCGGTGTGGGTCTGGACGCGGCGCCTGTCACCGTGAAGCTCACGACGAAACAAGCGTCGGCGGTGCTCGCGGTCCCGGTCGGCGCGCTGCTCGCGCTGGCCGAGGGCGGCT
>JAODBJ010000310.1 GCA_025463905.1 Actinomycetes bacterium
ATCTCCAAGACGTGTGGGGCACCCCGTACCTCGAACTCCCCGACGAATCCCGGCCTGAAGGCCACCCCCGACGCACGTCGGTGCACAGCCGCACGTGGATCCTGGCCTACGACCTGGTGTCGTCCACTTCGCCGGCGCGGGTGCTCTACGAGTGGGACGGGTTGAAGGACTTTCTTGCCGAGGTGCTGGATCGCGATCCGCTGTATCGGATGGCCGACCCGCTGGGCGCGCTGAACCTCACCGCGATGGACGACGGTCACATACAGGGCTGGCACTACGACAGCACCGATTTCGTGGTGTCGCTCGCGGTGCAAGCGAGCGACGCGGGCGGCGAGTTCGAGTGCGCGCGCATGATCCGCGACACCGACGACGAGCATTACGACGACGTTGCACAGGTGCTCGCCGGTAACGGCGAAGGCCGCGTCGAGGTGTACCCGATGACGCCGGGCACGTTGATGGTGTTCATGGGCCGCCACTCCCTGCACCGTGTTGCTCCCGTGCGCGGCGAACGTCCACGCGTGGTTGCGTTGTTCGCGTACGACACGACACCGGACGCGAGCAGCTCAGACTTGTTGAAGCTCGTGCGCTACGGGCGCACCGAACCGCGCGACGCGGCGTGACCGACGCGGCAACGTTCCGTACGCAAATAGGCGAAGCGTTCGTCGGCGATGGAGCGGAAGCGGCGCACATCAACACCGTGCTGGGTGCGCTCGGCGGACCGGTGGAAACGGCATGGGCGAGCGCGCTTGCCCAACCGTCCGCCGGCCACACGCCGTTCGTCGCGGTGTTGCAACCAGGGCTTGCGGTGAAACCGCTCACGCTGTTCGTCAACAAGGCCACGATCGCGTCCGATGTCCATGGCACGCTCACCTGGGGTGCGGCCCAAGCGGGCGTCGCCCAAGGCGTGGCCGACGCCGTCGCCGACGAAACGATCGCCGCCGCCGATGTCGACGACCTGCTGTTGATCGCGGCCGTGTGGGTCAATTCCGCGGCGCGCGATGGTGACCTCGTGTTCGCGAACAATGCAACTGCGGTGCACGACGCGTTGGTTGCCGGTGCACGCCGCACACCCACCGTCGCCGACGTGCTCGCGGCGCGCGGCGACGCGTGGAATCCGTTCCGGCCACGCGCCTGACGAGAGCTACCCCCCGCACATCCGTGTGCGAGGGGTAGCGATCGTTAGCTGGTCACCGCAAGGCGCGGTGTTTGAATCAGGTGCCGCCGAAGTACGCGTTGGTCTGCGGATCGCCTTCGATGCCCGGCGTTGCCTGCGTGTAGATCTTGCTGCCGACCGACATGACGCCCGGCGTACCGCCGTGCAGGTAGTACACCGCGCCTGCCTTCGGCTGGGCCGACACCGTCTTGCCGGCCGCCGAGATCTGCAGGTCGAGGTATCCGTCATGGTTGAAGTCGCCCGCTCTCAACAGCGAACCGAATTCGTCACCGCTCGCCGCCCCGCCGCTCGGAAGGCCCACCGTGTTCTCGCTGAAGCCTCGGTACTTGCCTCGGTTCGCCGTGAGAATGACGTTCGCCGAACCGGGGAAGACCAACACGATCCCGTGATCGGCGCCCGCGACGCCCGGGAGCTCACGCTTGTCGACCGCGATCGCGAGGTCAGCCCGGCCGTCACCGTTGTAGTCGCCCGCGGCGAGCGCGTCGCCGAAGTTGTCGCCGGTGACCGGATCACCGCGCACCCAGCCCGTCGCAAAGCTCAGAATGATCGAGCCGGTCGTGGTGATACCACCGCCGCTGCCCCTGAATGCGTACGCCGAACCGGCGTTCGGCACACCGTCTATCTCCTTGCCGTCGGCGCCGACCGCGAGGTCGACGATGCCGTCGCCGGTGAAGTCACCGGCGGCGAAGTACGCACCCAAGCGGCTGTCGGTGCCGGGCGCCGCCGGCATGCCGGCCGTTGCCTCGGTGATGAACGTCCGAGTCGCCCCGACGTTCGCGGGTGCGGCGCCGTTCAGTACGTAGAAACCCCCGGAGGCCGGCATGAGCGACGGCCCCGGCGTGATGCCGTCGCCGATCCCTTCACCCGCCACGCCGACTGCGATGTCGGCGAACAGGTCGTGGTTGAAGTCGCCGATTGCCAGTGGCGTCCCGAAGGTGTCGTTGTGCTCGGCGGCGTCGCCGAGACCGGTACCCAACGCGCCGCTCGCACCCTGGTGGAAGTAGCGCGACGGAAGGTTCGGGTCATTGGCCGAGAAGTGCAGCCC
Source organism: Actinomycetes bacterium (assembly GCA_025463905.1). Classification (GTDB taxonomy): domain Bacteria; phylum Actinomycetota; class Acidimicrobiia; order IMCC26256; family PALSA-610; genus JAODBJ01. The sequence continues at coordinate 2,220 of JAODBJ010000310.1, forward strand.
GGTAGTGCTGCCGAAGAACACGTGCAGCGAACCGACCTGCGTCTCGCCGTTGAGGTCTTCACGCGGGACGCCGACGGCGAGGTCGGCGAATCCGTCGTGGTTGATGTCGCCGGCCGCGACCGAGTGACCGAACTCGTCGCCCGTCTCGGGGCCGTCGGGAACACCTGAGGTGGCTTGGTTCACGTTCTGGTACCCGCCGCCGCCTTCGACGGTCACTGACCCCTCGGGGTTCAGACCACTCGGCGAGCCGTAGATGATGTGCACCTGGCCCGCCGCCACGAACGTGTCGATCGTGGCTCCGAACTCGCCGATCGCGAGGTCGTCGTAGCCGTCGCGGTTGAAGTCGCCGTAGGCCGTGTTCTGGCCGAAGCGCGCGTTGGTCGTCGGGTTCAGCTTCAACGTCTGGTTGACGTTGGAGATCTTCTGGTGGTGCGGCGCGACGCCGTTGATGAAGACGTTGCCGTACACGATCTCGACGGCGCCGGCGTCGGCCGCGCCCGTGAAGTCCTGCTGGTCGATCGAGATCACCGAGTCGGCGAAACCGTCACGGTTGAAATCCGGACGCGCCTTCCCAATCGTCACGGCTCCAACGGGTGCCGATTGCACTGCCAGAGGAACCAACCCGCCGGCCAATATCGCGATGACCGCGAGTCCTACCCCTGCGTTTCGCTTGCCCACGCTCCGCTTCCTCCCTGATCGTGGCATGAAGAACGCGGAGCGTAGCTGAAGCCCTGTCGTTACGACAGTTCGCCACCGCGGCGACGACCATCCGAGCGCACGGCGGCGCTGGATCGAGGTTTCGGCGCCGGCTACTCGATGGGAAGCAGCGACAGGCGCGTGAGGAGATCGGTCTTCTGCTCTTCGAAGTCCTCGAAGCTCAACGTGCCGGCGGCGTAGCGCTCGTGCACTGCTTCGATGCGTTGCAGCAGCTCACCGGGAGTCAGTTCCTCGTCGGCGCTCAGCTCGAGATCGTCGTCGCGCTCGCCGCCTTCTTCGTCGCCCCGCGTCTGGCGCGCTTCGCGCTTTGCTGCGGCCTTGGCCTTCTTGGCCCGTTCCCGCTGCAATTTGTCGAACGTCGTACGTCTCGTTGCCATTGCTTCTCCTTCGAGGACTCGCCGAACAGCATCGACCGCCGGCACCCGAGCCGGCGGTCGACGAGCACGTCCGACGAATAGGTCAGATCACTCGTACGTTCTGCGCCTCATCACCCTTACGCCCTGGACCGATTTCGAATTCCACCTGCTGGCCTTGCTCAAGGCTCTTGTACCCCGCCCCCGTGATGTTCGAATAGTGCACGAACACGTCGGGTTCGCCCTCCCGGGAAATGAAGCCGTAGCCCTTCTGCGCGTCGAAGAACTTGACGATTCCAGTAGGCACGTACGAACTCTTTCGCTTACGCCCGCGCCGGACGGTATGCCGAATACACAGATTAGGGCCATCCACAGGGGCCTTGTGCATCGGCCGCGCGAGGCTGATGCCCACGCGAGCGACCAAGGAGGCACTCCGAGTGGCTGAGAACGCGCGCATCGGGAGCGTCACAGAATGCTGGCGCTACGCCGTGAAGTCGATGCAGGGCGAGTTGTTGGCGGCGCTGGACGTGGGCCGGGACGGCGTTGTCGGCGACCGCGGCTGGGCCGTCATCAACGTCGAGACCGCCAACGCACTCTCGGCGAAGACGGCCCCGAAATTGCTGGAAGCCCGGGCCACGATCTCCGCTGACGGCGTGCGCATCGTCCTCCCAGACGGTCGCGACACCGTCGCGGGAGACCCGGAAGCACACGCGATCCTGTCCGCGTGGCTCGATCGTGACGTGAGGCTCGAGCCGGCCGGCGCCGGTACCCGCTCGTCCTACGAGATGACGTTCGACCCGCCCAACGACGACGCCGAGCGCGTCGAGATCCCGTCGCCGGCAGGCACGTACCTGGATCTCGCCGCGCTCCACGTTCTCACCATGAACTCGCTCAACACCTGTGCGAACTCGTATGAGGCCGGCGCCTGGGACCGGCGGCGGTTCCGACCGAACGCGTTGGTTGAAGCGCTGGGCGACGACGGCTACCCCGAAGACGCATGGGTGGGCCGGGCCGTGACTCTCGGCGGCGCAACGATCGACGTGCTGATGCGCACAGTTCGCTGCGCGATGCCACTTCGCGCGCAGCCGCCGCGGGACAACCCAGATTCCGACGGCGCGCTGCCGCGGGACGTGAACGTGTTCCGCACGCTGCAAACGATCCACGACAACCATCTCGGCGTGTACGCATCGGTGCGGGAGCCCGGAGTAATCCGCGTCGGCGACCCTGTGTCGTTCAGCTGACGTAACACGTAGCCTCCCCGAGTGGAGCAATCCAGTTCGAGGGCGGCGAACGCGGTGGTGGGTGTCGAGACACTTTCCGCCACCGCGTACCGGGACCGTTCCGTGTACGAACGGGAACGTCGCGCCATCTTCGGCTGCGAATGGCTGGTGCTCTGTCGCGCCGACCAGCTGGCCACCCCGGCCAGCTCGGTGGCCGGCATGCTCGCCGGATATCCCCTCGTCGTGATCCGCGACGACACCGGCGAGCTCCGCGGATTTCACAACGTGTGCCGGCACCGGGCCGGTCCGCTCACCGACGACGGCGACGGCCGATGCCGGGGCGGATTCGTGTGCCGCTACCACGGTTGGTCATACCGCCAGAGCGGCACGTTGTCGCGGGCCCGTGACTTCGGCGACACCGACGCGTTCGATCCCACCGAGTTCCCGCTGTGGGCCGTACAGGTCGCGGCGTGGGCCGGTCTGGTCTGGGTGAACCTCGACCTGAGTTCGCCAGGGTTCGAAGAAGACCTTGCACCGTTCGTCGGGGAAACCGACGGGTTTCCGCTCGATCGCTACGAGTTCCGCCACGAACAGACCGAAGAAGTCGCGTGCAACTGGAAGACGTACGTCGACAACTATCTCGAGGGATACCACATCCCGTTCGTCCACCCGACGCTGAACGCCGAGATCGACGCGTCGCAATACGCGGTGGACGCACGAGACCGTTACTGCATCCACTCGGCACCGGCACGCGACGGCGCGCGCAACCTGGGCAAGTGGATGTGGCGCTGGCCGAACCTCGCGTTCAACCTCTATCCGAACGGGATGAACGTCGAACGCATCGTGCCGGTCGACGCGTCGACGACGCGCATCGTGTACACGTTCTTCTTCGCCCGCGGCACGGACGCCGCGACGGTCGACGCCACAAGGCAGGTATCCGTTGCAACGCTCGCCGAAGACCGCGTCATCTGCGAAGCGGTGCAACGCAACCTCGACGCCGGCGTCTACGAGACCGGGCGGCTGTCGCCGAAACACGAAGCCGGTGTGTTCCAGTTCCACGAACTCGTGCGCTCAGCCCTGGGACGCTGATGGAAGACAAGCTGTACTCGAGCGATGCCGCGTTCCCGACCCTGTCGGACGCGCAGATCGAACGACTGCGCGCCTACGGCACCGAACGCAACGTCGAAGCGGGCGACGTGTTGTTCGCGGAAACCGACCAGAGCTACGACTTCTTCGTGGTGCTACAGGGTGCCGTCGACATCGTGCGCCGGTCGTGGGATCAACAAGACGGCTTCATCGCGCGCCACGGTCCGGGACGATTCATCGGTGAGTTGAGCCTGGTCACCGGCCAGCGGCCGTACCTCACCGCACGCGTGGTGGAAGCGGGACGCGTCCTGCAGATCCCGGGCCGCGAGTTCCGGCGCCTCCTCGCGCTCGACGACGAATTGGCGACGTTGATCCTCGACGCCTTGATGGCTCGCCGCATCTTGCTGATGCAGAACGAGGGCGCGGGCGCGTTGCAGATCTTCGGATCGCGTTTCTCGCCCGAGACGCTGCAACTCCGCGCGTGGGTGCAGCGCAACCAACTTCCCCATGTGTTCAGGGATCTCGAAGACGAAAAAGATCCCGACGTGCTCTTGGCGGCCGTCGGCGCCCGCGCCGGCGACTCGCCGGTCGTGATCACGCCCACGCGCGTGATCCGTCGCGCGACACCCGGCGTACTAGCCGAGCACCTCGGCCTCACCTATCAACCCATACCGGGCCACACGTACGACGTCGTGATCGTCGGCGCCGGACCCGCCGGGCTCGCCGCCGCGGTCTACGCGGCTTCGGAAGGGCTCGACACCGTGGTGCTCGACGCGGTCGCGTCAGGCGGGCAGGCGGGTACGAGTACGCGCATCGAGAACTATCTCGGTTTCCCCCGTGGCGTCTCCGGCGAAGAGTTGACCGCCCGGGCGGCAGTGCAAGCGCAACGCTTCGGCGCGCGCATCAACAGTCCGTGCGGCGTTGCGGGCTTACGCGCCGTCGAGGCGTTCCACACCGTGGCACTCGAAGACGAGAGCGAAGTGCCGGCGCGTGCGGTCGTGATCGCGACCGGCGCGCGCTACCGCAAACTTGATCTTCCCCGCTGGGAGATGTTCGAGGGCGTGGGGATCTACTACGCCGCGACCGAGATGGAGGCGCGCGTCTGCGTCGGGCAGCCAGTGGTGGTTGCCGGTGGTGGCAACTCCGCGGGGCAGGCCGCGCTGTTCCTCGACCACAAAGGCGCGAACGTCAGCATCGTGGTTCGTAGCGACGACCTCGGCGCGAAGATGTCGCGCTACCTCGTCGATCGCATCGAGGCGGATACGCACATCACGGTGCGGACGCGCACTTCGATTTGTGAAGTGAACGGCGAGACGCACCTGCAGTCGGTCGGCTTGGAACACAAAGACGACGGTCGGACTACCGTTCCCTGTACCGGGCTGTTCTGCTTCATCGGCGCCGAGCCGGCAACGTCCTGGCTGCCCCCGGAGGTCGCGCTCGACTCGGGCGGGTTCGTCCTCACCGATCGCGACCTTGCCCGTCCGCAAGCGGTCGCCTTCGCCGCGCTCGGCCGTCAGGCCCTTGCCTTCGAGACGAGCGTGCCGGGTGTGTTCTCGGTCGGCGACGTGCGTCACGGGTCAATGAAACGGGTCGCCGCCGCCGTCGGTGAAGGCGCGAGCGCGATCCGCTCCACCCATGAGTACCTGTCTTCGTTGCAATAACCGGTCGCTTTGAAAAGGACATACCAATGGCCAGGATCTTGATCACCGGATGTTCCACCGGAATCGGGCGCGCCAGCGCGGTGGAATTGACCAAGCGCGGACACGACGTGATTGCAACCGCACGGCGGCCGGAGACGCTCGACGATCTCGACGTCGTGCGGCGCATTCGGCTCGATGTCGACGACGACGAATCGGTGCGTGATGCCGTCGCGGCCGCGGGAGTGGTCGATGTGCTCGTGAACAACGCGGGCTGGGAGGTGAGCGCGCCGGTCGAGTCGGCCCCGATCGAGGCGGTGCGCGCGATGTTCGAGACGAACTACTTCGGTGCGCTGCGCATGATCCAAGCGGTCGTGCCGCAGATGCGCGAGCGCGCCGCCGGCGTGATCGTGAACGTGTCGTCGATCGCCGGACGGGTGGCCTCCCCGTTCGGCGGGTTCTACGCGGGCACGAAGTTCGCACTCGAAGCATTGTCGGAAGCGATGCACTACGAGTTGCGGCACTTCGGCATCCGTACCGCGCTGATCGAACCGGGCGTGATCGAAACGAGCTTCGGCTCGAACATCCGTCACTTTGCGAAGGATGTCGCGCCGTACGACGCGCTCGACGCGCAATGGAGCGGCGCGACCGATCGGCTTCGCACGGGTGAGGCGCCGGGCGGTGAGCTCGTGGCCGCGACCATCGCGGACGCGATCGACACGCCGTCGACTCCGCTGCGCAACCCGGTTGGCGAAGACGCGCAACTCATCGTGTCCGTGCGTGCGAGCCTCGACGACGCCGCGTTCGAAGCCACCATGCGCGACACGCTCGGGCTCACCTGGTGAGTGAGGGCCGTCAGCCGTCGTAGAAGAACGGAGGGTGCAGACCGACGAGCTCGCGCTCGCGGTTCGTCGTTGCCCGTTCGATCGCCTCCGGCGACAGCTGGTTGGCCACATCGGTCGTACGGAGGCGCTGCGCGATATCGCGGCGGCCGTAGTGGACCTGCAGGAAGTAACGGCCTCGGCCGCCTTCCGCGGCATGGCCGCGATGCCAGATGTCAGACACGAACAACAACACGTCGCCGGCTGATCCTTCGAGGAGTACCGGCTGCCGGCCTTCGTATGCCAGTGGTTCGGTCTTCAGCTTCTCGTACGGCACGAGCCGGCCCGAACGGTGGCTCCCGGGCACGACCTCAGTGGGGCCGTCGGCGACCGTGCAGTCGGCGAGGAGGAAGTGGGTCGCGACCGCAAACACCGGGTACGGGATTCGATCGTCCCACGGCACACCTTCTGGACGCGGCACGTGCGGCCCGGCGTCGGTGTGCCACACGCTCCCACCGAACTCGGGCGGATTACGCCACGCCGTGTTCGCGATCACGTGGCAGTCCTCACCCAGCAGCGGTTCGACGACCTCGAGTATTCGCCGATGCGCGAGCGCGCCTTGACATGCCGCGCTGCGGTTCACCATCTCGTAGCGGAACTCGTTCTTGTCGTCGCGGGAACGTTCCGGCGGCATCGCGTCGAACACCGCGTCGATCTCGGCCTTCATGGTCGCGACCTCGCCGGCTGAGAACACGCCGTCGAGTCGCGCCCAACCGTCGCGTTCAAGTTGCACGCTCGCGTCCGGCGCGTCGCCTTCGTACAGGCCGACGTTCTTGAGGATCCTTCGGATCATGGTGCGCGACGGTACGCGCGACCGCTATGCCGGGGCCAGACGCTTCTGGTACAGGTATTGCCGGTGCCCTCGAGGCGTGTCGTGCGTGGTGCCGGCAAGCGAGTAGCCCAGACGGGTGTAGAGCCACGGCGCCTGGAAGTCGTGGGTGTCGATGACCATGGTCACGCAGCCACGTACACGGGCTTCGTCCTCGGCGGCTTCGAGCAGGCGCCGGCCAAGACCGGTGCGGCGCAATTTCTCCTCGACCCACAGGTAATCGACGCGTGCGTACCCACCCCAGCTGAAGCCGGCGATGCCGGCAATGAGGCGCCCATCCCCGTCGCGGACGAAGCATGCCAGTGCGGCGCCGTCGCGATATCCGGTGCGTTCCTCGTTGTAGGTGTGGATCGCCTCGCGCAGCTCGAACACGTCCCGCCGGTCCGCCTGTCGCGAAATCGAGACATCGAACTCGACCATGACAACGAAGTTATCTTCGAGCGAG
>JAODBJ010000355.1 GCA_025463905.1 Actinomycetes bacterium
GCGTCGATAGGGGACATTATTTGTCCCCTATCGACGCACGCCTTCACCGCCGGGTGCGGGTGCCGACGTGAATGTGTGGACCTCGTGCGTTTCGCCAAGACGCTGCGGGAATGCAGCGCGGACGACATCGTGATGATCTCGGCGGACCTGGTCGAACTCATCCGTTCGCCCGCCGAAGAAGTGCTCGCGACGCGAGCCGTGCTCACGATCGAACAGTCGCTCCGTCGTGTGCATCGCCAACCGCAAGCCGGCCTCGCCGCGTACGCGGTCGCGCAAGCAGTCCTCGCCGCGGCGGAACATGCGGGAATCGAACTGCCCAACGACGACGTCACCCGCGTCGGGCGCAGCGCGGCAACCTTGGCTCGCGGCGTTATCGCCGGTGCCGGGGCGCAACGCTCGGTCGACTTCCTCGCGGGCGGATTCCGCCACGCACTCGGCCTTCCGCTCGCGGCCTGATGCGGGGCTGCGCGTAGCATCCGGGTGTGGCGCACGCTGACCGGTTGTTGCTCGGGCCCGGACCGTCGAATCCGTATCCCGAAGTCATCGAGGCGTTTTCGCGGCCGGTACTCGGCCACCTCGACCCCGACTTCCTGGCGGTGCTCGACGAGATCGGCGATCAGCTGCGCGCGGTGTTCCGCACCAAGAACGCGTTGACGCTCCCGATCAGCGGTACGGGTTCGGCGGGCATGGAAGCGTGTTTCGTCAACCTCCTCGAACCGAGCGACGTCGCAATCGTCGGCGTGAACGGTGTGTTCGGCGAGCGTATGTGCGACGTCGCACATCGCTGCGGTGCCGACGTCGTGCGCGTCGAGTCGGAGTGGGGTCATGCGATCGACCCGCAACGGTTGCTCGACGCGCAACGCGCGGCGCCGAACGCTCGCGTCCTCGCGGTTGTGCACGCCGAAACGTCCACCGGGGTCGAGAACGAGATCGCGCCGCTCGCCGCCATCGCGGACACCGACACGATGCTCATCGTCGACACGGTCACGTCGCTCGGCGGCATCCCCGTAGATGTCGACGGTTGGCGCGCCGACGCCGTCTATTCCGGCACCCAGAAATGCATCGGCGTGCCGCCGGGTCTGTCGCCGATCACGTTCTCGGATCGTGCCGTCGAGCGAGTGCGGTCACGTTCCACGCCGGCGCAATCGTGGTACCTCGACCTCGCGTTGATCGCCGATTATGTCGGCAGCGCGCGTCGCTATCACCACACCGCACCGATCTCCATGTTGTACGCACTCAACGCCGGGCTTCGCGTGCTGCTCGGCGAGGGCCTCGACGCGTCGTGGGAACGTCACCGCCGGGTCGGTACCGCGCTTCAACAGTCACTCCCCGAACTCGGCTTCCGACCGTTCGCGCAAGAACGGCGCCTGCCTCAGCTCACGTCGGTGTGGCTGCCCGAAGGCGCCGACGACCTGAAGCTGCGCACCGAGCTGCGTGACCACTACGACATCGAGGTCGGTGGCGGGCTCGGCGCGTTTGCCGGCAAGGGTTGGCGCATCGGGCTGATGGGCCACTCCGCGCGCGACCGTTCGGTCACCACGCTGCTCGGCGCGCTACGCGAACTCCTGAGCTGAGCACCCGACGTCGCTGGACGCCGTGACGCGGATCAGGCGGTTGGCTCGGGCGCGGCCGCTTCGCTCTCAGTCGGCTCTTTGATGAACATCGCGTCGCGGTAGTAGCGCAACTCCTCGATCGACTCGAGGATGTCGCCGAGCGCGCGGTGCGCTTCGTTCTTCGACGGTCGCTTCTTGTAGATCGCCGGGTACCACCGCCGGCACAGCTCTTTGATCGACGACACGTCGATGCTGCGGTAGTGCAGGTACTGGTCGAGTTCCGGCAGGTAGTGATCGAGAAACCGGCGGTCGACACCGATGCTGTTGCCACACACCGGCGCGGTACGCGGCGAAGGCACGTGCGAACGCACGTACTCGAGCGTCTGGGAACCCGCAGTCTTCAAGTCCGTGGTGCTTCGCTGCATCTCTTCGAGCAGTCCTGACTTGGTATGCATCGTGCGCACGAAGTCGTCCATCCGTTCGAGCGCATCGGGTTCGGGATGCACCACGATGTCGATGCCGTCGTCGATGGTGACGAGTTGCGAGTCGGTGACGATGCACGCGATCTCCACGATCACGTGCCGCTCGACCTCGAGACCCGTCATCTCGAGATCGATCCACACCATCAGGTCGTCGCCACCGTTCGTTGCGCTCACACGGCTCACGCTACTGGGGGCCGCGACACGGCCTAGTGTTCGGCCCGATGCCGGCCTCCGACGTCGTTTGGCGCCCCGACGCATCGCTCCTCACGGAGAGCAACGTCGCTCGCTTCATGGCCGCCGAGCACCTTTCGTCGTTCGACGAGCTGCTCGCCCGCTCGATCGACGAGCCCGAGTGGTTCTGGGACGCCGTCGTGACCTTCCTCGACCTGCGGTTCGAGAAGCCCTACGAACGGGTGCTCGACACGAGCGACGGCGTCCCGTGGGCCAAATGGTTCGTCGGCGGGCAGCTGAACCTGGCGGTGTCGTGCCTCGACAAGTGGGCCGACGACCCCCTCGCCCGCGACGACACCGCGCTGGTGTGGGAAGGCGAGGAGGGCAACGTACGCGAACTCACTTGGCGGGAACTGCAGGAGCTGACCGACGCGCTCGCGGCCGGCCTCGCTGCCCGCGGTGTCGGCGCGGGTGACGCGGTCGGCTTGTTCATGCCGATGCTCCCCGAAACCGTGGCCGCGCTGCTCGCCGTCGCGAAGCTGGGCGCGATCTTCCTCCCGATCTTCTCTGGCTACGCGGCCGACGCGGTCGCGATCCGTCTGGCCGACGGCAACGCGGTGGCGTTGATCACCGCCGACGGTTTCACTCGACGCGGCCGCGTCGTGCCCATGAAGGAAACCGCGGACGAGGCAGTCGCGCAGGTGCCGTCGGTGCACACGATTGTCGTGGTACCGCGGCTCGGTCACGACGTGCCCATGACCGACGGGCGAGACGTCACCATCGCCGAATGCACCGCCGGGCACGCGGGTCGCTTCGACGCGGTGCCCCTCGATAGCGAGCATCCGCTGTTCGTCGCGTACACGAGCGGCACCACGGGCAAGCCGAAGGGCGCGGTGCACGTGCACGGCGGCTTCCTCGTGAAGATCGCCGAAGAGGTCGCATTCCAAACCGACCTCCGGCACGGCGAACGGTTGTTTTGGCTCACCGACATCGGTTGGATCATGGGGCCGTGGGAGATCGTCGGCACCCTTGCCGCCGGCGGCACCTTGATGCTCTACGACGGCGCGCCCGACTATCCCGGCCCGGATCGCCTCTGGGCGTTCCTCGAGCGGCACCACGTGAACGTGCTCGGCGTTTCGCCCACGTTGGTACGCGCGCTCAAGGCGCACGGCGACGAACCGGTCGCAACCCACGACCTGTCGTCGTTGCGCATCCTCGCCTCCACCGGAGAGCCGTGGAACGAAGATCCGTGGCGGTGGTATTTCGAGACGGTCGGCGGCGGTCGCTGCCCCGTGATCAACATCTCGGGCGGCACCGAGGTGGGTGCGTGTTTCCTGTCGCCGCACGTCGTGCAGCCGCTCTCGCCGTGCTCCCTTGGCGGCCCGGCGCTCGGCATGGCCGTCGACGTGTTCGACGACGACGGCGCGCCGTTGCGGGGTGCAGTCGGCGAATTGGTGTGTACCAAGCCGTGGCCGGGAATGACGCGCGGGTTGTGGCACGACCCGGAGCGATACCTCGAAACCTATTGGTCGCGCTGGCCCGGCGTGTGGTGGCACGGCGACTTCGCGAGCATCGGCGCCGACGGGCAGTGGTTCCTCCACGGCCGCTCCGACGACACCATCAAGGTTGCCGGGAAGCGCCTCGGGCCGGCCGAAGTGGAAACTGCGCTCGTGGCGCACCCGGCGGTCGTCGAAGCCGCCGCCGTGGGTGTGCCCGACGACGTGAAGGGCGAGGTGGTGTGGGGGTTCGTGGTGCTCGCGCCCGCCTACGAGCCGAGTGAAACGTTGCGCGGCGAACTCACGCAGCTCGTGGTCCAACACCTCGGTTCGTCGTTCAAACCGGCGGCGATTCGTTTCACAAAGTCGCTGCCGAAGACCCGGAGTGCGAAAGTATTGCGCCGCGCGATCCGCGCGGTGGTCACGGGCAACCCGCCCGGCGACTTGTCTGGCCTGGAAGACCCGAATGCACTCGATGCGATCGCGTCGGCAAGCTGACCCCAACACGCTGCTGGGCGCCCGGGTGCTCCTGCGGCCGTTGCGGGTCGACGACTGGGAGGCGTGGCGCGACGTGCGCACGCGCTGCCGTGACTGGTTGGAGCGGTGGGAGCCGCGGCCGGAGCTCGGTGCGTCGGACCCCATCGCCGATCGCGAAGCGTTCCGCGCCCGCTGCGGCGCGTGGGAACGCCAGCGCCACTTCGACGCCGCCTACGGCTTCGGTCTGTTCCTGGCGAACGGGCGCTTCGCCGGTGAAGTGAGCTTGGGCAGCCTGCACCGCGGCCCGTTCCAGATGGGCTACATCGGCTACTGGGTCGACGAACTGCTCGCAGGAAACGGCTACGTACCCGAAGGCGTCGTGTTGTTGATGCGGTACTCGTTCGAGTCTCTCGACCTGCACCGGCTCGAGGCGGCGATCGTGCCCCGCAATGTCGCGAGCCGGCGCGTCGCCGAGAAGCTCGGCATGCGGGACGAAGGCACTGCGACGCGGTTCCTGCAGATCCAGGGCGTCTACGAAGACCACGTGCGCTACGCGATCACCGTCGAAGAGTGGCACGAACGGCGTCCCGAACTCACCGCCAAGTTCCTCACGCCCTAGCGTCGTCCGCCGTGCGCGTGGCATTGATGTCCGACATCCACGGCAACTCGATCGCGCTCGACGCCGTGTTGGCCGACGTAGAACGGATAGGCGGCGTCGACGAGTTCTGGGTGCTCGGCGACATCGTTGCGCTCGGACACGATCCCGTCGGTGTGGTCGAACGACTCCGTGCGCTCCCGGCCGTGACCTTCGTGCGCGGGAACACGGACCGTTATGTGGTGACGGGCGAACGTCCGCCGCCTTCGACGGCCGACGCGATGGCCAACCCCGACCTCGTAGCCGTCGTGGCCGAGGTCGCCGGGTCGTTCGCGTGGACCGCGGGACGTTTGGCTGCGCCCGGCATGACCGAATGGCTGGCGACGTTGCCACGTGAACACCGAACCGCGTTGCCCGACGGTACTCGTGTGCTCGCCGTGCACGCGTCGCCGCGCGCCGACGACGGCCCCGGCATCGAGCCTCGCCGCACCGACGCCGAACTGACGGACTTGCTGCGTGGTTGCAACGCCGACATCGTGTTCGCCGGCCACACCCATCGACCCGTCGATCGACGGGTCGGCTCGGTACGAGCGCTCAACCTCGGGAGTGTGAGCAACCCCGTGCCACCGGACTTGCGCGCCTCATACGTCGTCGTCGACGCGGATGTGAGCGGCCACCACGTGCAGCACCGACGCGTGCCGTACGACGGCGAAGCCGTCATCGATGCGCTCGAGCGCCTCAACCATCCAGGAAAGCAATGGTTGATCGCCCACCAGCGCGGTGAGGTCGACTGAGTGGACTGAAGCCTTCAGGCGGGTGGTTCGAGCAAGACGAGCGGGATTTCGCGCTGCGTCTTGGTTTGATAACCGGCGTAGTTCTTGTGATCGGTCGTGACGATCGGCCACAGGCGCGTTCGTTCTTCGGGAGTTGCGACCCGCGCTCGCATGCGTTGCTTGGGCTTCCCCTGCAGCACGACTTCGACGTCGGGATTGTCGCGGAGGTTGAGAAACCATGCCGGGTGCGCGTCGTCGCCACCACGGGATGCCACGACGACGATGGTCGAGCCCTCCTGCACCGGCGAAGTGAGCATCACCGATCGGGGCTGCCCCGACTTGCGGCCCGTCGTGGTGAGTTCGATGACGGGCATCTTGCTGGCCTGCCAGCCCACGCGTCCACCGCTGATCTTGAGCATTGCGCGATGGATCGCGTTCATGGTTTTCAACGTGAGGTCGCTCGGCACGAACCGAAGTTAGCGGGCGACGTGCCGCGCTCCTATAGGGGTTCGTCGCCGGCGAGGTCTCAGCCGGTCCGGCGGCGGAAGCCCCAGCGGAAGCCGCCGTCGGATTTCTCCTCTTCGGCCGGCGGTTCCCATGCCTTGCGCAGCGGCGCGAGCCACGGTGCCTCGGTTGCGGTTTCCTCGGCGTCGATCACCGACGAAGTCGGTGCCGGCGCATTGACGCGCAAGATCTCCTCGCGTGCTGCACGCGCGAGTTCGTCGAGCGCCGATTCCATCTCCGGGTCGACGTTGCGCACCGGCTGACGGGCGACGGCAAGCGTCGTCATCTCGATTTCGCCCGGTGCCGGTGCCGGTGCCGGTGCCGATGCCGGTGGCGATGCCGGGACCGGCGGAGACTTCGGTTTGAACGACGGGATCGAGCCGATCACGCTCACGAACGGCCACGACGTCGCGGCCACTGCGCTGAACGAATCCGACTCGGACGCGACGACAGGCTCGGGCACCATCTCTTCGACGACGGTCTCCGGCACAACCGCGACTTCCGGGACGACGGTCTCTGCGAGAACCGCGACGTCCGGCACGAAGGTTTCCTCGACCACGATTTCCTCGACCACGATGTCGTCGACGACGAGGAGCTCCGGTGCCGGTGCGGGTTCGACCGCAGGCACGATCGGCAGCACGGGCGCGATGGGAGCATCGGCAAGGGGAGCCGAGCCGGCGTGCGCGAACACGCTGACGGGTTCGGCCCGAGGGGCCGCGACGCGCTTGGGCATCGGCGGCACAGGCCGGAGCGACGGTGCAATGTGGAGCGTGGCGCGTTCGGCCATCCACCGGTCGATCGGCAGATTGAGCGACGACACCTTGTGGGCCTCGCCCAGCACGACGGGGGCGCGCCGCCGCAGGTTCTGGCCGCACGTCTCGCAACGTCTTGCGCGCGGTTCAGCCAGCACGGAAATACATGTCGGACACCGAAACATTTCGCCCACCCTCTCCGTTCCCACCGACGGCCCTGCCGGCGTCGGTCCGCCCTACGGAGTGGGGCCGATAGTAGGCGCTTTAGTGCGTAAACGGAACAGAACGGCGCAAAATGGTGACCCGCGTCACTGGTAGGCGTGCGTCGATAGGGGACGGCGGTTTCAACCGGTCATCGCAATGAACTCGGCGAGTTGCTCGTTTGGTTTCTTCCCGTTGAGAG
>JAODBJ010000358.1 GCA_025463905.1 Actinomycetes bacterium
CGTGACCGCCGCTTCAGGTGCGCTGCCGGGCTACGACGCCGCGGCGCCGTCGACTCGCAATGCGTGGGTGAGCACCCTCGGGCGGAGTTTCATGCACCGGCGCTTGTGGTTGAACGACCCCGACTGCGTGATGTTGCGCACCACCGACACGCAACTTTCAGGCGACGAGGCGCGCGCCTGGGCGTATGCCGTCGGGGTGTCGGGCGGGCTCGCGTTGGTGTCGGACGACCTCGCCGACCTCGACGTCGATGCCCGCGCGCTGCTCGACGAGATCGTTTCGATCGGTCGCGCCGCTGATGACGCCGCCTGTCGCGGCCCCGCACCCCGATGTAACGACCTGCTCGATCCGTCCGGTCCGCGCTCCTTCGCTGCCGCGGGCTACCAGTTGGACGCCGATCCCTCAGACCCGCGTCCGCGCTTCGTGAACAACGTGTAACGCACTGTCGCAACGAAGCACTTCGCCGCGTAGCATGGCGTCGGGAGGCAGGGAAATGGAGAATGCAAACGGGGCGACTTTTGCCGCGGCGCGCACTGATGTCGCGCGTCCGAATCCAACTCGTGTCCGGTACGTGGCCGTGCGCGGTCCCGCGCCCTCGACGCTCTTGCGCTTTCACCCCGGCATCACGGTGCTCTACGGCTTCGGCAACGGTCTGGCCGACTGGCTCGCCAACGCGATCGCGCGGGGCGCCGAACACGCGCCCGACGGGTTCGCGGAGATCGACGGTCAACGCGTGTCGCTCACCCAACTGCCCGACGAGTTCTACGAGCTCGGTCCGAGTCCGATACTGCGAGCCGGCTCGCTCGCCGAGGATTTGCGCCACGTGAGCGAAGCACCTGGCAACGAGAGCGCACCGGAAGCGCGGGCGATCACCGAGGCGATCGCGATCGCGAATGATCGGATCGCCGCGATCGAAGTACGCATCGAGGCGTTGACCGGCGAAATCTCCGAAGGCGAGCAGCGGATCGCCGAGCTGCAAACGCACCGCGGCCCCACTCGCCGCACCGTCACGCGCGACCGCAGCGAGGACGCTGACCAACTCGAAGCCCTCGTTGAAGCACTCGAATCGGCGGGTCGGTTGACGAAGGCCACGAACCCGGCCGCCGAAGCGCTCGCGCGCGCTTTCGATGCGCTCGACCACGCGGCCCGCCGCAACCGGCCCCGCGCCGAGATCGAGGAAGAGCTCCGCAAGTGGGAACTCGTCACCGCGGAAGCACGCGCCCGCCTCGCGGAACGCCGCGCCACCGCACCACGCGTCGCACCCGAGGACCTCGCAGAGGCCGCGCGGCTACGCGATGCGCTGCGGGAATCGACCGAACGTGGTGGCCGGATGTTCCGGCGCCGCCCCGACGACGACGGCGCCTCGAACGCTGAGGAACAACTTCGCGCGTTGCTCGAACGCCTGGGCGCGCGGTCGTACGAAGACCTCATGTTGCTCGGCACCGGCCTCGGCTCGGCTGACGCCGACCTCGCGATCCGTGAAGCGACGAATGTGGTGGCGGCCGCCGAACGGCGCTGCGCCGACATGCGGGCCGAACTCACGGAACCGGGGCTCGATGAGCTGCGCAGCGAGCGCGTCGAACTCGTCGAACGCGCCCGCCAACTGCTCGGCCACGAGCCTGCCAATCGCCCGGCTGACGCGCTTCGAGCAATGCGCATCGAACCGCAGGCATTGGTCGACGCGGAGGTGGCGCTGGCCCAGAAGCTGCGCGACTTCGGCGCGCGGGTCGACGGCACGCTCGTCGACACTGCGCAGGCACTGATCCACGAATGGCGCACCGCTCGCGCCGAACAGGAACGCGGCCACGCAGAGCTACGCGAGCGGGACGACGAGATCATCGACGCCGAGAACGAGGTGCGCGCCGCGCGCACACAACGGTCTCGTCTGAGCCGGCAGATCGAAAACTGCCGTACCGAGATCGAAGACCTCGAATACGACCGCGAGCGCCTTCAAACGCGGGCGCGTGATGCGTCGCGCGCGGTCGTCACGATCTCTCCTGCGATCGTCGACCGTGCGGTCGCGGCCATGTTGCAGGCAGCTCAGATATCCGCCTCGGCAATGCCGATCGTGATCGAAGACCCCTTCGATGTTCTGCCGGTCGAACTGCGCGCGCATGCACTCGACGCTCTTGCACGACACGCCGGTAGCGCACAAGTGGTGTTCGTAACGGCAGACCCCGGTGCGGTGCAATGGGCGCGCTCGACCAACGAAGCGCTGGCGTTCGCCTGGACGGCCGACGAGGCTCGCCTCGTCGTCGCGGCTCGCGCCAAAGAGTCCTAGCGGTTCGTCGGGAACCCCAGGTCCGGACCGCGAGTTGCCGGATCGCTCCATCGCGCGGTCACGACCTTGCCCCGCGTGTAGAAGTGCACGCCTTCGGCGCCGTGCATGTGCGTATCGCCAAAGAGCGACTGCCCCCAACCACCGAACGAGTAGTACGCCATCGGCACAGGGATCGGAACATTGATCCCAACCATCCCCGCTTCGATTTCCCGTTCGAATCGACGCGCGGCGCCACCGTCGCGCGTGAACAACGCGACGCCGTTGCCGTAGGGGTTCTCGTTGACCAGGCGAACTGCTTCTTCGTAGCTCGACGCGCGCACGACGCAAAGCACCGGGCCGAAAATCTCCTCGCGATAGATCGTCATGCGCGGTTGCACGTGGTCGAACAGGCATGGCCCGAGCCAGAACCCGTCGGCGCGGCCCGCGACGACGCGGTTGCGACCGTCGAGCACCAGGTCGGCGCCTTCCTCCACACCCGCCGCGACGTAATGCTCGACGAGGTCGCGGTGCGCGGCGGTGATCAGCGGCCCCATGTCGCTGCCGGCGTCGTTGCCGTCGCCCACTGCCAAAGCAGCGCTGCGGTCACGGACCCGTTCGACGAGGTCGTCTCCGATGGGATCGACGGCGACGACGACCGAAATCGCCATGCATCGCTCCCCCGCCGACCCGTAACCCGCACTTACCGCCGCATCGGCGGCGATGTCGAGGTCGGCATCGGGAAGGACGATCATGTGGTTCTTCGCGCCGCCGAGCGCCTGCACGCGCTTGCCCGCACGCGTGGCCGTCTCGTACACGTGACGCGCAATCGGCGTGGACCCAACGAAACTCACCGCCGCGACGTCGGGATGTATGCACAGTGCGTTGACCGCCTCGGCGTCGCCCTGCACGACGGAGAACACGCCCTCGGGCAAACCCGCTTCGGCCCACATTTCGGCGAGGAGCAGCGCCGCCGACGGGTCCCGCTCCGACGGTTTGAGCACGAAGGCATTGCCGCACGCGATCGCGACGGGATGCATCCATAGCGGGACCATCGCCGGGAAATTGAACGGCGTGATCCCTACCGCCACACCGAGAGGCTGGCGGACGGACCACGTGTCGACACCGGTCGACACTTGTTCCGAGTGCCGACCCGCGAGCAACAGCGGGATGCCGCACGCAAACTCCACGACCTCGGCGCCGCGTGCAACTTCACCGAGCGCGTCGGCCACCACCTTGCCGTGTTCCGCAGTGATCGCGTGCGCCAGTTCAGGCGTACGCGCCTCCAGCACTTCCCGGAACGCGAACAGCACACGCGCCCGGCGGTTGAGCGACACGTCGCGCCATTCCTCGTACGCGGCACGAGCGCGCTCCACCGCGACGTCGACGTCGGCCCCCGAGGCGAGCGGCACCGTTGCCGCGACCGCGCCGGTCGCCGGGTTCGTGACCGGCGCGAAGCGGGTCGACGTGCCCTCCCACCGTTTGCCGTCGACCCAATGCGGGATGGTCGGAACCGAAGGTGTGGTCATCCCCGCAGCGTACGACGCGGCCGGGCCCAGACCATGGGGTGAGAACGCACCCTCGGCGTTGGCGCGAGACTGCGCCCATGGACGACGAAACCCTCGCTCACACATCACGCACGCTCGCCGCGAACCTCGAACCGTGTATCGGGCAGGTGTACTTCGCGCCGGAATGCCACGAGGCCTACGAGGCACTCGGTTTCGAGGGGAGCCCCATCACGCTTTCCGGGGTCGCGATGCCCGATGGTCCGGCGTACTTCACGAGCCGCGGTTCTCTGCTCGGGCAGGTAGAGCCGCACGTGGTCGCGGCGGCGTTCGGTGTGTTCGACCCGGCGGTGGTGGTGCCGGGTGTGCGGACCGGTTGGGAACGCACCGAGGCGCCGACGATCTTCGCGGCTCGGCGCCGAGGCGCAGTGGCACAGTTGCAGCGTGTGCTTGGCGATGATCCCGACGGACTTCGCGACGTCGTTCACGTCTTCGAACGGATCGTCGAGCCGCTGCGCCCCGAGGGCCGGCCTTTGTTCGCGGGAACGGTTGCGTGGTGGGACGATCCGGCCGACCTCATGACGCGTTTCTTCCACCTCGGCGACATGTTGCGCGAGTACCGCGGCGATTCTCATATCAACGCATGGGCGACGCAGGGTGTGGACGCAACGGAAATCGGGCTCCTCACCGAGTTGTATATGCGTATCCCGCCGCGCACCTATGTACGCACCCGTGGGTGGAGCGATGCCGCGCTCGACGCGGCCGAGGAACGACTCGTTGCCCGCGGCTGGGTCGCCGAGTCAGGCATGACACCCGACGGCCAAATTGCGCGCGAAGACATCGAGTGCGCGACCGACCGGCAGATGCGCGCCGCGATCGACGCGATGGGCGACGATGCGCCAATGGTGTTCGCGCGACTCGAAGGGTGGGGGAAATCGATGCGCGACGCAGGCGGGTACGTCGGCGGTGCGGCCGACCTCTGGCCGAACCGCGGCTGAGTACTCGGATCGTCGTCGCGCCGCGACACCGGTGCATGCCAACATGAATGCGATGCGGGCCGGGATTCGGATTGCTGCGTTTGCGGCGCTGGGTGGCTTCGCGTTCGTATCGCTCGGCCATCTGCATTTGGTTGGCAATACGTCGCCGGTACCGGCGGTCGGCGCCGTGCTCTGGTTGCTGTCGTGTCTCTCAATCGCGAGGGCAAACCCGCCCGGACAAGCCCGCCGCCTCGTGGTGATGACGCTCGCCGTCGCGGCCGCGCTTCTCACGGCGTCGATCGTCGGCTTGCTCGTGAACGACACGCTCTACCCCGACGTCCTCGCGTCGCTCGCGTTCCTCGCGATACTGCAATGCTTCGCGGCGACGATTGCCGAACTCGCGTACGACCTGCACGAGACCGAACTCGAGCGCGCGTGGGAGACGACCGGACGGCTGCTCGTCGTGGTAGATGTCGCCAGCGTGCTGCTCGCGCTGGCGTGGGCCGCCAACGTCGTGGAACGTCGCTCGTACGGTCGCTTCCGCCTCACGGAAGTGGGTCTTGCACCGGTTGGAACGTCCGGCCGACTGTGCCTCGCAGTATTCACGATCGTCGCCGCGGTCGGTGGAGCCCACTTCGTCTTGTCAGCGTGGCGAACGTGGTCCTGGGCGCGACGAACCGACGAGACCGCGCCAATCGCTTCGTAGCCATCTACCGCCGAGACGCGACAAGGCCGGGCGTGTTGAGCAGGGTGCACGCCCGGACCTCGCGCAGCTCCCCCCAGCGGGCGACGTCGCGATCGTGGGGTAACCGCAGATACGTCTTCCCTCGGAGCTTGGCCGAGAAGCTAACCGGTTCGAGGTCTACGCGCTCGCCAAGGGCGAACTCCGTGTCAGCCGACGGAGACAAATGACCGTCCAGCGTCTTAAATACGCCTTGACTCGAACAACACCAGGGGGGACTCATGCATGTTCGTGCGATCCGTAGCGCTCTCGCGACCGCGTTCATCGTCGGCTCGAGCTTCGCCGCACTGCCCACCGCTCACGCCGCCACTGTCGTCAATTTCGACGGTCTCAACGCACCTAACACGTTCGGTGCCACGCTCGCGCTCAACCATTACGCGAATCTCACCTTCGCAGGAACCGGCGGCGCCGCCAACGGTGGCGGCGTCCTCAATTCGGGCGCGAGCTTCGGCGTGAACGGGTACTCGGCGCCGAACTTCTTGGCGTTCAACTGCAATGCCCATTACAACGACGGTGGCATCGCGAAAGCACCCGAGAAGATCAACCTCAAAGGCTTGAAGTCCGGGGTGAGCTTCACCGTCGGTTCGAACGAACCGGGGGCACAAGTGAAGGCCACAGGGAAAGGCAGCGGGCCGGCCGAGGTGCACACGCTCGCGCTCACTCCCACGTTGCAAACCGTGACATTCTCGTCGGCGGTGAAGACGATCACGATCGCGCCGGTTGGCGTGACCTGCATCTTCGTGGTCGACGACCTCACCTACTCCTAGTTGTAACGCGATCAGGAACGACGTTCGCGTCCGGAGGTCGTCTCGTTTCGCGAGACGGCCTCCGGCGCGTTCGAGGGTGTGAGCCATCGCGCGATGTTGCGCACGTAGTCCTTGTACGTCTCCAGACGCGCCGGATCGCGTTTGATCTCCGTACCCGGCGGGTCGGTCACAAACGACGGTGCACCCCGGTCGACGTCCCAGTTCAAGTCGGCAAGCTGGTGGAACGTCGATGTCGCGACGGCACGACCCATCGGCGCCCCGTCGTCGGTGCGTTCGCCCTCGATCGCGACCGCGAGGTTGAAGTAGCGGCCCGTCACGGTGCTGCGCCCGCGAGCGAGGACGCGAGCGAACATCGTGTCGGGCGGTGCCGACACCGCTCCCTCGTGAGGGTGCGCAGGGAACCACTCGATCTGACCGCTCGATGTTCTCGACGTGCGTAACAGCTCGTGCACCGGCATCTCCGCGAACACCGGTTGATAGTCGCCGTTCGCGCCGGAGTGGTAGTTGGGCCAAGAGATGTTGGGGTTGTCGGGGTCGTCGAGCGTTGCGCCGGGCTCGGGGTTCTTCTGGTGGAAGTGGTTGAGCTGACCGAGCGTACCGAGGCTGTAGAGACACAAGCCGAGGTCCTCGTGGTCGCGGGCGGTCAGCACACTCCCACCACGTGCGCGGAAACGCATGATGCCTTCCGAGTCTCCGGGCGTGAGACCGTTGCCAATGTCCACTGCCATGAGCCACAACTCGTCGTAGTCGAGCGTGTCGAGCACGCTCAGGACCGAATCGTCGCCCACAGGATCGTCTCGGTCTCGGGCCGTCACCTCGTGACCGGCAGCGCGCAACTCGTCCGCCAGCAGCGAGAAGCGTCCGACGTGCCAATCGTCCGGCACGGACACGATGGTCGTTTGCAGCAAGATCTTCGCCATCGGACCCCCAGTCGAGGCTGTCCCCGACGATGTTCGATCGAGCGTAGGCACGCAACACGCGAGCGCGTAGACCTCAGATGGCACCGGCCGCGCGACGCATGATGATGAAGATGGGAGGGTGCAGTCGATGAGCGACGCCGATCCGGGCGTGCTGGAGGAGTTGCGGCGGGCAGGCGTCAATCGCGGAGATCTCGTCGCGCTGGCGGTCGCGCCGGGCATCGGCCTGGGAATGGCCACGCCCGACGGTTCACTCTCCGTTGCGTTCGCAGTCGATGATCCGTCGGGTGTGGTTCATCTCATTGAGCGCGCGCTTCGGCCTCGATGGGTGATGTGGTCGAACGAAACCGCGGCGATCCTTGCGAACGCCGGCGTACGGGTGGCGACGAGTTGGGACATCGCGGCCGTGCGTCGCCTCCTCTTCGGCGGCTGGCGGGCTGATCCGGCGTGCGTGTGGGCGCAACTGCACGATCTGACCCTCGACACGATCCCGAAGATCGCACCCCCGGACCTCTTCAATCAGTTCGACGACGACACCCGGGATCCCGCCGATCCCGACGGTCCCCTTCGTCGTGACGGCCATCTCAGCCCCGAGTGGGTGAACGGCGGTTGGCGCGAGTCGCCAGAACGGCTCGGCCGATGGGCACAGCTGGCGTCGGTCGTCGTCACGCGCCAGCAAATCGCGCTGGCGGAGTTGCGCGATAGCCCCGCGGCAGCCGCCACCGCGCGTTCAGAATCTGCCGCCGAACTGCTGTGTGCCGAGTTGTCGATCGACGGGCTACCGATGGACCGCACCGTTGCGGAGGAACTCGTCGCGGACATCATCGGACCGCGCCCTCGCTCCGACGCGGAGGCGGCCGAACAACGCGCCGCGCGCGACATCGAAGTGCTTCGCCACGCACCACTCGGCGCTGGTGCCGACCTGCGAAGCCCCGGGCAAGTGAAATCGCTGCTCCGCGGCATCGGTATCGAAGTGCCCGACACTCGCGCGTGGCGGCTCGAGACAATGCGTGATGCGCACCCATTGATCGGCGCCCTCCTCGCGTGGCGCAAAGCCGAACGATTCGCCACTACGTACGGCTACGCCTGGATCGACGAGCATCTTGCCGGCGACAGTCGGCTGCGGGGCACGTGGACCGGTTCCGATGGTGCCGCGGGACGCATGACGGCGTCAGCCGGCCTGCACAACATGCCCGCGGATATGCGCGTCGCGGTGATTGCCGACCCGGGACATGTCTTCGTCCGTGCCGATCTCGGCCAGATCGAACCGCGCGTGCTCGCCGCCGTATCCGGAGATCGGGCGCTCGCGCGCGCCACCGTCGAGGACGACATGTACGCGCCCGTCGCACAACAACTCGGCGTTGATCGAGCAACCGCGAAGGTCGCGGTGCTCGGAGCGATGTACGGACAGACGACCGGCCATGGCGCGCATGCGCTGCGCCGGCTCGAGTCCGCCTATCCGGTCGCGATGTCGTATCTGGCCGACGCGGACCTCGCCGCGCAGGGCAGCCGTGCGCTTCGCACCTATGGCGGCCGATTGATCCCGATGGGTACCACGAACGCCAACGAGATGAGCGAACGCGACGCACGCGGCCAAGCCGCAGCACGCGGACGCTACGGCCGCAACGCCCTCGTGCAAGGGGCGGCGGCAGAGTTCTTCAAGCTGTGGGCCGTAACGGTGCGCGCCCGCGGTGCAACGGTTAACGCTCGCATCGTGCTGTGCCTGCACGACGAACTACTCGTGCACGCTCCTGCAGATCACGGGGATGCCGTCGGCCAACTCCTCGCCGACTGCCTGCAAGAGGCCGCGCATCGCTGGGCGCCCGACAACTCGGTCCGGTTCGTCGCTGACATCAGCGTCATTCGCCGCTGGTCCGACGCAAAGGACTGATGCAGCACCGATCGCCGCTCGAGTGCACGCGCGTAGCATGACCGGGCGGGGTTCATCAGGCTGGCACCAGGGCGGATAGGAGCGAGCAGAGATGACTGATGGCGCAGCCTCGGATCGTGAGGCGGGGAGCACCGCAACCCTCGCACCCGCGGACCTGGAGCACCAACTCGAGCAACATCGGGTGGAGCTGACGGGCTACTGCTACCGCATGCTCGGCTCGGCGTTCGACGCGCAGGACGCAGTGCAAGAGACGATGGTGCGCGCGTGGAAGAACCTCGATCGCTTCGAAGGCCGATCTTCGCTTCGATCGTGGCTGTACCGCATCGCGACCAATGTCTGCTTCGACTCGCTACACGGGAGGCAGCGGCGCGCCCGGCCGATGGACCTCTCATCTCCGTTGACGGCTGACGCGCACCTCGCTCCCCCACTGCCCGAAACCGTGTGGATCGAGCCAATGCCCGACGGTCGCGTGCTATCAACGAGCGACGACCCGGCCGCGATGGCCGAGTCGCGCGAAACGGTTCGCCTGGCCTTCGTCGCCGCGCTGCAATTCCTCCCACAGCGGCAACGAGCGGTACTGATCCTGCGCGACGTCCTGCGTTGGAGCGCACGCGAAGTCGCGGAACTCCTCGATTCCAGTGTCGCGTCGGTCAACAGCGCGCTCCAACGAGCGCACGCAACCCTCGAAACGACTGATCTCACCGACCCGCATCCGCGCACGCCGATGGACGCCGAGCAACAGGCACTCCTCGCCCGTTATGTCGACGCATTCGAGCGATACGACATTGCATCGCTCGTGTCGCTGCTCCACGAAGACGCGACCCACGTGATGCCGCCGTACGAACTGTGGCTTCGGGGTCCCGCCGAATTCGCGAAGTGGCTGCTCGGGCCCGGAATCGAGTTCCGCGGATCGCGCTTGGTGCCCGTCATGGCAAACGGTTCCCCAGGGTTCGCGCAATACCGTCCGAGCGGCCCGAACG
>JAODBJ010000361.1 GCA_025463905.1 Actinomycetes bacterium
ATATCCGGTGCGTTCCTCGTTGTAGGTGTGGATCGCCTCGCGCAGCTCGAACACGTCCCGCCGGTCCGCCTGTCGCGAAATCGAGACATCGAACTCGACCATGACAACGAAGTTATCTTCGAGCGAGCGCTGAGGAGCTTCACGCACGCAGGGCCCCTCGCGAGGAGCGGAGCGCAGACAAAATCGAGCGAGAGCTGACGAGCTTCACGCCCGCAGGGCCCCTCGCGAGGAGCGGAGCGCAGAAAGCATCTCGTTAGACGGCGGAAGCGAGGAACTCGCGGGCGGCCGGCGACAGCGGGGCGCGCCGGTGCACGATGCCGATGGTGCGTTCGAGGGGCGGGTCGAGGCGGGCGATCACCGCCCCCTGCGCGGCTGCGTCTCGCGCGATCGGCTCCGGGAGCAGCGCACAACCGGCACCCGCGAGCACGAGCGGCACGATCGCCTCGCGCTGGCCCGTCTCTACTGCAACCACCGGCAAGACGCCGGCGCGTGCAAGCGCGGCGTCGAGCAGATCGCGTGTCGAAGTGCCGACGTGCGTCGTCACGAGTGCGCGCTCGGCCAGCCATCGCACCGGCACCG
This sequence comes from Actinomycetes bacterium, assembly GCA_025463905.1. Taxonomy (GTDB): domain Bacteria; phylum Actinomycetota; class Acidimicrobiia; order IMCC26256; family PALSA-610; genus JAODBJ01. The sequence continues at coordinate 580 of JAODBJ010000361.1, forward strand.
TCGGAGGACCGCCCTTGGCCCGTCGAGGTTTCGGAAGTTCGGTGCCGGGCGGGCACACGGCCAACAGTGTCTGACGCCCGAGCGGGTGTGCTTCGAGTTGCGTCGGGGAGGCAGTATCGCCGCCGGTGCCATGACCACCCAAGTCGGTCAGGCCGAGTTCGGCCCGACCGTCGACAACCATCGCGAGCAGGTCGCGGCGACTTTCGGGCTCGGCGACGTGCATCGTGACGCCCGGGAACCTCGACCGGAACGCGCCGATCAACCGCGAGAGCGGCTCGACCGCGAGGGTCGGCAACGCGACGAGGTCCAGGGAGCCGTGCACGACGAGGGCGACACCCGCGACGGCGTCGCGAACGGCATCCGCTTCACGCAAGAGACGCCGGGCTGGTGCAACGAGTGCCTCACCCGCGCTGGTGAGTGCGACGCGGCGCCCGAGCCGATGGAACAGCGGCTCCCCGAGCTCGCGTTCGAGCGTGGCGACGCCGGCCGAGAGAGACGGTTGCGACACGTGCAACGCGCGTGCGGCCCGGGTGAACCCACCGTGGTCGACGACGGCTACGACATATTCAACCTGGCGGAGTTCCAATGCGCCCCTGTCGCGATTCCATCGGTACACCTTCTATCGGTACACCTTCCATAGGTAAAGGCTATCGTACTGAGTGGAAATATCAGTTGGATATATGGATCGATCCGGTCGACAATCGTTTCATGGACGTTGGAACCCTCGCCGCCGTCGCCGCGATCGGCCTGGCCGTGGGCTTCCTGAGCGGCCTCTTCGGCAAGGGTGGTTCGGCGGTCGCCACACCGCTGCTCCACGCGATCGGCCTCCCCGCAATCGTGGCCGTTGCGTCACCGCTTCCGGCCGCCATCCCGGCGACGTTCGTTGCCGCCCGCGCCTACGCCCGCGCCGGCCACGTCGAACGGCGCCTGGTCACCTGGGGCGCAGCGGTTGGACTACCCGCCACCGTCGCCGGCGCACTTCTGACCCGCTGGGTGAGCGGCGAGATCCTCGTGCTCGCGACCGAACTGCTGCTCCTCGGCCTCGGTCTGCGCTTCCTCTTCGCCCGAAGCGAGCATGCCGACACCTCAGCACCCGTCGGGTTCGGCTGGCGGGCGATCACGGTCGCGGCCGGCGTCGGCTTCGTGTCGGGTTTGCTCGCCAACGGCGGCGGATTCCTCTTCGCGCCGCTCTTCGTCGTCGTGTTGCACCGCCCGCTCAAGGACGCGCTCGGCACGTCGTCGGCGCTCGCGTGTCTGCTTGCAGTGCCGGGAACGATCGTGCACGCCGCACTCGGCCACATCGACTGGACGGTTACGTTCGTGTTCGCGGTCGCGTCGGTGCCGTTCGCAGCGCTCGGCGCGCAGGTCGCGCTCCGCACGCGCACCCGCCCGCTGCAGCGCGCCTACGGCGTCGCGATCGCGACCTTCGCCGCCGTGTTCCTCGCCGCCGCGTTGTAGACGTTCAACGTGGCCCGTTACGGGACGACCATCTGGCCGTCCATCATGTCGGCCATCACCGCGCGGATGAACTCGTCGGCCTCGGCGGTCATGCCGCCCGGGATACCGCCGTAGATGCTGCCGCTCTTGGGTTGCTCGTCCTTGTGCTCCCGCGCGTACTCGAGCGCATCGGCCAGGTCGGCTTCGAACGCCTCGACCACTCCCGGTTGGGTCTGGGGACGCGTCACCGCCATGTGAATCGAGTTGGGGTACTGCTGTCCGTTGAAACGCCAACCGCGCGTTCGCATGAAGTCGTTCACGTGGTAGATGTCGAAGTCGTCCGAGGTGAAGCTGAAACAGAAGGTCGGCTTGCCCATCAGACGCAGTTCGGCATGCGACGACACGATGTGCTTCATCGCCTCGGCGGTTTCGAAGATCTCGCGTGCGTAGCGCAGGTAACCGTCGCGGCCGATGCTCACCATCGCCGCCCACGTGGCCGCGAGAAGTCCGCCCGAACGTGACCCTTCCATGCCGGGCGAGCAGTACTTCCCGCCGGTCCAGTCCGTGAGGAAGAAGAACTGCGAGTTGCGCAACGCCTTGTCGCGGAACGCGAGCACCGACGTGCCCTTGAACGCGTATCCGTACTTGTGCGTGTCGGCGGAAATGCTCGTCACACCCGGGTGACGGAAGTCGAACACCGGAATGTCGAACCCCAGTTCCTGGCCCCACGGCAGGATGAAGCCGCCGAGGCAGCCGTCGACATGCAATCCGACGTTGCGCTCGAGCGCGAGCTGCGAGAGTTCGGCGATGGGGTCGATCGTTCCGTAGCCGTAATTCGGGGCCGATCCGATCATCGCGACGGTGTTGGCGTCGATGTTGTCGGCAACCCATTGCACGTCGACCAGCGTCGTGACGGGGTCGATCGGCGCGCGGCGGACTTCGATATCGAAGAGGTGGCAGGCCTTGTCGAACGCGGGGTGCGCGGTCTCGGGTTTGATGACGTTCGGCGCGGTGATGTTGCGGGTCTGCCGCGCGTGGTCACGGTACGCGAGCATCGCGTGCAGGATGCTGCCGGTACCGCCGGTGGTGACGAGGCCGACCGGTTCGCCGTCGTCGATCGCATCGGCGTGGAGCATGTCGAGCGTCATGGCGATGATCTCGCCCTCGAAACGCGTCTGGCTCGGGCACATGTCGCGCTGTAACGCGTTCACGTGCGCGTAGAGACCGAACGCCTCCGTCATGAAGTTGTAGTGGTCGTGATCGCCGCAGTACATCGTGCCCGAGCACTTGCCGGTTTCCCAGAACGCGTCTTCGTCGTGGGCCATCTGTTGCAACTGCGCGAGCACCTCCTCGCGCGCCATGCCGTGCTCGGGGATCTTTCGGTTCACGCCGTAGCGCTCGGCGTAAGGGTGGTTAGCCATCGTGGTCCTCCTGCGCGCTCAACCGTTCAACCGTTCAGCGCTTCGTAGATCGGGCGCAGCGCATGGAACGCTGCGGCGAATTGTGGTTGCACGCGTTCGTATACATCGCGGGCGTTGGGCGTGGGCTCACACACCGCCGCGGTACGCACGAACGTGTCGAGGTCGTCGGTGAGGTCGCCGTGGCGAGAGAGCGCGACGAGCGCGACCGCCCGCGCAACGGCGTGGTCGGGATCTTCGAGCGCGAGCACAGGGCGGTCGAGCACGTCGGCGAGCACCTGCGCCCATCCGTGCGACCGGGCGGCGCCGCCGAAGAACACGATCTCCTCCATCGGGTTGCCAGTGAAGCGTTCGACGAAGGGCAGCAACCAGGCCAGGTTGTAGGCGGTGCCTTCGACCATGGCGCGCACGAGATCGGTGCGACGGGTGTCGAGCGAGAGGTTGAGGAACGCGCCGCGCACTTTGCCGGAAGCTTCGGGTGCCAGCGAGCCCGCGAGCCACGGCAGAAAGACCACGCCGTTGCTCCCCGGCGGCACCTGCTCGATCACCGCGTCGAGCGCAGCGAAGTAGTCGTCGGTGCCATGATCGCCGAGCTCGTCGAGCGCGTACACGATGTTTTCGAGCACGTGCTCCACTGCCTTGCCGGCGATACCGTTCTCGGCCCACGCGAGGTACCCGCCGGGTGCCGGCAAGGCCACCATCTCCACGTCGAGATCACTGCGCTTGTCGGCGACGGTGTCGAGCAGCACCGCAGTGGTGCCGATCGCGAGACCGCCACGCCCCGGCGTCAATGCACCGGATGCGTACGCGCCCGCGTGGCTGTCGTTCAGACCGGCGTACACGATCACATCGCGCGGTAGGCCGACGTCGTCGGCCACACGAGCGTTGAGCGGTCCGATGGCTCCGTCAACGGCGATGAGCGGCGGTAGCCGGCTGGCATCGACACCCGACAGCCGCACCAGCTCGTCGTCGTACTCGGTCGTCCCGATCGAACGGTTGTCGCACAGCTGCGACGTGAACATCGTGCATTGCGTCGCCGTGATGCGACCCGTCAGCCGCGCGTTCACGTAGTCCATCGGCTCGAGGTACGCGGCGGTGCGCTCGTGCACCTCGGGACACTCGTGCTGGAAGAACAGAATGTGACCCAGCGACAACCCGGAACCGACGGGCGGCACACCGTGATGATCGACGAACAGCGCGAACGCGTCGGGTTCGCGCTCCATGATTTCCCATGAACGCGCGGTGCCACGTAGGTCCATGTAGAGCATCATCGGCGCGACTGGCGCGCCCGACGCGTCGACCGGCACGATCGATGAATACTGGCTGCACACGCCGAGCGCGCGCACGTCGGCGGCGGCGGTCGGCGCGGTTCCGACGACCGCCCGGATTGTGTCGCGGACGGCATCCCATAACGCGGCGGCGTCTTGCTCGGCCCGGCCGTCGTCGCGCCGCGATTTCAGCGGGCGCGCGGCGCTCGCCACCACTTTGCCCTCGTCGGACACGAGCGTGGTCTTGACGTTCGTGGTGCCGACGTCGATGCCGATCGCGTGCGCCATGAAGGTCAGGGATTCCGCACGTCGAGCGGCACACAATCCGCGCTGCGATGCAGCACTGCCCGCGTAGGCGACATCACGACCCGTTGGTCGTCGCCGGCGCCACTGACGACCGCGTCGACGTCGACAATAAGGCTGTGCTCGTCGGCGACGCGGGCCGGCCAGAGCAATGAAATCTGCGGACGGGCCGAAACGTTCGCGGCGGTGCGGCGACCGGCACCACATTCCAGTGTGCCGCCGCTCACAACCACCGCGACCGATACCGCGTGCGCGCGGCCGTCGTCGTTCACGGTCAGCAGATACGCGACCGCCCCGCGGTCCGCGATATGCGGGCCGAGATCCGTCACCTCAACCGGCACGCTCATGT
>JAODBJ010000305.1 GCA_025463905.1 Actinomycetes bacterium
GTTGCGACCTCGTCGGCGGTGCCGGCGATCACGCCGCCCCACGAACCGAACCGGGCGCGCACTTGGGCGACGGCATCGTCGCGTTGCGCCGCGTTCGCCGCCAGACCGACCGGATGTTGCGTCGAGATGCGCGCGGAACCGGCGAGTGGGCGCAGCTCGGCGAGGCGGTCGAGCGCATAACCGGGACAGTTCCACCAGTCGGCGAATTCGCGCACGAGGGGCATCGTCAGTTGCGGGCCACCGCCACCGATGTGCACGGGCACCCGGGGTTGCACTGGCACGGGGCGCCCCGTCGCGCCGCGCACCGCGATCGTGTCGCCGTCGTAGTCGAACGGTTCGCCGGCGAACATGAGTTGCAACACTTCGAGCGTCTCGCGCATCCGGTGCGCGCGGCGCGCGGGCGGGTCGTCGCCGAAGCCGAACGTGCGGAGCTCGTCGGGCACGGAACCCCAGCCGATGCCCAGATCCAAACGCCCGTTCGACACGACGTCGAGGGTCGCGGCCATCTTCGCCAACAGCACCGGATGGCGGAACGGGTCGCACAACACGAGGTGGCCGATTCGGATCGTTGTCGTACGCGCGGCGAGCGCCGACGCAATCGTCCATCCCTCGTAGGTGTCGACTTCGGGCGCCTGAGGCGCGGCGAGATGGTCCATCAGCCACAGGGAATCGAACCCAGCCGCCTCCGCGACGAGCGTGCGTTCGACCATGCGGTCCCAACTCATACGGAGCTGGGGCAGATACAAACCAAACCAAGTCACCTGTAACACTTACTAGGTTTCGCTCATGGACCTTGCCGGTGCGGGAGTGGTTGTCACGGGCGGCGCAAGCGGAATTGGTGCCGCGACAGTCAGCGCGCTACACGATGCCGGCGCGCGCGTCGCCGTGCTCGACCTCGCGTCTGAGTCCGATGCCGACGTGCACCGACGCGTAGATATCGGTGACGAAGCCGCGGTCGTCGATGCCGTCGCGTCGGTCGCGGCGGAGCTCGGTGGCCTCGATGCCGCGGTGCTCAACGCCGGCATTGGGGGCAGCGGCGGGCTGCTCGACCTGACCACCGACGAGTGGGACCGCGTAATGCGCGTGAACCTGCGCGGTGCGTTCGTGTCTTTGCGTGAATGTGGCCGTGCCATGCGCAACGCGCAGCGCGCGGGCTCGATCGTTGTGATAACCAGCGTGTCGGGTTTTCTCGCCGACACGCGAATGGCGCACTACAGCGTGTCGAAGGCGGGCGCGGCGCAGCTCGTACGCGTCGCCGCTCGTGAGCTCGGGCCCCTCGGCATACGGGTCAACGGCGTCGCGCCTGGCACCACTGATACGCCGATGTTCGCGGCGACCGAACAGCTCCCCGGTTACCGGGAGCGGGTGGCTTCGCGGGCCGCGCTGGGCCGCGTCGGAACCGCGGCCGAGGTCGCGCAGGCCGTCGTCGCGTTGCTCACGCTCGATTGGGTCACGGGCCAGATCGTCGCAGCCGATGGCGGCGTGTCGTTGTTCAGCCCGATCGACCCAGCCGAGAGCCTGAGGGGGCCGGGCCGGTGACACACGTGCACCACAGCGCGATCGTCGTTCACGACGTCGAGGCGAGCCTGCGCTTCTGGCGCGACGGCATCGGGCTCGAGGTCGTGATGGACCACACGTTCGACGGCGCCTGGCGCGATCTTTTCGCCGCGCGTTCCGACCGGCTCCGGTCTGTGTTTCTCGGTGACCCTGCGCGCCCCGACGCCGGCATCGTCGAACTCGTGGTGTTCGGTGGCGGCGCCGAGCAGTCGGGCCCCGCGCACCCGCCGGCGGAAGGTTTCTTTTTGCTGTCGCTGTTCGTCGACGTCGATGCCGTCCTCGATCGTTTGCGCACGCTGGGTCTCGACGGCGAACCCCGCCGCATCTCGGTGCCGAGCCCGGGCGACCCGGTGCAAATGGCGACGGTGCGCGACCCCGACGGTGTGCTCGTGGAACTCATCGGTCTGCCCTCGTCATGAGCGCGAATGTGCGCGCCGTCGTGTTCGACTTCGACGGACTCGTGCTCGACACCGAAACCGCGGTGTATCACGCGTGGCGCGAGGCCTTCGTCGCTCACGGTGCGGCGCCTCCCACGATGGAGGAGTGGGCAGCCGAAATCGGTTCACACGGCGTCGTCGACTTCGTCGCCCTCCTTCGGGAGCGCGCGACCCGACCGTTCGATGTAGAACGCATGCACACGGTGCGCAGGGCGCGCCACGATGAACTCGTCGCGGCAGAACGGGTGCTGCCCGGTGTGGGCGAGTGGCTCGACGACGCGGACGCGCGTGGCTTCGGCATCGCGATCGCGTCGAGCTCCCCATACGACTGGGTGCACACACACCTCGACCGCCTCGGCATCCGTCACCGCTTCGCCCACGTGTCATGTCGCGACGAGAACGTCCCGGCGAAACCGGCCCCCGACGTCTACCTACGCGCGTGCGCGGCGCTCGGCGTTCCGCCGGCGGATGCCATCGCGGTCGAAGATTCCCCGAACGGCATCGCCGGGGCGAAAGCCGCCGGGCTTCGCTGTGTCGCTGTGCCCAACGGCATCACCGCAATGCTCGATTGCAGCGCGGCAGATCTTGTCGTCGAGTCGTTGGCCGCCTGCTCCCTCGCCGACGCCCTCTCCCTATTGGGAGTTGGTTAGCAGCGACCGCCCCAGGGGGCGTTGCCCTGCCACTGGTAGAGCGCCCAGGCCAGAGCGTCCTGGTCGTACTCCGACGCGGTGTTGGGCATCACGCCGACGAGGTCCGAGCGCCCGGCGTGGATCGCCGTGACGTCCCACGTATCGCGGAGGAATTGGTAGGCGCCGTAATACAGGCCGTCCGCGCTCACCACTGAGTAGATCCCACGGCTCTCTCGGCTCCGGGTGCACACCAAGAACGGGTGGTTGTGCATTGGGTGCACGCCCGGGTTGGGCGGTGGCGCCGGCACCACGATTGGCGCCGGCGCCGCGTTCACTGCGGGCGCAGCTGCCGGCGCCACCGGGACGCGAGGTGCCAGTGACTGTGCCGCGTTTCGCACGACGTTCGCGGCGTGTGCGGCGCTCCGTGATGCGAGGAGGCGCGCCTCGCGCAACTGGACGTCGAGTGTTGCACGACTCGCGTCCAATGCGCGCGCCGCGCGCGACTTCTCGTTGCGTTGGCGTACGAGAAGATCGCGTTGTGAACGCAACTCGGTTGTGAGCTCGGTGAGCGACTCGAACGTCCGTGCCGACTTCTCGTTCGCGCGTTCGACCAACTGCACGCGCCGTGCCGAGTCGAGTGCGCTGCTGCCGTCGAGTACGACTGTGAGTCCGGTCGACTTGCCCGTGTACAGCTCTACCGCGCGTGTCCGCGCGACGAGCTTGAGCTTCGTTGCTCGTGCGCCGAGCTCGGCGATGCGTTGTTGATGGTCGGCGATAGCCGCGTCGAGGCGTTGCACGGTGGCTTGTGCGTCGAACCATTGCTGTGCGACGTGGTCGATGGACGCGCGGAGCTGACCGACCGAGGTTGCGGACGCGGGCGCGGTGGTGCTCGCGAGCCCGAGCACGGGCGCGCAAGCAGCGACGACGAGCACTGTTGCCATCCGCAATCGCACATGCGTGCGCGTAGAGGCGTCGTGCGCGCCGCCCGCCCTAAGTAAGGAGCCCCGGGGCCGGCGCATCACGCGCACCCTAGACAGCCCCGTCGCGACGAGGCGAACTGCGATGACGGCTGGGAGGCGGAAGAGACACACCACGCTGAAGACTGCCCACGACGGGGCTTCGGCAAGCCTTCGTGGGAGAATTCGTTGCAGATGGCGTCTGACGTGCGAGAACACCACCGTCGAGCGCCGTCGTTTTTCCAACTTCCGCTGCCCTTTTGCGCCCTCGCGGTCGTTGTCGCGCTGTGGGTGATCGTGTTTTTCCGTCTAGGGGCGTTGCGCCACGATCGTCACGGGACGTTCGGATTCGACCTCGGTATCTACGACCAAGCGACGTGGCTGCTCGCGTTTTTCCATCGACCGTTCATCACAGTGCGCGGGCTCGACGTGTTCGGTCATCACGCGACACCAGGCTTGTGGTTCTTCGCGCCGTTCTATTGGTTTGGTGGTGGACCGAAGGTGTTACTCGCGATGCAAGTGCTCGCGGAAGCGAGTGGCGCGTTCGCGTTGTACTTGCTCGGGCGCGACCTTTTGCATTCGCGTTGGATTGGAGCCGCGTTCGGCACGCTGTTGTTGCTGCACCCGACATCGCAGTGGCTCGTGTGGGAGTTCTTCCACCCTGAGGCCTTCGCGATCGGTCCGCTGTTGTTCGCGTATTGGGCCGCGCGCACTGGCCGCTGGGGTTGGTTCTGGCCGTGCGCGTTCGTCGCGATCGCAATGAAGGAAGATGTCGCGCTCGCGTTGATCGTGATCGGGATCCTCGTGATGGTGCGCGGCTCTCGCCGTATCGGCGGTGCGATCGCGTTGTTGTCGTTTGCATGGTTCGTGATCGCGACACGCGTCGTTATCCCGTGGCGTAACGGTGTCGGTCCGTTCTACGAACAACTCTTCGGCACGCTCGGGAAGTCGCCCACTGAAGTTGCGGCCAATCTCGCGCGGCATCCCGTCACGGGATTCAAGATCGCCACCGAACCTGACCGTCTCCACTACTACAAGATGATGCTGTTCCCGGTGGCGCTCGCGCCGCTGGCGTCGCCGCAAACGTTTGCCATCGCGCTTCCGATGCTTGCCATCAACGTCTTCACGTCCGACGGTTTCCCGTTCACCCGCGACGCCCGCTACCACTATTCGGCCATCGTGCTCGTGGGTGTGCTGCTCGCCACCGTCGAAGCGGTGGCACTCCTGCGAGATCAGCGGGCACGAGCAGTGCTGGTCGTGGGTCTCCTCGCCACCTCATTCACCACCACGGTCTTGTGGGGTCCGTCGCCGCTCGGTCACAAATACGACAAAGGGATCTGGCCCCTCCAGGTGGAAGTCAACGGCGCGGCCAAAGACCACGCGATGAAGCTGCTCCCCAAAGGCGCGGCGACGAGCGCCGCGTACACGCTGGTACCGCACCTCACGCACCGCACGCGGATCTACGAGTTCCCCGTGCCCTGGCGCGACGTGAACTGGGGCGTACACGGCGAGCATCTCGATAACCCGCAGAACGTGCAGTGGCTGTTGATCGACCGCTCGTTGCTCGATGCACGAGAGTCGGCATTGCTGCAATCGCTCTTGCGCCACCAGTTCACGGTGCGCTTCGAGCGCGAAGGCATCGTGCTCGCGCAGCGCCGAGCCGTTAGGTGATCGTCGCACCGCCGTCGACTGCGATCGTCTGGCCGGTGACGTAGCGCGCGTCGTCCGACAGCAAGAACGCGACGACATCGCCGAGGTCTTCGGCCTGCGCGTAGCGCGCCAAGGGCACGGATTTACGAGCGCGGGCCGCGGCTTCCGGCCCGGCGAACGTGCCGCCGCTCATCGGGGTGTCGACTCCGCCGGGACACACGCAGTTCGCGCGCACGCCTTGCGGTCCGTATTGCACCGCGACAAGTCGCGTGAGCGCGTCGACGCCGCCCTTGCTCGCTGTGTACCCCGACCCGTAGCCGTGCCCGCGGATCGCAGCCGTCGACGCGATGGTGACGACCGCGCCACCGCCGTCAGAGAGGTGGGGGAGCGTGTGCCGCAGGACGGAAAACGTGCCTTGCAGGTTCACCGCGAGCACGCGCTGGAAGGTGGCCAAGGGCACCTGGTGCAGTGGTTGCAGGTCGGGACCGTCGAAGATTCCGGCGGACGTGACGACGCCCGTGATCCGGCCGAAGCGCTCAGCCGTTTCGTTCACGGCCGCGCCGATCGCGTCGTCGTCGCTGACGTCCGCGACACACGCGACCGCGCGCCCTCCCGACCCTTCGATCAGTTGCACCGTCGTGGCCGCGTTGTCGCCGTGGCGGTCGACGACCGCTACCGCTGCGCCTTCGCGCGCGGCCCGCTGCGCGGCCGCCCGCCCGATCCCACTGCCCCCGCCGGTGACGAGGACCACGCCTTCAAGTGTCGTCATGGACGACGGACGCTACGCGACACGTAATGTGACACGCACGTCATACAAGGGCGTCACACAACGGGCGATGGGGGATACGTGGATAGCGCTGCCGCGATGCACTCGGTCGAGGGCAAGGTCGTGATCATCACCGGGTCGGGCAAGGGCGTGGGGCGCGGGATGGCGCATCACCTCGGCAAAGGCGGCGCACGGGTTGTCGTTGCCGAATGGAAACCCGACCTCATGCAGCACACCTGCGACGAACTGGCCGAACTCGGGGTCGAGCATCTCGGCGTGGTGTGCGACATCCAGCAGCAAGACCAGATCAACGCGATGGTCTCGTCCACCGTCGAACGGTTCGGCCACGTCGACGCCCTCGTGAACAACGCGCAGACGTTTCGCCCGCTCGCGTCGATCGCAGACGTGAGCGAGGACGACGTCGATGTGTTCTATCGCTCAGGCGTGAAAGGAACGCTGTGGGCGATGCAGGCCGTGTACCCGCACATGCGTGATCAACAGTGGGGGCGCATTGTCAACTTCGCGTCGTCGATGGGCATCACCGGCGGCCGCGGGTTCGCCGCCTACAACGCATCGAAAGAAGCCGTGCGCGCCCTCACACGAACGGCGGCGCGCGAGTGGGCGCCCGACGGCGTCGTGGTGAACGCGATCGCACCCGCCGCGGCCACGCATCACGGCGCGGCGGGACAACAGAGCGAGGGCTATCGGATCTTCATCGAGAACTGCCCGATGGGTCGCCAGGGCGATCCGGAGCTCGACATCGGCCCGCTCGCGTGGTTCCTCTGCTCCGATGCTTGCCGCTACGTCACCGGCCACACCTTCATGGCCGACGGTGGCGCGTTCATGTGGGCCTGATCGCGCTTCTGTCGCGATGACCGAAGCCGACGCTCCTCTCGCGCTGATGTTCCGCCTCCAGGCGGCCGGGTGCCGGCACGCTGGTTCACCGTTCTACGCCGACCTGTGCGACACGCTGGCCGCCGATGCCGAGCGCGGCGGTGCAGTCGTCGGCGCGATGGGCAAGTACGCGGCGGCGGGCTTCGATGACGCGTACCACCTACGTCTGCTCGCCGGTGTACACCGCATGGTCCTTGCCGGCGAAGCGGACCAGCTGCGCGCGCACTACCCGTCGACGGGGGGCGACGGCGACGCGAACGCCGCGTGGTCGCACATCGAGCCTCTGCTACGTGACCCGCCCGACGCGCTGCTCCAGGCATTCGAACGCCCGCTCCAAACGAACGAGGTCGGTCGATCGGCGTCGCTTGCGGGTGGCCTCGCGACCGTGGCGCACGACACTGGTCTGCCCTTGCGGTTACTCGAGATCGGTTCCAGCGCGGGACTCAACCTGCGCATGGATCGGTACTACTACGAAGCCGCCGGCGGCGCGTGGGGCGATGCATCGTCGGCGGTGCGCTTCGTCGACCTATGGGATGGCGGCGCGCCGCCGTTCGACGGCCGTGTACGCGTGGTGGCGCGCCGCGGCTGTGACTTGGCCCCTATCGACGTGAGCGCTCCCGGCGCCGACGTCACGCTGCTCTCCTTCGTGTGGCCAGGCCAAGTCGACCGGTTCGACCGCCTGCGGGATGCGCTTGCCATCGCCCGGTCGACGCCCGTCGACATCGACGCGGTGCCCGTCGACGAGTGGTTGCCTCGCCAACTCGCCGCGTTGCCGCTGGGTGTCGCAACCGTCGTGTTTCACTCCGTCGTCTGGCAGTACATCCCCGAAGCGGCACAGGCGGTGGTGGCCGGCGCGCTCCAGCGCGCCGGCGCATTGGCCGGGCCCGACGCGCCGCTCGCGTGGTTACGGCTCGAACCGGCCACCGGCATGACCCACACCGAGCTGCGATGCACGACGTGGCCCGGCGGCGAGGAACGCCTACTCGCGACCGCCGGGTTCCATGCCGGCCGCGTCCACTGGATCGGATAAGGGCATTTCTTCAACCCCAACGAGTCCTTGATGAGGGCATTTCTTCAACCCCGACGAGTCCTTGATGAGGGCGTTTCTTCAACCCCGACGAGTCTTTGAGATCCGGCGAAGGAAGGTCCGGAGGGCACGCCAGCGACTCGGACGCGGCGGCGGGGTCTCTCGACCAGGGAGGAGGTCATTCGGCGTCTTGTGGCCGCCTGGTTCGCGATAGCGCTGCAGGAGCGCGTACAGACGCGCCGTCATCTGCTCCACTTCGGCGTCCAGCGCGCGTTGGAGCGATGCGTGGTTCTCGGGCACCGCGGCGGATGGAAAGTCGAGGTCGACGGCGACATCGATGTGGGCTCCGGACGTGCCTTCGCC
>JAODBJ010000048.1 GCA_025463905.1 Actinomycetes bacterium
TTGCGATCGCGGCGCTGTTCGGCGCGGTGCCGTCGGCATGGGGCGTGCTCGCGATCCCGGCGGCCGCGCTGTGCGGGTGCGCGTTCGCGGCTCCCCTTTCCGCGTTCTCGGCCACCCAGGAAACCGACCTCGGGTTTCCGATCATCATGCGGCTTGGGATCATTCCGCTGTTCCTGTTCTCGGGCACGTTCTTCCCGGTGAAGCAACTTCCGGGATGGGTGCAACCGCTCACCGCCCTTTCGCCGCTCTGGCACGGCGTCGAGTTGTGCCGCGCCGCCACGACCGGACGCGCGCATCTCTGGCCGGTCCTGGGCCATATCGCGGTGCTGGTTGCGTTCGTCGCGATCGGTTCGTGGTTCGGTCGCCGCACGTTCACCCGCCGGTTGGCACCATGACCAGCACTGAGCCGCACGTGCGCGCGCCGATTGGGCGCGTGCTTCCCGTCGGCGCGATGGCGCGCCGTCCGTTGCACATCGTCGAACGCAACGCGCTCGCGTACCGCCGCATGTGGTACGTGTTCGTCGCCGGCTTTGCCGAACCGATCTTCTATCTGCTCTCGATCGGCGTCGGTGTGGGGAAGTTGGTCGGCGACCTTCCGGGGCCGGGCGGCGTGCTCGTCGACTATCGCCATTTCGTCGCACCGGCGTTACTCGCGACCGCCGCGATGAACGGATCCATCTTCGACACCACGTTCAACTTCTTCGTGAAATACAAGTACATGAAGACCTACGACGCGATCCTCGCAACGCCGTTGTCGGCGCGCGACGTCGCGGCAGGTGAGGTGGCTTGGGCGTTGCTGCGCGGCACCGTGTACTCCGCGGTGTTCCTGGTCACGATGGTGGCGTTCGGGCTCGTGTCGTCGTGGTGGGCGTTGCTCGCGGTGCCGTCCGCGGTGCTCATCGGGTTCGCGTTCGCCGGTGCCGGACTGGCCGCCACCACCTTCATGCGATCCTTCGTCGACTTCGACTACGTGAACCTCGCGATGGTCCCGCTGTTCCTCTTCTCGGCGACGTTCTTCCCGTTGTCGCGCTACCCCACCGCGCTCGGGCTGGTCGTGCGGGCCACGCCGCTCTATCAGGGCGTCGCGATCGAACGCGCGCTGGTGCTCGGGCATGTCGACTGGTCACTCATCGCGCATGCCGCGTACCTCGCGGCACTCGGCTTCGTCGGCATGCGCATCGCCGCGCGCCGCATCGGCCACCTCTTGCAGCCATAACCCACCGAACGCCGGGTTGTCGGACTTATGCGACCGTAGAGGCGTACAACTCCAACAACTTGGGATGGGTTCAGCGCTCGGCGCGCTATGGCGCGCGGCTTCCTCGCACGACCACCGGTAGCGCGGACTTGCCGGTCAGCGTCTGCGCGGCGCGCTGGTCGGCGGTACTTGGTCGTGACGCCGGTGCTGCGGACGACGAGGAGGAGATCGGGAGGATGTCGAGCTGTCCGAACTCGGCGAAGTTCCCGGCGAAGAGGTGGCCGGCGTAGATGCCGTCAAGCCCGGCGCCGGTCGGCCCCACGCCGTTCACGTCGTCGAACACTCGCGTGTGGGCCGAGTCGGACCACGAGGGCTCCGGCGTGCCGGCGGTCCACACCTTCAGCGAGATGGTGTGCCCCACAAGCTGCACCCGCACCCAGTACGGCATCACCGCGTCGAGGTCTTGGACGCTGCCAGTACTGCCGACCGCGTCGTCGGGTGCGACCTGCTGGTACTGCAGCGACGTCGGTGTCACCGCGGTGACGGTGACGACGCCGCTATACGACGTGTCCGTAAGCGACACGGAGAGCGTGTCGCCGACACGAATGCCGTCCGTGTTCGCCATCGCAAGCGTGGTGACGCCGCTGGTGCGCGACGCACCGGTGACGGAACGCACCACCGACAGATCGTCGAACGACGCCGCGCCGAACTGCGTGAATTGCAGGCTGTGCACACCGTCGGCGAACCACGCGGCCACGTGGATGAGCTGGTCCTGCCCGTAGCTGTAGTCGTGCCAGATCACGTAACCCGTCATCGTGCCGTCCGGCTGCCGTTGCGCGCGCAGCACCGTGCCCAGCTGCCCGCCGCCGTCGCTCCACCGACTGTGACCCCGCCATTCGACGACGATCTCGGAGTTGGTATCGGATTCGCCGGCCAGGTACCAACGCCGATCGTTGTGTTCGCTCCCGGTCTGGGTGATGCGCCCGGCGGGCGTATCCGGCGCACCGACGCTGAACGTGGCCGAGTTCGTTGCGTTGGTGATGGCGACTTCGGTGAGCTGGTTCCAGTCGGACGCGTGCTCCCACCGGATCTGTACGCAGCCGCTGAGGAGCAGCGCGATGCCGACAAAAACCCCCACCCTCCGCAAGCACTTCAGCGTAACTCGCTTCGGAGAGTGGCGAAAGCTGGGCCAGGGCATCCGGTTCGCTCCAGGGTTTAGGGTCCCGCGCCATGTCGTACCGAGTGATCCAATGGAGTACCGGCAACGTCGGTCGCTACGCACTGCGCCTGATCGCCGGGCACCCAGATCTCGAACTCGTGGGCTGTTGGGTGAGCAGCGAGGCCAAGCGCGGCAAAGACGTAGGCACGCTCGCCGGCATCGCGCCGATCGGGATCGCCGCCACCGACGACGCCGACGCGCTGCTCGCGCTCGACGCCGACTGCGTGTGTTACACGGCGACCGCCGACCTGCGACCGATGGAAGCGATCGCCGACATGGCGCGCATCCTGCAGTCGGGCAAGAACGTCGTGTCGAGCTCGGTTGTCCCGCTGATTTTCCCCGACCATGTGGAACCCGCGATGCGCAAGCCGCTCGAAGACGCGTGCCGAACGGCCGGGGTGTCGTTCTTCACGTCGGGCATCGACCCCGGTTGGGCCAACGATCTCCTGCCCCTCGTGCTCACCGGTGCGTGCGAGTACGTGACGTCGGTACGCGTGATGGAAATCGTCAACTACGCGACCTACGCGCAACCCACGGTGTTGTTCGACACCATGGGCTTCGGGCACCCACTCGATCACACGCCACTGTTGCTCATCCCCGGCGTCCTCACCTTCGCGTGGGGCGGCGTGCTCAAGGTGCTCGCGGCGGGGCTCGGCGTGGAACTCGACGAGATCCGCGAAGTGCACGAGCGCCGGCCCGCCACCAGCCGGCTCGACCTCGGCTTCGGCGTTATCGAAGAAGGCACCACCGCCGCGATGCGTTTCGAGGTGCAGGGCATGGTGGACGGGGAACCGAAGATCGTGGTCGAGCACGTCACACGACTCGCCGACGACCTCGCACCGGAATGGCCCCAACCGATCGGCCACAGCGGCTATCGCGTGATGATCACCGGCAACCCGAGCTACACGTGCGACGTGCAGATGATGGGCGACGACGGCGACCACAACACGGGCGGTCTCGTGGGTACCGCGGCGCGCCTCGTGAACGCGATCCCGGCCGTGTGTGCCGCGCCACCCGGCTTGCTGTCGACCCTCGATCTGCCCTTGGTGACGGCGCGCGGTCTCGTTCGTTCGTGACGCTCGAGGACCCGATCGACCCAACCGACCCGGTCGACCCGGCCGACACCTCGGTGCAACGGCTGCTTGCGCTACTCGAACTCGAACGAGTGGATCGCGACTTGTTTCGAGCCGCGGCCGGGGGCGCGTGGCCGACCGGTCGGCTCTTCGGTGGCCAGGTCGCGGCGCAGGCGCTACGGGCCGCCGCGAACACCGTGGACATCGATCACTTCGTGCACTCGATGCACGGCTACTTCCTGCGCCCCGGTTCACCCAAGACGCCCGTGTTGTTCCACGTCGACCGCATCCGCGACGGCCAATCGTTCACGACCCGGCGGGTCGTCGCCGTGCAAGAAGGCGAAGCGATCTTCACGTTGAGCACGTCGTTCCACAAGCACGAACCGGGTGCCGAGTACCAAGTACCGATTCCCCAAGGCGTCCCCGATCCCACATCGGCGACCGAGTGGTACGAGAGCCCGCTCGCGCGCTTCGGGAAAAGCGGCCCATTCGACGTGCGTGAGATGAAGCCGACGCCGCGCGACGAACGGGGCGCGATCGAAACGACCCGGCGCGTGTGGCTCCGGATCCGCCAACCCCTTGGCGACGACCCGGCGCTACACGCCTGCATCCTCACGTTCGTTTCCGACATGGGCGCCGTGTACGCGGCGGCGATCCCGGTCGGTGGCAGGCTCGACAACATCATGGGTGCGAGCCTCGACCATTCGGTGTGGTTCCACCGGCCGGTTCGGCTCGACGACTGGGTGCTCTACGACCTCCGCCCGATATCGAACGCGGGATCGCGAGGGCTGGTGCAGGGCACGTTCCACACCCGCGACGGCGCGTGTGTCGCGTCTGTCGCGCAAGAGGCCCTGATCCGGCCGCTGAAATAGTGGCCGTCGGTCGATAGCGTTGGCTGCGTGCCGACCCACGACGTGTTCAACCAACCGCCGCCGCTCGAGGGCTACGACGTGTTCGGCGCCGATGCCGTGTTGGCCGACGGCGTGCAACGCGAAGGCGCCGCCCACGCAGTCGACGAGCTGCATGCGCTGGGAACGCTCGCCGGTTCGCCCGACGCGATCCAGTGGGGCTTTACCGCGAATGCGTTCCCGCCGGT
Organism: Actinomycetes bacterium; assembly: GCA_025463905.1. GTDB lineage: Bacteria > Actinomycetota > Acidimicrobiia > IMCC26256 > PALSA-610 > JAODBJ01. The sequence goes on from JAODBJ010000048.1 coordinate 4,584, forward strand.
GCTGCGCACGCATGACCGTTACGGCAACCGCATCGACGAGATCACGTATCACCCCGCCTACCACGAGTTGATGCGTGTCGCGGTCGCCAACGGCCTACACGCGACGCCGTGGACCGACCCGCGTCCCGGCGCGCACGTCGCGCGCGCCGCGGGGTTCTTCGTGTGGTCGCAGGTCGAAGCGGGGCACGGCTGTCCGATCTCCATGACCTACGCAGTGGTGCCCGCACTGCAAGCGAACGAAGCCGTAACCGACGAGTGGCTCCCGCGGCTCGCATCGCGCGACTACGACCCTGCCAATCGCCCCGCGTCGGAGAAGCGCGGCGCAATCGCGGGTATGGCGATGACCGAGAAGCAGGGCGGCTCCGACGTGCGGGCGAACACGACGCGGGCCGCGCCTGCCGCCGACGGAACGTACCGGCTTACGGGCCACAAGTGGTTCTGCTCTGCACCGGCGTCCGACATGTTCTTGATGCTGGCGCAAGCCCCCGACGGCCTGTCGTGCTTCCAAGTGCCGCGCTACACACCCGAAGGCGAACGCAATCCCATTCGCATACAACGGTTGAAAGACAAGCTCGGGAATCGTTCGAACGCCTCGGGCGAGATCGAGTTCGAGGGCGCATGGGGTCGTTTGATCGGTGACGAAGGTCGCGGTGTCCGCACCATCATCGAAATGGTGAACCACACCCGTCTCGACTGTGTGATCGGCGCGTCGGCGACGCTCCGTCAAGCCGTGGCGCAGGCGACGCATCATTGCGCGCACCGCGCCGCGTTCGGCCATGCGTTGATCGATCAACCGTTGATGACGAACGTGCTCGCCGACGTCGCGGTGGAATCCGAGGCGGCGACCATCCTCATGCTGCGTCTCGCACGCGCGTACGACGCTCGCGACGACGAGAGCGAGGCAACGTTCCGGAGGCTCGCCACGGCCGTCGGCAAGTACTGGGTGAACAAGCGGCTCCCGCACGCGGTAGGCGAAGCACTCGAATGCCTGGGCGGGAACGGCTACGTCGAAGAATCGATCATGCCTCGCCTTTTCCGCGAGAGCCCGTTGAACGGAATCTGGGAAGGTTCCGGCAACGTGATGTGTCTCGACGTGCTGCGGGCCATGGCCCGCGAACCGGAGAGTGTCGAGGTTTTCCGGGCCGAACTCGACCTCGCGGCCGGCGCCGACCCGCGTTTCGACGCGGCGCGGCGCGAACTCGACAACGAACTCACCGACCTCGACGCGATCGAGCACCGCGCGCGGCGCCTCGTCGAACGCATGGCGTTGCTCCTCGAAGGTTCGTTGGTGCTCCGCCATGCACATCCGGCCGTGGCCGACGCGTTCTGCGCGTCGCGCCTCGGGCGCGACGGAGGTCTCGCGTTCGGCACGTTGCCGCGCGGCACCGATGTACGCACGATCGTCGAGCGCGCGCGACCCAAAGTCGCGTAACTAGTCGTCGACGAGTGCGGGCGGGTCGAGAGTCACCCCGCGCAGAACCGTGAGCAATGCCGCGCCGAGAAGCGCGACCGTCGCACTGATCGCGACCGCCGCGGCCACGAAGGCGCGGGTCTTGTTGAGGACGAAGAGTTGGTCGCTCTTGCCGACCACGCCGATGAGCACCGCGAACGCTGCGATGATCAGGCCGACGCCGGTGGCGGCGAGCAGCGACGCGATCCGCGGCGTCGCTCGCGCCGCGACCACATCAGGCGCGCGTCGCGCACCGCGCCACAGCGCGAGGCTGAGCGCGGCGGCCGCGCCCCAGCCGATCGCGACCGCGTACCCACCGAGAACATCGCTCGGGCGGTGCCAACCGACAACGACGGTTGCGACACCGATGGCCGCGGCGTACGTGAAGCCCACGATTCCCACCGTGCCGCGCCAGCGGTGCGGCACCACCAATACGGCCGCGACCGCGACCGACATTGCGACGGTCGAGTGGCCGCTCGGGTACGTGTTCTTCACGATCGGGGCATGTGCGAGCAGGACTGGGCGGGTGAGCACGAAGTGCTTCAACACTTCGCTGGTGAGATTCGCGCCGAACGTCGCGATGCCGACGACGATCGCCAGGCGCGGACGACCGCGTCCGAACGCGAGCAACGCCAGCACCCCGATCGCGACGGCAAGCGAGCTCACGCTGATCGTGGCCAGCATCACTCGCGCGCCGTGCGTCGCTTGGTGCGTGGCGATGTGGCGGCCGAGCCAAGCTGCGTTGTCGAGCTTCTGGCCCTGCGTTGTGCGCACACCGACGAGGTAACCGGCGACCAACAGCGCGGCCGAGCCGAAGCCGAGCGCGACCAGTTGGCGCATCACCGTCGTGTCGCGACGTACTGCGACGGGTCGGTCGGGAGCGATCACCATGAACCCGCCATGATGGCGCACGTCGAACGCGCCGCCGGCGCGCCAACCCGCCTGCACCGGCGAGTCAGCGCGCGGGCGACCTCGCCGCTCGGCCCGCATGCCAGTACCCGAGCAACTTCGCTCCGTCGCTGCTTTTCGTGCGCGACCCGTTGTGGAGATTCTGCGGCCACAGCGCCGAGAGGCAATGGATGGCGTGCACGACGGCGCTCAGCAGGAACAGCGGCTGGGTCCGCCACTGTTGCACGGTGAGTACGGCACCAGCGACGAGCGCGTTCGCGAGCGGTCCGGCCGCCGCGATGATCGCCCGCCGTCGGAGTGACATCGCGGCGCCGTCCTTGGCCCAGCGTGTGGTTCCACCGCTCGGATAGCACCGCACGGTCCAGGCGCCCCGCTTCAACAACACGCGCCCGCGCCCGATGGACACCTCCACCAAGCGTCCGCCCATCGCCTTCGCGGCGACCGCATGCCCGCTCTCGTGCACGAGCAGCGGTGCCCACAGCAGAAGGAGCCATGCCGCGACGACCCACCACGCTCCCGCGTAGGAGCGGTAACCCAGGCAAACGGCGACCGCGAACGCAGGCACGATGCAGCACAAGGCCAGGGCGGCGCGGTCGTCTTCACGCTTCCAGCACGGAGCGCACCACTGATGCCGCCGGTGCCGGCGCGGCTCACCGTAGATCCCCCGACCGCAGCGGTCGCAGGTGGGGACAAGCAGCAACGTGGGCACTCGGCGGCGCACTGCGCCGATTGGCATGGAGTTCCCCGCCATCGCCAAGGGATCGGCACCCGCGGCCGCCGGCCTGAGCAGATAATGAAGCGCAGGGGTTGCGCGAACACGCGCAGTTCCGGGGTCGAGATGGTCGAGGTCATCTGAACGATGAACCCGCGCCCACCGCCGCACGTACACCGCTTATGCACCTCTCCAGATGGCGTTCGGGCGCGCTCGTGTGGGTTCTGCCATTCCTCTTCGCGGCTGTCGCGGTCGCGTGCGGTGGCGCTGCGCACACTGCCGAGCCGACCACGACACGGCCGCCGACACCGACAACAAAGACCGAAGACGTCCACATGAACGCGGACGACTTCCACAACCTGCACACCATGACCCACGTGCGCGGCTTCTACGTGACCAACGTGCTCGGTCACCTCGACGCGACGCTCGCCGTCGCGCGCTCGCCCAACGGCGGGCAGTACCCGACCGGCACGCTGCTGCAACTCGTACCGCAGGAAGCGATGGTGAAGCACCGCCACGGCTACGACCCGACAACGAACGACTGGGAGTTCTTCTCCCTCGACGTGTCTGCGCAGGGCACCAAGATCGTCACCCGCGGTGGGCAGGCGGTCATGAACCGATTCGGCGGCAGCTGCGCGTCCTGCCACTCGGCGGCCAACCCGAAGTTCGACCTCGTGTGCGAGCACGATCACGGCTGCGCGCCGCTCCCCATCGGCGACGACGTGATCCGGGCGGTCCAAAATGCCGATCCGCGGCCGGTTTCGCACTGAGCGCTGACACCCACGGCGCGACCCTCGGGCTCACAAAACGCAGAGCGTGACCCTACGGCCCCGGTGTCTGCTGCCTACCGAACGGTAGGTAGGCTGGGTGCATGGACGCGAACTCGCTGCTCAGCGAACTCGAACCCACCGTCGAGCGGTTGCTCGAACGCCATCTGGCGGGGGCAAAGGAATGGTTCCCCCACGAGCTCGTGCCGTGGAGTCTCGGCCGCGACTTCGTTCCCGGCGAGACATGGGAAGACGAAGTGGGCCTCGCGCCGGCAGTGCGCAGCTCCTTGCTCGTGAACCTCCTCACCGAAGACAACCTTCCGTACTACACGAACATGATCACGTCGGTCTACGGCAACGGCGGTGTGTGGGGCACCTGGGTGCGGCGCTGGACCGCGGAAGAGGGCCGGCATTCGATCGTCCTGCGCGACTACCTCACCGTCACGCGCACGCTCGACCCCGTCGCGTTGGAGCGGGGCCGCATGGCGCAGGTCGAGTGCGGCCAGGTACCGCAACTGACGAACCCACGGAACGGGCTCGTGTACGTCGCCCTGCAAGAATTGGCGACGCGCGTCGCGCACCACAACACCGGCAAGCTGCTCGAGGACCCGGCAGGCTACGAGGTGATGAAGCGGGTCGCCGCCGACGAGAACCGCCACTACCTCTTCTACCGCGATCTCACGACCGCCGCGTTCGAGATCGACCCGTCGGCGATGGTGATCGCGGTCGAGGAAGAAGTTCGCACATTCGAGATGCCGGGCACCGGCATCATTGATTTCCAGCACCACGCCAAGGCGATTGCGCGGGCGGGCATCTACGACTTCCGTATCCATCACGAGCAGATCCTCGTGCCGGTGGTGCTGGGGCACTGGAACATCGAAGCGCTCGTCGGGCTCACCCCCGATGCCGAGCTCGCGCGCGAGTCGGTCCTCAACCGCATCGAACGCATCGGCAAAGCGGGACAACGCATGGCCGCGCAACGCGACGCCGTTTCCGTCTCCGCGTAACTACTGCTCAGGGACTGGCGACTGCGGCGCCGACGATTCCCGCCGAGTTGCGCAACGCGGCCGGGACGACCTTCGTACGGGTCGTGAGGTCCGGGCCGAAACGATCCCAGTTCTTCGAGATGCCTCCACCGACCACGATCAGGTCGGGCCACAGCAGGTCTTCGAGCGTGTGCAGGTAGCGGTCGACGCGCTTCGTCCAGCGGCTCCAACTCACTTCGCCGAGCTCCCGCTGCCGCGCGGCCGCTTTGATCTCCGCGTCCTGCCCACCGATCTCGATGTGACCGAGTTCGGTGTTCGGTACGAGGACGCCATCGTTGAACAGCGCACTGCCAATACCAGTACCGAGCGTCACCACCAGAACGACGCCGTCGACATCGCGCGCCGCGCCGAATCGAACTTCGGCGAGGCCGGCGGCGTCGGCGTCGTTCAGAACCCGGAACGCAACGCCGCGGCGTTTGGCGAACAGTTCCTCGACGTTCACGCCGATCCAACTCTGATCGATGTTTGCGGCCGTTAACACCACCCCCGCACGCACGACCGCCGGGAATGCGACGCCCACTGGCCCCTTCCAGTCGAACCGGTCGAGTAGCTCCACCACGATGTCGGTAACCGCATCGGGAGTCGACGGCTGCGGCGTGACGAACCGTTGCCGTTCGCCGGCGAACTCGCCCGTGTCGCAGTCGACGGGCGCGCCCTTCACGCCACTTCCCCCGACATCCACACCGAACCGCAACACGTCCGCCACGCTACGTGCCCTGTCGGCGCGACCCGGCGATGCTGCGCGGCTCAGGCGCCGGTGCCGTCCGCGGTACTGGGACCGAGGCCCTCGGCCGCCTGCGCACGGTCCTCGATTCGCGCCGTCGCACGGTCCTCGATTCGCGCCTGCGCACGGCGAACGCGCCGCGGAGGTCGCGGAACCTCGAGGGCGAGGTCGTGGCAGAACCGCCAGGTGAACAGCGCCGCCGCGAGCGGTACCAGGAACACGAGCGCGCGCAGCACGTTGGTGACCGGCTCGATCGACACGTCGAGTTTCTGGGCGATGATGTCTTGCCCTCCCGCGACGAGCAGCACGATGTAGAAGCTCAGCACGCCGACACCGATCGCGGTACGAACGGGCCGGTCGCGCGGTCGATCGAGGAGATGGTGTTCCACGGCGTCGTGCGTGAACCGACGTTCGAGGAACGGCCACGCGTACAACAGCGCGAACGTCACGGTCGGGAGGAAGATCCCCGGCCAGAACACTTCGGGGATGCCGTACCGGCCTATATGGAAGTACCACGCCGGGAACAGTCTCACCGCGCCCTCGGTCCAGCCCAGATACCAGTCGGGTTGCGCGGCAGTGGACACGGACGCGGGGTCGTAAGGGCCGTAGAGCCAGATCGGGTTGATCTGCGCGAGGCCGCCGAGCGCGGCGAGCACTCCGGCGACGATCGCGAACAGCCCAATCGACTTGGCGGCGTACGTCGGCCACAGGCGCGAGCCGACCACGTTGTCTTCGCGACGGCCAGGACCTTTGAACTGCGTGTGTTTCTGGCGCCAGAGGATCGCGAGGTGCACGCCGAGCAGCGCCATGATCGCGAGCGGCACCAGCAGCACGTGAATGATGTAGAGGCGGCTGATGATCGCGGTACCGGGGAATTCTCCGTCGAACGCAAAGAAGGCAATGTGCGGGCCAATGACCGGGATCGAGAGCATCAACGCGTTGGCGACGCGCAAGCCGGTGCCCGAGAGCAAGTCGTCGGGGAGCGAATAGCCGGCGAAGCCGTTCGCGAGCCCGAGCAACAGCAGCGTCACGCCGACGAACCAGTTGATCTCGCGTGGCCGCCGGAACGCGCCGGTGAAGAAGATGCGGCAGAGATGCGCAACGATCGCCGCGAGGAACACCAGCGCGGCCCAGTGGTGGATCTGGCGCATGACCAAGCCTGCGCGTACGTCGAAGCTCAGGTGCACCACCGACTCGTACGCCTCCGACATCCGCACGCCGGCGAGTGGCTTGTAGCTGCCGTGATACACGACCTGGTTTTGGCTGTCGTTGAAGAAGAACGTCAGGAAGATGCCGGTGACGACCAGCACGACGAACGAGTAGAGGGCCACCTCGCCCAACATGAACGACCAGTGGTCGGGGAACGCCTTGTTGAGTGCCTTGCGTCCGAAGCGCGAGAGACCGAGTCGCTCATCGAGGAAGCGGCCGATCCGCGCGATCACGCGGGCGTCCCCACCGTGGCGCGCGACGGCGCGGACCGTTCGAGTTCTCGCAGGAACATCACGAAGAGCACCGCGCCGGCGATCACGTACGCGATCCCACCGAACGCCCACATCACGACCCCGGCCAGTTGCTGGTCCTGCAGTGCGGCACGCGCCGATCCCGTCGCGTACGGCGGATACCACGGCGACGTCGAGAGCGTCATAAAAGCGCCGAGCGCCGTTCCCGGTAACGACGCGACGAACACCGCAAGGACGGCGTACGCGGTGCCGCCGCGCCGGCCGGCACCGGCGATGAGCCACCAGAACGCGAGCCCGGTGGCCAGGAAGGTCATGTGCTCCGTCGCGTGGAGCACGTCGTGCGCCAGTGCGAGGTCGTAGAACGCCGGCACGTGCCACACGAGCGCGGCCGACTGCAGCGCGACCGCTACCCCGGCCCACGTTGCCAGCGCCACGCCCCCGGCGGGCACCGCCCATCGTGTCGTTCGAGATGGCCGGATGCGAGCCAAGGTGCGCACCTTTGCGGCGATGATTGCCGGCGCCTCCCCGAGCACCAGCAGTGGAGGCGCCACCGTGAGCAATAGGACGTGCTGAACCATGTGGGCCGTGAGGCTGCGCGCCGCCGAACCGTCGAGCGGTGGACCGAGCGCGACGGCGAGGGTCGCGATCCCCGCGATGCCGGCGCCCACGCGTGCCCTACCAGTTGCAGGCGACTGCTCGAGGCCGAGCGCGTACAACACCGCGATAATCGCGACCGGCGTGAGCGCGGAGATGTCAGCCACAGCGGTTCACGAAGATCACGTAGCTGCCCTCGAGCAGGATCAGCGCGACATTGGTTGTGCCCACGATCAATCCGAGGGCGCCCAGGAACCGGGTCCGCCCGGCGGCCGATCCATCGTCGTCTTCGCTCCAACGCGACGCTCGGCCCCCGGCGCGCAACAGATCGGCGCACACCACGACCCCGGCGAGGGTGGCAACGACCGTCACCACGGTCGCGGCGTGGAGCGTCCATTTCCAGCCGGGGTGTGTGCACGTGTATTCGACCATCGCGGCCTCGAACACGAGGTGGAACAGCCAGGCCGGGATGCCGCCGAGCACCGCGATCCACACCAGACCCTCGTGGTGACGAAGCGTCGACCCACGCGGGCCGTCACTGCCGCTGCTCGTGGTCTTCGCCTCCGTGTTCACGTCAGGTGCACCGAGAGAATGAGCGACGAGAACACGAAGATCCACACAACGTCGACGAAGTGCCAGTAGAGGCTGTACACGTCGAGGGTCACGTGGCGGTGACGATCGATCCGGCCGAGCCACAGCTTCGCCTGCACGATCAGGCTGAACGCCAACCCGACGAGCACGTGCAGCGCGTGCAGCCCGATGATCGTGTAGAAGACCGACCCGTACGCGTGGTCGCGCCAACCGAAGTGCAACGCCTGGAAATCCATGAACGTGTGCACCAAGAACGCGGCCCCCATCACCCAACTCAGCGCGAGCCCGACCTTCACGTGGCCGACGCGCCCTCGCTTCATGGCGGCATCGGCCCAGAAGATCGGCGCGCTGCTCAACAGCAGCACGGCCGTGAAGATCGACGTCTGCGGCAGTTCGGGCAGCTCGACGCCATGCGGCGGCCATTGGGTCGACGTCGCGCGGAGGAAGAAGTTCGCCGCGAGTAGGACGAGGAAGATCATCGCCTCGGTGGCAATGACCGTGGCCATTCCCCACCACGCCTTGTCGTAGCCGGCGGGCCCGGGCTCGGGCGGAGAAACCGTGATCGTCGGGAAGGTGGCGGGCCTCATCGTTGCGCCCGTCGGCGCTCCGGCGCTCACGCCGGGTCCTCCCCTGTGTGCCACGCCCACCGCATGAGCGCGGCGACGCCGACGATCAAGCCGATCACACCGATCAACGCTGCCTTCACGAGCAGGCCGACGAAGAGAACGGCAATGCCGAGCGCGAGCCATAGCGGCAGCGCGGTTTCTTCGGGAATGTCGAAGCTGCCGGCGGGTTCGGCGCCGAGTCCCGCGGTCAGCGCGGTCGCGCGGTCGACCGCGCCTTCGACACCGAGCGCGCGCGTCGCCTCGTCGGCGCCGGATGCCGCGACGGGCAGCGGTCGTTGGTCCCAGAGCGGGTGGCGGCTCTCTACGACCGGTATGGCGTCGAAGTTGTCGTCGGGAGGCGGAGAGGTCGTCGCCCATTCGAGCGTGTCGGAGTCCCACGGGTCCGCACCGGCGACTTCACCGTGACGTCTGCTCCACCAGATGTTGACCAGCGTGATACCGGTGCCGAGCGCGAAGACGACGGACCCGAGGCTCACGATGAGGTTGATCGTGTCCCACCCCAGGCCGGACCGGTATGTGTAGACGCGTCGCGGCATACCAAGGAACCCGAGGATGTGCATCGGGAAGAACGCGAGGTTGAACCCGATGAACATGGTCCAGAAGCTGAGCTTGCCGAGACGTTCGCTGAGCATTCGCCCGGTGATCTTCGGCAACCAGAAATAGAGCGCACCGAAGATCGGGAACACCACTGCACCGTTGAGCACGTAGTGGAAGTGCGCAACGACGAAGTAGCTGTCGGTCACCTGCCAGTCGAACGGCAAGACGGCGACCATCACGCCGGTAATACCGCCGAGCAGGAAGATCAGCAAGAACCCAATCGCGAACAACATCGGCGTCGTGAGTTTCACCGTGCCGCGCCACATCGTCGCGATCCACGCGAAGAATTGGATTCCGCTCGGAATCGTGATGAGCAGACTCACGGCCGAGAAGAACGACATCGCGATCGGAGGCATCCCGGTCGCGAACATGTGGTGCACCCACACCCCGAAGCTGATGAATCCGATCGACACGAGCGCAGTAACGATCCACAGATACCCAGCGAGCGCGCGGCGCGAGAACGTGGTGACGATCATCGAGACCATGCCGGTCGCGGGGACGAACAGGATGTAGACCTCGGGATGACCCCAGAACCAGAAGAGATGTTGGTACAGCAGCGTGCTCCCACCGTGGGCCGGGTTGAAGAACTGCGTGCCGAAGAGGCGGTCGAGTTCGAGCAGTCCGGCCGCCACGGTGACCGCCGGCACCGCGAAGATCACCATGAACGAGAAGACGAGCATCGACCACACGAAGATCGGCAACCGGTTCAGGGTCATGCCGGGCGCGCGCATCTTGAAGGTGGTCACGATGAAGTTGACGGCGCCGACCGTCGTCGAGATTCCGACAAAGACCACGCCGAGGCCCCAGAAGTCGAGATTGACGCCGGGCGAGAACGTCTTGCTCGTGAGCGGCGTGTAAGCGAACCAACCACCATCGGGCGGATGGCCGACGATGAAACTCGAGTAGAGAAACACGCCCGCCAGCAGGAAGATCCAGTAGCTGAACGCGTTGAGGCGAGGGAACGCCATGTCGCGGCTACCGATCTGTAGTGGCAACAGGTAGTTGCCGAACCCCGCGAGAACCGGCGTGTTGAACAGGAAGATCATCGCGGTTCCGTGCATCGTGAAAAACTCGTTGTACCTCTCTGCGCTCAGCACGTGCGCGTCGGGTTGCGCCAGCTGCGCGCGCATCGCCAACGCGACGAGGCCCGCGCTGAAGAAGAAAAAGAAGGCGGTGACGATGTAGCGCACGCCGATGCGCTTGTGATCGACCGTCGTGAAGAAGCCCGGCATGCCGGGCGCGTCTTCCCACGACGCCTCGATCTCTTCTTCACTCACGGGGGGCGGAGTCCGGAGCGTCGTCATCTACTTCAAGCTCTCGAGGTAGGCGACGATGCTTTGTACTTCGGATCCCGTCATGGCGATCGGCGGCATGAGCGCGCCCGGTTTCAACGACGGTGCGTCGGTGATCCATCGCGCGAGGTTTTCGGGATCGTTCGTGACCGTGCCTGCGCCCAGGTCGCGCCGGGACGCGATATCAGTGAGCTCAGGCCCGAGCGTGCCGTTCGCTTGAGTACCGGCGATCGTGTGACAGCCCGCGCACGGGAGCCGGTTGAACGCAACTGCACCCTGCGCGGCCGACTCCGACGCTGGTTCGAGTGGTGGCTGCGACCGTTGCGCGAGCCACCGATCAAAGTCTCCGGCCGTTTGCACGATGACGGTGAACATCATGTGGGCGTGCTGGACACCGCAGAACTCCGCGCACAGCCCCTCATAGACGCCGGGCGCGGACGCGCGGATACGCAGAATGTTGCGCTGCCCGGGGATCATGTCGAGCTTCCCTGCCAGTTGCGGTACCCAGAAGCTGTGAATCACGTTGTCGGACGTCAGGCCGAGTTCGATGGGGCGACCCGCGGGGAGGTGCACCTCGTTCGCGGTCGTGAAACGCGCGGTCGGGTACGTGACCGCCCACCACCATCGCTTGCCGACGACCTCCACCCGCAACGCATTGCGCTCGGGACGCCGCAACGCGTCCGTCGTCCGAACGGTTACGACCGCGAGCACGAGCAGGATGACGAGCGGGACCGCGACCCCGCCCCACACGATCATCCTGTCGTCGAAACGTTGCGCGCCCGTGTCGGCCTGGTCCGATTGCGGTTCCTGTTGGTCGGAGTGACGGCGACGGATCGCGTAGACGATGAAGCCCGCAACGACGACGTATACCGCAGCCGCGAGGGTGAACATCAGCCACCACACACCGGCGATGTGCTTCGCTTCGTTGCCCTTCGAGTCGATCATCGACGGTGACTTGGACGAGCCGCAGCTCGTCAGCACGACCATCGCGCCACCGAGCACGACGCCGAAGCGCACCGCGCGGTTCTTCATCTCATATTCCACGTGCGTGGCCCGATCGGGCTCGAGAAGTCGCCGCGCGCCCGGAGCACTCCATCGGCGTCGATCATCAATGGAAGCTGCGGAAGCGCGCGATCGGCCGGTCCGGATATGGGTCGCGCGCCCTGCAACACCGCGAACGCGGATTGGTGGCAGGGACACAGCAGCTCGTGCGACGTCGCCTCGTAGAGACCGACCGGGCACCCCGCGTGCGTACAGACCTTCGAGAACGCGATCAGCCCTTCGGGAGCCCACTGTGCGTCGCCGCGCGCGCCGGACAGCAGTTGCGGATCGACTCGCATGAGGACCGCAGGCCCATCGGCCGAATCGGTGTGGCCCTCCGGGAAGACGGTGACGAGACCATCGTTCGGCACTTGCGCAGCGCGGACGGGTTGGCCGTCGCTCGTGACGACTCGCAATCCGGGGCGCCAAGGTGTGTGGTCGAGGGCGTGGCCGGGCCGAGGTCCGAGGGAGCGGATCGGGAACGCGAGTGCGACCGCCAGCGCGCCAACCGCGCTCGTGAGCGCAGCGAGGATGAGGCGCCGGCGTTCGAGTACTCCTCCGCGCTCGAAGTCGTCGGCGAACTCGTGTTGTTCCTCCGGCGTCGTCTCGAGCGGCTCGCGATCCTCCGCGTACGGATCGGTCGGCATGAGATGGTGGGCCCACAGCACGAAACCGGCACCCAGCAGCCCGAGCGCAACCGCCCACAGTGCGCCTTCGGCTTGCGTCTGCCCGCCTCGCCAGTACACGACTGCGAGGCTGATACCGGCGATCGCGCTCAGGAAGAAACACGCGCTCACCAGCCGGGCGGCGCCGTCGCCTTCGGGTGCGCGACGCGCGGTCACGTGCGGGTGCCGATCAAACGAGTCGCGAGGATGATCGCGCCGAGCCCGAGCACGATTCCGGCCGCGCCTTCGGCCAGGGGGCCAGCATGCCACAGCGGGTTTCCGCCCCGATCGTCCGGATGATCGAGCGTCTCGATGTACGCGACGAGGTCGTTCAGTTGCGTGTCGGTGATCGCTGCGGTGCCGAACGCGGGCATCGGGTCGGGGCCCGTGCGCACGGCCTCGGCAATCTGAGTGGGTGTCGATGCGTAGAGCGCGGGCGCTTCACGGTTCGCGAGTGCGCCCCCGTTACCCGCCCAGGAATGGCAGGCCGCGCAGTTCAGCCGGTACTGCACGCCGCCCTCCGCGACGTTGGCTCCCACCGTCGACACTCTCGGGATCGGGGGTCCACCGCCGGTGAGCGCGGCGACGTAGCGAACCAGCGCGTCGATCTCGCTGCGCGGATATTTGGGAGGGCGACGATCGATACGGATGCCGTGATGGCCGGGAGGAAGCGGCATGCGACCGGTCGATACCCAGTAGTCGATCGCCGCCGCGCCGACCTTGAGCAACGACGGCCCCTCCGGCGTTCCGCGACCGTCGGCGCCGTGGCAGACCGCGCAGTCGCTCAGGTACACATCCCGCACCGGCCGGGGTGCTTCAACCGCAGAAACGCTGCCACCGACGAACGTCGCGCCGAACGCCACCGCGACGCCGAACGCGAAGCACGGTGCCGCGACGAGCACCCCCGCCTTCATAGGCCCTCCCTCGAAGCGCGGCCCGTTCAGTTTTCCCGCACTCGCGCCCTTCGAACCCACACGACCGCGTCGCACCGCGAACCACTCCTACGTTTCGACCGCACGGGCACGAGGGAACGCCGATCGCATGGGCACCACGATGCTGGCGGACCTGCGAGAGTGCCGGCTCTCGTGGTCGGACGACGCCCAACCGGGCCTCCACCGTCGCCGCGTGGGCCGCGGGTTCACGTACGTCGGCCCCGACGGCCGAGTCGAACGCGATCCCGCAGTCCGCGCCCGGGTGAAGGCGCTCGCGATTCCTCCAGCATGGGCCGACGTATGGATCTGCGCCAGTCCCAACGGCCACCTACAAGCGACGGGCCGCGACGCGCGTGGGCGCAAGCAGTACCGCTACCACCCGCGCTTCCGTGAGCACTGCGAGCTCACGAAGTTCGATCATCTCGCCGTCTTCGGTCGTGTCCTGCCCCGCATTCGCGCGCGCGTGGCCGACGACATTGCGAGACCCGGGCTCCCCCGCGAGAAAGTTGTCGCCACGGTCGTGCGTCTGCTGGAAGCAACCCTCGTGCGGGTCGGCAACGAGGAGTACGCGAAGCAGAACGGCGCCTTCGGCCTTACGACGTTGCGCAACCGTCATGCGCGCCTCGATCGAGGCGCGGTGCGGTTCGTGTTCCGCGGCAAGAGCGGGCGCGACCACGAAGTCTCCGTCACTGACGCGAGCTTGTGCCGGATCATCCGCAAGTGCCAAGACCTGCCGGGCCAGTTGCTGTTTCAGTACGTCGAGGACGGTGAGCCGCGCCCGGTTTCGTCGACCGACGTGAACGACTACCTCCGAGAAACGACCGAACACGAAGACGTGACGGCCAAAGAATTCCGTACATGGATGGCAACCGTGATCAGTGCGAGTTCTCTCGCATCGCTGCCCGAACCGAGTAGCGACCGCGAAGCGCGCCGCGCGGTCACCGAGACGATTGGATTCGTGAGCCGCCACCTCGGCAACACGCCCGCGGTTTGCCGGCGCAGCTACGTGCACCCAACCGTTATCGACGCGTTCCATAGCGGCGTGCTCGCCGAGCAGTGGACCGCGCCCGTCCCCCGCGTGCGAGGTCTCGTCGTCGACGAACGTCGTCTCCTGGCACTCCTGGACCGCGGCCAGTCGTCGGCGGCTCGGAACGCGGCGTGACGACGTGACGACCAACGACGCATCGAATGAGGAGGACTCCAATGGAAGTCGGGTACGCGATTTCGAGTGAGGAACTCGACCCGAACCAGATCGTGCGGGCGGCCGCGCGGGCGGAGGAAGCGGGCTTCAGCACCGCTTGGGTGAGCGACCATTTCCATCCCTGGATCGACGCCCAGGGAGAAAGCCCGTTCGTGTGGAGTTCCCTCGGTGGCATCGCCACCGTCACCGAACGCATGCGGGTGGGCACGGGTGTGACGTGTCCGACCGTGCGCATCCACCCGGCGATCATCGCTCACGCGGCCGCGACCACGCAGGTGATGTTCGACGGACGATTTTTCCTCGGTGTCGGCACCGGCGAGAACCTCAACGAGCACATCGTGGGGCAGCGATGGCCCGAGGCCGCGGTCCGCATCGACATGCTCGAAGAGGCGGTCGGGGTGATCCGCCAGCTTTGGAGCGGCCGCCAAGAGAGCCATCACGGGCGGTACTTCACGGTCGAGAACGCGCGTATCTACACGATGCCCGACACTCTGCCGCCGATCTACGTATCGGCGTTCGGCCCGCACGCGGTCGAGATGGCGGCACGGTGCGGAGACGGTCTCGTCAGCACGCGACCCGACCGTGACCTGCTCCAGAAGTACGACGACCACGGCGGCCGCGGTCCGAAGCTCGGACAGATCAAAGTGTGCTGGGCCGAACGCGAGTCGGACGCGCGCGAGCTGGCATGGGAACGGTGGCCAACGTCGGGCTTGATCGGCGAGTTGAGCCAAGAGCTACCGACACCGAAGCACTTCGAACAAGCGGTGGCGCCGCTGCACGAAGAGGACGTGGTGAGCTCCTTCTCGCTCGGTCCCGACCCGGAGCCCTACCTCGAATCGCTCGCGAAGTACGCCGACGCCGGATACGACGAGGTGTACATCACCCAGATCGGTCCCGACCAAGACGGATTTCTTCGCTTCTTCGAACGCGAACTACGGCCCGCGCTCGAGACGCACTTCGAACGCCACCGACAGCCGGCCTGATGGGACGTCAACCCCGTTACGGCGCGGTTTGCGTGCCGATCGCGGTGGGTAGCCGCCGCACGTGCGCCTCAGGGATGCTGCGACGCGATGGTTCGACCGCTGGCCGGTAGCGCGGCAACTGAAGGCGCGCGACCTCCTCGGTCGCGGCGCGACATCGGCGTCGGAGAAGACGCAACGGCTGCGACCGCGAACCGAGACCGCCGACCGCGTCGTGCGTTCGGTGTGCCCGTACTGCGCGGTGGGATGCGGCCAACTCGTCTACGTCCAGAACGAGCAGATCACCCAGATCGAAGGCGACCCCGATAGCCCCATCTCGCGCGGCCGGCTCTGCCCGAAAGGTTCGGCAACCCGCTCGCTCGTGACGGGCGAACGATTGTCGACGGTGAAGTACCGCCGCCCCCACGCGCGCGAATGGGAAGAGATCCCGCTCGATCGCGCCATGGACATGATCGCCGATCGGATCATCGAGACGCGGCGCGCGACCTGGGAAGACCGCGATTCGCGCGGTCGTCCCCTCCACCGCACCCTCGGCTTCGCGCATCTCGGTGGCGCCACGCTCGACAACGAGGAGAACTACCTCCTCAAGAAGCTCTACACGGCCTTGGGCGCGTTGCAGATCGAGAACCAGGCGCGCATATGACACTCCTCGACCGTCCCCAGTTTGGGGACATCCTTCGGTCGCGGTGGCGCCACCACATTCCAACAGGACCTGCAGAACTCGGACTGCATCTTGATCATGGGCTCGAACATGGCCGAGTGCCATCCGGTCGGGTTCCAATGGGTGGTGGAAGCGAAACAACGCGGCGCCAAGGTGATTCACATCGACCCGCGCTTCAGCCGCACGAGCGCGATCGCCGACGTGTTCGTACCGGTGCGCGCCGGGAGCGACATCGCGTTCCTCGGCGGCATCGTCAACTACATCCTCAGCAACGGCCGTGAGTTTCGCGACTACGTCGTTCCGTACACGAACGCCGGAACGATCGTCAGCGACGACTTTCAGGACACCGAAGATCTCGACGGCCTGTTCTCGGGTTGGGATCCGGAATCGGGCACGTACCGCGACGACACGTGGCAGTACAAGGACGCGCCGACTGCCGCGTCGGCCGGCGATCGCGAGGTCGCGGAATCGGGTGTGGCGCACGGCGAGGCGCACGGCAGCCACGGCGCGTCCGCCGGCGGCAAACCGCCCCACTTCGACGCGACCTTGGAACACCCGCGCTGCGTGTTCCAGATCCTCAAGCGTCACTTTGCGCGTTACACGCCGGAGGTCGTCGAGCGCCTGTGCGGCGTGCCGGAAGAGTCATTCGTGAAGGTCGCCGAAACATTGTGCGAGAACAGCGGACGCGAGCGTACAAGCGCGTTGTGCTACGCGGTCGGGTGGACGCAACACACGGTCGGCGTCCAGTACATCCGCACCGCCGCGATCATCCAGTTGCTGTTGGGCAACATCGGCCGGCCGGGCGGAGGGATCCTCGCGTTGCGCGGACACGCGTCGATCCAAGGCTCCACCGACATCCCGACGCTCTACGACCTGCTGCCGGGATACATCCCGCAGCCCCACGTCGCGCACACAGACCTCGAGACCTTCGTCGAACACGACGCGGCGAGTACCGGGTACTGGGGCAACATGAAGGCCTACACCGTGAGCCTCCTGAAGGCATGGTGGGGCGAAAACGCAACGCCGGAAAACGACTACGGCTTCGACTACATCCCGCGCATCACCGGCGACCACTCGACCTATCCAACGACGCTGGGCATGATCGACGGCACGGTGAAGGGGTACCTCGTCATCGGCGAGAACCCCGCCGTCGGTTCCGCCAACTCCAAGACGCATCGCATGGCGCTGGCGGCGCTCGACTGGTTGGTGGTGCGCGACTTCTACGAGATCGAGAGCGCGTCGTTCTGGTACGACTCCCCCGAAATCGAAACCGGCGAACTCCGCACGGACGACATCGGCACCGAAGTGTTCCTGATGCCGGCGGCCGCGCACACCGAGAAGGACGGCACGTTCACCAATACGCAACGGCTGCTCCAGTGGCACCACCAAGCGGTGGAACCCACCGGCGACACGCGTTCGGACCTGTGGTTCGCGTTCCATCTCGGCCGAATCATCCGCGAGAAGCTGCGCGATTCCGTCGAGTCGCGCGATCGCGCAATCCTCGATCTCACCTGGGACTACCCGACCCACGGCGCGACCGACGACCCGGCGGCCGACGCCGTGCTGCGCGAGATCAACGGCTGGGACGCGTCGCACCGCGCACTGTCCTCGTACACCGAACTGAAGGACGACGGCTCGACGGCGTGCGGTTGTTGGATCTACTGCGGCTGCTACGCCAACGACACGAACCAAACCGCGCGTCGCACGCCCGGCCGCGAGCAGAACTGGGTTGCGCCCGAATGGGGATGGGCGTGGCCCGCGAACCGACGCGTGCTCTACAACCGCGCGTCCGCCGATCCCGACGGCAAACCGTGGTCGGAGCGAAAGAAATACACGTGGTGGGATGACACCAAGCAGGAGTGGACCGGTTACGACGTCGCGGACTTCGAAAAGACCAAACCGCCTTCGTATGAGCCCGCGGAGGGCGCGTCGGCCGAACACGCCATCAGTGGAACTGAACCGTTCATCATGCAGTCGGACGGTCGTGGATGGCTCTACGTGCCCAGCGGTTTGCGCGACGGCCCGCTGCCTGCGCACTACGAGCCGCACGAGTCGCCGGTCCGCAATGTCCTCTACGGCCAGCAGGCAAACCCCGCCCGGCAGCAGTTTCCTCGCAAGGACAACCGCTACAACCCGAGCGCGGGCGAGCAAGGTGCGGACGTGTTTCCGTATGTCGCCACGACCTACCGCCTCACCGAGCACCACACGGCTGGTGCCATGTCGAGGACCATCGCGCACCTCGCCGAGTTACAGCCTGCCTTCTTCTGTGAAGTGAGCCCGGCGCTCGCGGAGGAACGCGGCCTCCGGCACGGCGGTTGGGCGACGATCGTTACGAGTCGCACTGCAGTGGAGGCCCGAGTGCTCGTGACCGATCGCATCCCGCCGTTGCAGGTCGACGGTCGCGTCGTGCACCAGGTCGGGTTGCCGTACCACTGGGGTACGCGCGGCCTGACCACGGGCGACTCCGCCAACGACCTCGCGAGCATCGTGCTCGACCCGAACGTCCACATCCAGGAAGTCAAAGCACTGACGTGCGACGTCGTTGCGGGGCGCCGGCCGCGGGGGCCGAAGCTCCTCGCGTTCGTGGCTGAGTACCAGCGACGCGTCGAACACCGGGAAGACCGAGCATGACCGAGCGGGTGGGCTTCTTCACTGATACGACGCTATGCATCGGCTGCAAAGCGTGCGAGGTGGCCTGCAAGGAGTGGAACAACGTGCCCGAGGACGGCATCGATTTTCTCGCGATGTCGTACGACAACACGGGCGCGCTCGGTGCCAGCACATGGCGACACGTCGCATTCATCGAGCAGCAGGTTCCTCGCGAACGCGCGCCGGCGCTGCCCGACCAAGCGGTGGTTGCGGGGGCCGACACCGGCGTTCGTTGGCTCATGTCGTCCGACGTGTGCAAGCACTGCACGCACGCGGCGTGCCTCGACGTTTGCCCCACCGGCGCGATACTCCGAACCGAGTTCGGCACCGTCGTGGTTCAAGAAGATGTGTGCAACGGGTGCGGGTACTGCATCGTTGCGTGCCCGTTCGGTGTCATCGGTCAACGCGAGGCCGACGGACGCGCGTGGAAATGCACGATGTGTTACGACCGCCTTCGGGGCGGCCTCGAGCCGGCCTGCGCGAAGGCATGCCCGACGGAGTCGATCCAGTTCGGGCCGCTCGACGAGTTGCGTCTGCGTGCGGCCGAACGAGTGAAGACACTGCACGAGTCGGGAGTTGCCGAGGCCCGCCTCTACGGCGAGGACCCAGACGACGGGGTCGGAGGGGCAGGCGCGTTCTTCTTGTTGCTCGACGAGCCCGAGGTGTACCGCCTTCCCCCCAATCCGGTCGTCACGACGCGCGACATCGCGTCGTGCTGGCGGTCGGCCACAGTCGCCGCCGGCGCGCTCGTGGCCGGCGCGTTCGTTGCCTTCACGCGTGGTCGACGATGACCGACACGTCGCCCGCAGGGCAGGTCCGCACGTACTACGGCCAGCCGGTGCTCAAGCGGCCGACGTGGACGTTCTATATCCCGTCGTACTTCTATCTCGGTGGTCTTGCTGCCGGATCGTCGCTCCTCGCGGCGGGCGCGGACGCGACCGGCGACCAGCCGCTTGCTCGCGCGGCGCGCGTGACGGCGCTCGGCGCGCTCGGCGTCGGCATGCCGGCACTCGTGGCCGACCTCGGACGCCCGGCGCGTTTCCACCACATGCTGCGCGTGGTTCGCCCAACCTCGCCGATGAACGTGGGCTCGTGGTTGCTGTCGGCGTACGGGCCGATGGTCGGCATTGCCGCCTTGTCGGACGTCACGGGTCGCGCCCGAGTGCTCGGTGCGGTCGCGACGTGGGGCGCGGCGGCGCTTGCTCCGGGCGTCGCCACCTATACCGGCGTGCTGCTGGCTGACACCGCAATCCCGGCGTGGCACGACGCCCGCCGCATGATCCCCGCGTTGTTCGCGGCGGGCGCCGCCGCGTCATCCGGCGGTATCGCGACCGTGATCCTTCCCGACGCCAAGCCGGCGCGGTCGTTCGCCATCGGTGGAGCGCTCACCGAGGCCGCGATTGCTTCGACACATCATCGCCGGCTGCCCGAGGAGGTCGCGCGTGCGTACAACACCGGACGCCCCGCCACGTTGCAGCGGTTCGCGAGCGCCGCGTCTCTCGCGGGCGCGTTCCTCGTCGCGTCGGCGGGACGATCCCGCGTGCGCGCCCGGCTCGGCGGCGCGGTAATTGCCGCAGGCGCGCTCGCGGAACGATTCGCCGTCACCGAGGCCGGCCACGCTTCGGCCGCGGACCCCGTCGCGACGATTGGTCCGCAGCGCGCCACGCGCGCCCAGATCGCTCCGGCCGGTGCGTGTCTGTAGCAACGCGCATGGTGGAGTAGAGGGCAGTGATAGAGATCGAAGCCAACAACGTTCGCGACATCCGGCGCGTGCGTGAGGACGTCCGAAATGCCCTGGAGGGCAACGATCACGACCGGCCGCATGCTGCCGACGTTTCGGCCGTCGTGCACGAACTCCTCGTTGCCGCGTTCGAACTGCACACTGCCGGACCGGTCGTCGTGCGCATCGAGAACTTCTCGTTGCTCACCAGCGTTCGGCTTCAGTGCAGCTCGCGGCTGGACTTGAGGGACAGCCAGTTCGACCTGCGCGAGCGCGTGCTCACCGCACTGACGATCGCGTTCGGCACGAGAGTGACCGCGGACGGCGGGACCGAGCTCTGGGCCGAGGTCCCGCGCGCCGCGCGGATCACGACCTCGTAACTCGGCTACCAGCGATACCAGCGCGCGTTCTCGCCGGAACGGAACGCGAACCCCGCGATCCACAGAATCGCGAATACCACGGCCAAGATCCAAAGCGCGTGAATGGCGAAGCCAAGGCCGCCGAAGAGCAACGCAAGCAGCAACACCAGCAGTACGAGTCCCATGTTCCGGCCTCCTTCCAGGCTGGTCATCCTGTACCCCGCCCGTCACGTACGGGAAACGGTTGAGACACATACGGCGAACATGGTGGCGTTCGTGATCCCCACCGACTACCGCGGCTGCTGGCGACGCGTATCCATCACGGTGGGCGACAACCCCCCGCGTGCCAACCAGACGGTCATGTGGCTGCAGGCCGCGCACGGCTTCGGCGACGTGCGAATCCCACTGGACGCAGACGGCGAGACGAGTTGCTTCAGCGGCGTGACGACGCTCGATCGCAGCGGCAGCGTCCCGCGTCTGCGATGGGCTCACGATCTCAACCTCGAGCCGATCTTCCCCGCCGACGAAGGAGACGTCGAGTGGCACGGCGACGATCTCCACGAGAGCGGCGAGTTCACGATCGACGGCGCGGTCGTGCCCTACGTAGAGGTATGGCGGCGTGAACCGTGCAGCAACGGTGAACAGGTTGTGCTGACCACGCAGGCGGAGCGGGCGCCGAGCGTTTTCGGTCGATGGGTTCGCGTCGGTGATCACAGCCTGCTGATCGTCGATCGTCGCGCTGCCGGCGGTGCGTTCACGGCGCGATACCTGCGCCGCGATCCCGCCGGCGTTTGGCGCGAAGCACTCGCCCTCGGCGATGAACCGATCAAAGACAGCCCACCCGACGCGACCACGCTGCGCGCCGGCGACCACGTCGCGATCGGCGACCTTCAATGGCACGTCGACGAAGCCGCCACCCCCAACTCGTTTTGATCTCAGAAAAGTGCCGTTTTCCCGTCATTTCTGAGATCAGAACGGTGGTATGTCCCTAGTAGCGGTCGTGGACTTGCCATAAGTTTCCAGCCGTGGGGCCGAGGTTCGCCCTCGCGAGCTTGATGGGGGATTTTCTATGTTCCGTTTTCTTCGCTTCGCCGCGGCAGTCGCGCTGCCGGCTGCGATGTTCGTTCCAATGTTCGCGGCACCGGCGCACGCAGTGCCAGCGACATTGACTGTCGACGACAACAACGCGCAATGCCCGGAGGCAACCTTCACCACCATTTCTGCGGCCGTCACCGCGGCCAATGCGGGCGACACGATCCAGGTGTGTGCCGGCATCTACGCCGAGACGGTGACGGTCTCGAAGCAGCTCACGTTCCTGGGCGCAAAGTCCGGGGTTGACGGTCGCGGGCTTCGCGGCAACCTGACCAAGGAATCAGTCGTCAACAGCATCAACGGCGACTTCATCATCCCCGGTGGTGTCGACGGCGTGACGATCGACGGCTTCACGATCCAAGGTGCAGGAAGTGACGCGGTCGGCGCCGACGGCGTCGAGAGTTTCGCCGGGAGCAGCGGGCTCACACTTCAAAACAACGTGATCCGCGACAACCTCGAAGGCATCAACTTCCAGAACCCCAACGGCAATCTTCCCGCGCTGATAACGCGCAACGCGTTCATCAATAACGACAACGGCACGACGGCCGAAGGCGGCACCGGGGTCTTCATTTCCAACGGTCCTGCGAACAACACCCAGATCGTGAGCAACTCGTTCAAGGGCCACCGCGAGACGGCGATCAACTTCGCCGGTTCGCCCAACCACTCGGTTGGCCTCGTCGTCAGCAACAACAAGAGTGTCGACGACTCGACCTTCGTCGTCGCGACCAACAGCGACAACGCGCTCGTCGAGTCGAACAAGGTCACGCACGCTGCCACGGGCAACGGCAGTGGCATCCTCGACTTCGGCAGCAACAACAGCCTGACGATCTCTCACAACACGATCAATGGCGGCGCGGGGGCAAACACCAGTGGCATTCGGGTTGCCGACTTCACCGGAACGCCGAGCGTCGGCACGAAAGTGATCACCAACACGGTGATCGGCCGCTACTACGGCATTCGCTCCACCGGTAACTACACGACCCTGTTCATCGGCCAGAACACCGTGAAGAGCGCCGCGCAGGTCGGCATCGACGTGGAAGCCGGCAGCGGAAACTCGATCACGCGGAACAACGTGTCGCTCTCGGCGAACCGGGCGTGCCAAGACCTCACAACCGGTCCACTCACAGGCACGGCCAACACGTGGTCGCACAACAACGGGCACGGCAGCCCGTCGTTCCCGGCGGGTATCTGCTCATAACCCGAACTGCGTTTCGCAAAGCACGAGGTACTTCGTGGCCCGGTCGGTTCGCCGGCCGGGCCACCACTCGTTTTGATCTCAGAAAAGTGCCCTTTTCCGGTCCCTTCTGAGATCAAAACGAGTGCGGAGCACCGGTTGGGCCATGCTGGCTTGATGTCGACGGTGGTTTATACGGACGGGGCGTGCAGCCCGAACCCGGGACCGGGGGGATGGGCGTGGGCGGTGCCCGACGGTCCGTTTGCAACCGGTGTCGAGGCGGAGTCGACGAACCAACGCATGGAAGTGACCGCCGCGCTCGAAGCCGTCCGCGCGTTGCCGGGCGAACTGTTGGTGGTGAGCGATTCGCAGTATGTCGTGAAGTGCCACACGGATCGCTGGTACGTGAAGTGGGAGAAGTCCGGCTGGAACAACTCCAATCGCAAGCCCGTCGCCAACGCCGATCTTTGGAAACCACTGGTCGAGCTGTTCCACAGCCGCGGCGATGAACTGAGATTCCAATGGGTTCGCGGACATAGCGACGACGTCATGAACGACATCGTCGACCGGTTGGCCGTCGAAGCGGCGCGAACCCAGATTGCTCGCAACGGGACCGAACCGCCGACGGCGCTCGGCGCGCCGGATGAACCGGCGAGCGAGCGGGAGCGCAACGCGCCGCGCGCGGTCGGTTCACTCGCCGTGCCGGGCGGGCACCTCGTCGTCGTGCTCGGACACCGCCCTCCGGAACTCGGCGGTTACGGCGACAACGCGATCGCCGCCGGTGTGCGGCGCAAGGTCGCGGAGATCCTCACGGGCTTGCGCGTCGTTCACCCCGATCTCGTCGTCCTCACCGGACTCGGGCTCGGCGCCGAACAACTCGGCGCGGAAGCGGCTGCGGCCGCGGGCGTGCCGTACGTCGCGGTCTTGCCCTTTCCGAATCCTGACGCGGTTTGGCCCGCCGCGAGCCGCGCCATCTTTCAGCGCCTCGCCGACGGCGCGCGGGACACCCTGGTGCTCGCGACCACCAAGCCGACCTCCAAGCAAACGGCCGGCATGGCCCTCGGCCGCCGCGACGACTGGTTTCGCAGCCACGCGCATGGCGCGCTCATCGTGTGGGACGGCCGCGACCGTGCGATCGGCAGCATGGTGAAGGCACTCGAGCGGCGCATCCCCGATGACGTGTGGGTGGTCTCCCCCGAGACCTAGCCGCCGAACGAGGCCCTCGGCCCCCTACGGGAGCGTGTGATCGCGCCAAACGGCGGGTAGGGCTCGACCACGAAGCGCCGATCAATGCGGCACGCGCTGACCGCCGAGCCGTGCATCGGCGGCATTGCCGTGCTTGCGGCGGTGTCTGGGGTTGTTTGGGCGGTGGTGCGGGCGGCGCGCATCGGCTGGGTGCCGGGCGCTGACGATGCCGCCATCGCGCTGCGAACGCAAGACGTCTTCAGCCGTCATTTGCCGCTGCTCGGCATGCCGTCGACGCTCGGTGTGTACGCACACGGCCACCCGGCGAGTCATCCCGGGCCGCTCGAATTCTTCGCGCTCGCGAGCCCCTACGCACTGTTCGGCCGGTCGCCCGCGGGCCTCCTCGTGGGCGTCGCGATCGTCAACGTCGCGTCGATCCTCGCGATCGCGTGGGCGTGCAGCCGTCTCGGTGGGTGGCGCCTCGTCACGTGGTCGATGTTGATGACCGCGATCCTCGTCTGGGCCATCGGTACCGCCGCCGCCGAAGTGTGGAACCCCGACATCGCGCTCCTCCCGTTCGCGGCGTTCCTCGTGCTGGGCGCGACGGTCGCCAACGGCGCCGTGAGCGCTCTGCCCCTCGCGGTGCTGTTCGGCAGCTTCGCGTTGCAAGCCCATCTCAGCTACCTCGGTCTGGTCGCGTTGGTGACGGGATGGATCGTGGTCGTTGCGCTCTGGCACGGAGTGCGACAGTGGCGCGCCGACCCGACTTCGCGGCGCGGCTTGCAGCGCGTCGCGGTCGCGTCGACCGCGGTGTTCGTAGCGTGTTGGTGGGCTCCTGTCGTCCAACAGTTCGCCGGCCATCCACCCAACGTGAGCGCGCTGCTCGGCGGTCTGACCGCCGGTGGATCACACGTCGCGGGACCGCGATTCGCGGTGCATTTCGTCGGACGAGTGATCGGAGTTCCTCCTCCGTTCGGGATGCGGCCGACGAACGCCGATACGGGCATGGTCGGCGTTGCGTCGCCGGCCGACTGGGCGCGCTTCGCGCTGCCGTGGCTGCTGCTCGCGCTGGGCTTTGCGGTCGCGTTCCGACGGCGCTCGAAACTCGCTGCGGTCACACTCGCGACGGCGGCGGTAAGTGTGGGCGCGGCCACGATCACCGCGGCGCGGGTTCCATCGTTGGAGACGGCGGGGTTGGTCTACATATACAACGTGCGCTGGCTGTGGCCGACCGCGATGTTCTTCTGGTTCGCGATCGTGTTCGCGACGTGGCAACTCATCGCGGTGCCCGATCGAACGGGTCGCGTACTCCCCCGTTGGCCAGCGGTGCTTTGTGTAGGACTTGCCGTCGTCGTTGCCTCGGTGCCGCGCGTCTCAGCGACGACGGTCGCGCGCGCCGACGCCCGACTCACGCGACTTCTCGCCGACTCGCTCACCGCGCGCGTCGCGGGCTCCGGTCCTCTGGTCGTGCGCGGCAGCGGCGCAACCGCAGTCGTTACGGTCGCGCCGGGACTCGCGGTGGCACTCGAACGCCACGGCGTCCATGCGTATCTGCTCCCTCCTTTCCCGCCGCCGATCGCGCCGTGGGGAAACCATCGCGAGTACACGGGTCAGCCGGTCGCGGGCACCGTCTGGGTGGTGAGCGGCGGCAGCGGCGCGCCGACACCGACGGCGCGGCGCGTTGCCAGCGCGTCCGGCGTCACGGGCGCGGTCGCTCGGGAAGGCCGCCGCCTCCGCGACGCGATGCTGGCCGACATCAACCGGGAAGGCGGCGTCCGCCTTACCGACGCCGGGCGTCATCTCCTGGCGAATACATCTCGCGAGGCCGGCCGGACGATCCGAACCGACCTCCTCGCCGCGCGCGACAAGCCCCGAGCGGCATTGTCCGACGGCACGTTGTCGACGCTGGTCGGCGACGGGCTCATTGCGGCACCGGGCGGCGATCCGACAGCTTTGAAGCGCTACGGAGCGTTACGGCCGCTGCTGTCGGGCGAGTGGAATGCCACTGTCTACCTCGACCGACCACCAACCTGATCGGTCGGCGTCGCGGCACAATGCTGATGCCGCCGCGGGTGCCTTACCCGCATTCTTGGGCCACAGCAACGACATCAACCCCGGGGGGATCTAGACCCATGCTCTTTCCAATCCGAGTTCGCACGTTCGTAACGACGGCAATCGTGGTCGGCAGCGTCGCGGCATTCGTCGCGCCGACCGCAGCAGCCGCGGCCGCGCCGAAGACCCAAGGGGTCGGCAGCGTGACATGCAGCGCCAAAGGCAAGGTCACCTTCAACCCGCCGCTCACGACGGCCGGCACGGGTGGCACGATGGAGAAGATCAAGATCGCGGTCAAGTTGTCGAGCTGCAGCGGGACCGGCGACGGTGCGACCATCGTCGGCGGTTCGACGAAGACGCTCTCGGTCGTCGCCTCCGACGACGCGACCAAGTGCTCAGCGGTACCCGACTGGGAACTGTCGATGCTTGCGGTAACTACCCGCTGGAAGGCTTCGACCGGAAGTCCGCAGCTCGCCAACACCCAGGACGGCTTCAACCTCACGAGCATTTCGGCGAATCCAGTTACATGGAACTACTCGCCGGCTTACCCGGGTACGACCGGATCGTTCTCGGGGGACGACGCTTCGGCGCAGTTCGTTCTCCAGCAGACGCAGGCTGAGATCGACGCGGCATGCGCGAGCCCGGCGGGACTGGCGACCCTGAAGATCACCAACGCGTCGACCCTAGCGTGGGCGCTGCCGGCGTCGTAACTGTCGTAACTAGAGGAGCAGATCGAAGAGCCGGAACGCACGTTTCCAGTGCTCGCTGCTCGGATTCTTCATCTGTGAATCGATAATCCGGAAACTCTTGGCGAGTGCGACGCTGAGTCCTCCGGCGATGAACGGGAGCTTCGCTTCCGTCTCGTCGGAGAGGCTCGCGTCGAGTTGCGGTCGCGCCGCAAGGTCGTCGAGGAGCGTGTGCAACCAGAGGTCTTCGTCGATTCGCTTGAACTCGTGGATTCGCTCCTGCAGGCCCTTCGTGATCGGAAGGTCGGTAGGTTCGATCACATCGCGACCGTTCGCCTTCGCGGCGGCGACGCCCATGATGAGCATGTCGTAGACCTTGTCGAAGACGAAGTCTCGGTACCGCTTCAAGTCGGATTTGTCGACGTCGAGGGCCGCGGCGTCCCGGAAGAAGCGCTCGAACTGCGGGACACCTGTTATCGGCACCACAACCACCTCCACGGCGCGCACCCGACGACCCGATCGATCGTAAAAGGGGTAACCCACCACGGCGCGCGCTGTAAAGGGAATCGGTAGGAACTACGCGAACGCGGGGTACACGGAACCGGCGCGCGTAGGCCAGTGCGCCATGTGTCCGGTGATGCGTGCACCGGACTCGTCACGCCCGTATCGTCGTCGGATGTTCGCGAAGCGCAAAACGCGGTCGCGAGGGCGCTGGTCGATGTTCGCAGTCGTGGCAGTGCTTGTCGTGGCGGTCGCCGGGTGCAAGACCATGGCGCCGCCCACCGCCACTTCGCCGATTCGCGCCGCCTTCTACTACCCATGGTTCCCGGAGGCGTGGGCGCAGCAAGGCCAAAATCCGTTCACGAACTACACGCCGGTGCGCGGCTCGTACAGCATCGACGCGCCGACGGTGACGACACAGATCACGGAAATGCAGTACGCCGGCATCAGCGTCGGTATCGCGTCGTGGTTCGGACAGAACAGCACGACCGACAAACATTGGCCCGCGTTGATGCAGGCCGCGCAAGGCACGGGATTCGCGTGGGCGCCGTACTACGAACCGGAAGGCATCTCCGATCCGACGCCGACCCAGATCGCCGCGGATCTGCACTACATCCGCCAAACCTACGTTGGTTCCACCGATGGGCTCCTCTTGCTGAACGGCAAGGGAATGGCGGTGTTCGTGTACAACGCCGACGACCCCACGCAGGTGAAGGGTTGCGACACCGTTACCCGTTGGAAGCAAGCGCGACAGCTCTTGCACGACCAGTACAACGAGGACGTGTACATCGACCTGAAGGTTTTTCCCGGGTACCGCCAGTGCGTGGACGACGCATCCATCGACGGCTGGCACCAGTACGGACCCGCGTCTTCCGATCAGAACTTCGTGACTGCACCTGGCGACGGTTCATACGGCATCTCGCCGGGCTACTGGAAGTCGGGCGCGGCATACGGCACCGCGCCGTTCTTGAGCCGCGACCGCGCGCGCTGGCAGCAGAGCGTCGCAACGATGAACGCGTCCGGGGCGAAGTGGCAACTCATCGCGACGTACAACGAGTGGGGCGAAGGCACCGCGATCGAAGGCTCGTCCGGTTGTCGCAACGTCGCGCCGGCGGGCACCTATTGCGACTGGCACGGCGACGGCACCGTCTCCGACTTTTCAGCAGACCTGCACGCGGCGGCACCACCACACAGCTGATCGCGACGCGCACGCGGCCCTGGCTCCGCGCGTCACGGCACGTCGATATGCAGATGGTTACAGCCATCTGCGATCGTCGTGACGCCGATCGGAAGGGCCGGTGTCGCGCCACAGTTCGACTGTCCGAACCGGCTTCCCGGAGGCATGAGCGGCGCGACCGTGTTGATGATGGTGATCGCGGGAGGGTTGCGGCCCGTGACCTGCTGATAGTCGAGAATGTTGATGTCGGCGGCGTGGCCCGTGTAGTGACGGCTGCTGCGCGAGTGGCCGGAACCACCGCTCTCCAGCGCCGAGATGCTGTAGCTGTGATCGCGCGCGA
The DNA here is from genome assembly GCA_025463905.1 of Actinomycetes bacterium. Classification (GTDB taxonomy): domain Bacteria; phylum Actinomycetota; class Acidimicrobiia; order IMCC26256; family PALSA-610; genus JAODBJ01. Next base: position 33,767 of record JAODBJ010000048.1, read on the forward strand.
GTCGAACGAGCATGCGGAGGATCGTCCGGTCGAGCGGATAGCCACTCGTCGCGGGCTCACTGCGCGCCGCGTGCTCGAGGTCCTCCAACACTGCGGGTGCCGTCTTCACAACTCGATCGTTTGAGAGAAGTTGTTGCGCCAGCTCCGACGCGACGCCGGAGTCACGCGTGCCCGAGGCAACCACCCAATAGCCCCGACCCGTCGGTGTGCGAACCATCCCGACCACCGTTTTGCCGTCGAGCGACACGCCACCCATCGATCCGTAGAACCGTGCGTGTCCGAACGCGAAGATCCCACCGTCGCGCGCGACGAGCCAATACCCGTCGCCGGCACGAGTCGCAGTAACACCCGTGATCGGTTGTGCGAGCGTCGTCCCTCCCGTCGAACCGAAAAAGCGCGTATCGCCGAACGCAAAGATGCCGCCGTCGCGCGCCGCCAACCAATAGCCCTTGCCGCTGCGAGTTGCAGCCATGCCGACAATGGGTTGGTGCAACGCGATGTTCCCTGTCGAACCGCGGAACACCGCGTCACCGAACGCGAACATCCCGCCGTCCGATGCAACAAGCCAATAGCCGTGACCGCTTGGCGTCGCGCCCATCGCGACGACGGGCTTCGTCAACGTCATGTTTCCGGTCGACCCATAGAAGCGCGCGTCGCCGTAACTGAAGATGCCGCCGTCGGCCGCGACGAACCAGTAGCCCTTCCCTGACGGAGTCGCGGCCATCCCGACGACCGGTTGCGCGAGATGGATGTTGCCAGTCGAGCCGTAGAACTTCGCGTTGCCGTACGAGAACACACCGCCGTCTTCGCCGAGCATCCAGTAGCCCTTGCCCGTTTTCGTGTTCGCCATTCCGACCAGCGGCGAATTGAGCGACATCTCGCCCGTCGACCCGAAGAAGCCCGCGTCGCCGAACGCGTAGACGTCGTGCGCGGGTTTCGTCTGCGTCGCACCGACAGCTGTCGGAAGTGCAACCAACGATGCACCCGCGATCACAACAACGCCGAAGATCTTCGAGAAGTACCGCATGCAAAACCCAGCTCTCGCAGGAATGCCTCGCCGAAGGCGTGAAGAACCGCGAGACTGGGATGAAGAGATATGGCGGCCCGGAAGTTGCAAGGCTCACGCCACACCTGCGCTGGCCTCCTTATCGGCCCCAGGGAGCGGGGCTGAACCACGGCGGCACGACCATGCCTACCGCGCCGGTCACATTGTTCCGGTACGGGGCACTTGTTGCAGCGCCTCGCCGGCAGGACGGTGCAAATTTTGCGGCGTGACTAAACCGATCGGGCCTCGGGAACGTCTCGTTTACAAAAGAGGGGGGTCTTCGTGGGAGAGATCGCTTTGGCGATACGGCCACCTCTGAATGCCGCTGTGTTCTGCGCGGAGCTCCAGCCGCGCCTCGTCGGCTCGCTCGTGCTCTTCACCGGCGACCGTCTTCTCGGCGAAGAACTCGCGCAGGAGGCACTAGTCCGTGCGCTGGAGCGCTGGGACAACGTGAACCGGCTGGATTGTCCCGAGGCCTGGGTGTTTCGGGTGGGATTCAACCTGGCGAAGTCCGCACGTCGACGCCGCACCTGCGAACGGCAGGCCACACGGCGGCTCGCCGCTCGTGCGGTCGAGAATGCCGAATTGCCCGACACCCCAACGTCGGTGACGGTGCGGGCCGCAGTCTCGTCGCTGCCACCCGGACAGCGCGCCGTCATCATTGCTCGCTTCTTCGCGGGCCTCGACGTCAAGACAACTGCGGCCGCGCTCGGTTGCGCGGACGGCACCGTCAAGGCGCACACGCATCAGGCGATGGCCGGACTTCGTGCCAGCAGCCTCATCGAGCATGAACAGCATGAACAGCACGAACAGGAGGTGGGTGGCCAGAACAGACGCTCGTCCTCGCGTTAGCGAGGATGAAAGACCAGGGGATGGTTCACGCATGTATAAGTTCCGGCGAGGACTACGGTCACCGCGTCACCTGAAGCCGTTTTCGGTCTTGGGTGTCGCCATTCTGTGTGTCATGTCGTTCGTCATAGGCGCAGTGACCCCTAAGGGAAACGCTCAACAAGCCCCGACGACGGCCGCTGCGACCAAGGCGGCGGCTACGCCGGCGAGCGGGTGCCCGGCGGCCAACCCGCAACTGTGGCCGTTCGGAGTCGTGTGCAACCGCGACTTCAACGTCCCGTCGCCTCCAGAATCGCCGAGCCTCGTGCCGACCATCACCACCAAGACGACGACGCGGATCTGGGGCACGGATCCCTTCCAGGAGGCCGTGTCGGTAACCCAGCACGTCTTCCCGGCGGCCCTGCCGGAAAATGCTCCGAACGAGACCAACAATGTCCCAGACCGGCCGTGGGGCATCACGCTGATCACGCCCGACGACCCGCTCGTCGGGATCTCAGCCGTGCCCTTGCTCCACTTCCCCGATGACGCGCCGATCCTGTACGTGAAGAACAACGGCATCCCAGCGGTGACGCTGAACGAGATCAAACGACTCGGCGACACCGGCATCGTCCGTTTCAACAACGTCGACGCGTTCCTGGTCGGCCCGGCTGCGAACCCGGCCGTCGAACAGCAACTCACGGCCATTGGTCTGAAGTGGTTCGCGGTTACCGGCGGTGATGTCTTCCAGCTTTCGAACAACATCGACAAGCTCTACGGCAGCATCCAGAACCCCGACGAGGGCGTGCCGCAAATGGGAGTCAGCGCAAGCAGCTCCGGTAACGGCATGCAGGACGTGTTCGTCGGCTCGGCGGACGGGAACGACTGGCAGTACTACCTCGGGGCCACACACTGGGCCTCGCACATGCCGACCGGGCTGCTCTGGGTCCACCGGAACAGCATCCCGCAACCGACGATCGACGCGATCCAGCGCCGCAACGGGCATGCACTGATCTATGTCTGGGGCGGCCCGAATCAGGTGTCGGCATCGGTCATCAAGCAGCTCAACCAATACGGTGTCGTGCAGAGGATCGACGCCGACGACCCGGTCGCGTTCAACACGCCGGCCACGACCACGGTGACCAACATCGCGCTCGCGTTCGCGAAGATGTACGACCCGACGGGCAATGTCGGCTGGGGCGAAATGGGCCCGGGCCACGGCTTCACGCTGGTGAACGTCAACAACTGGCAGGGTGCGGTCGCCTCGGCGCCCCTGTCGCACCTCGGCTTCCACGCGCCGCTGCTCGTGACCACGAGCAACAGCACGCTGCCGGCAGAGGTGGACTCCTACTACAAGGCGGTAGCGCCCACGTTCCTGAACTCCCCAGGCGAGGGGCCATACAACATGACGTATCTGATCGGGGACTACAAGTCGCTCAACTGGCCGCTGCAGGCCCACGTCGACTTCATCTCCGAGATGTCCAACCGTCATGTGTGGAGCAACAACCAGGGCGGTCGCTACAGCGACTCCGGGCAGCCGTAAGCACAACCCGACCCGATACGCGGACCCAACACGGTTCCGCAGACAGACCCCGGGCGCGTAGGCGCCCGGGGTCTTTCGTTTCCATCTTCTTCAACCCCTTGCCGGGCATTGTCTGGCGCACAATGGCCGTTCTCCTGCTTATTCGGCGTTGGACCTCTTCCTGCGAGATACCAGGGTCGATGAGCCTTAGGTGACGGGTCTTCGCAGTGGGGGTGTGCGTTCGGACCTGGATCGACTCGCACACTGGGACGGCATGGTCGCGGAGTTGGCCACTGCGGTGATGGTGACCGACATTTCCGGTCGGGTCGTGATCTGGAATCGGGCCGCGACACACCTCTTCGGATGGCAGCGAGCCGACGTGCTGGGACGGCCGGCCTTGCCATTGTTGTTCGCTGCGGAGTTCGAACTCGACGCGATCACTGCCATGGCTTCGGTCGCAGCCGGTCGGCGTTGGGTCGGTGAACTCGAATGCAAACGTCGCGACGGATCCCACGTGCCGATCCGTCTGACGCTGAGCGCCGTGTACGACGACGATCGTGCAGTGATCGGTTTCGTCGGCGAATCGCTCGACATCACCGACGTCACCGCTGCGAAAGGACACGCGCGAGACACCGAGCGGTTGTTCCGTTCGCTTCTCGCGCGCACCAGCGAAGTCGCATGCGTCACTGACGCGCAGGGCATCGTCAAGTACGTGGTGAGATCGAATGAGTCGGTGCTCGGTTACTCCGCCGAGGAACTTACCGGCGTTAGCGGCTTTGACCTCACGCATCCCGATGACGTCGCGTCGTTGAGGAAGGCCTTCACTGACACGGTCGCGGACCCGTCACTGCAGTCCGTTGTGACGTATCGATCTCGCGCCAAGGACGACACGTGGCGTTGGCGCGAGATGAGATTGTCGAACCTTCTCGACGACCCGCTCATCGCCGGCATCGTGTGCAATGTCAGCGACGCCACCGAGCAACAAGCATTGCTGCGAGAACTCCGGGCGGCGGATGCGCGGCAGCGCGCAATCGTCGCCCGATCAAGCGACGTCACGCTGTTCTCCGACCCCGACGGCACGATCCGCTGGGCGAGCCCGGTCGCGGCCGACCTGATCGGCGGGACGCCCGAAAGCCTCGTGGGTCAAAACGGTTTCAACTTCATCGACCCAGCAGATCAAGAGCGCGTCTTCAACGCCTTCGTCGGCATGACCGATCTCGGCGACCACGTCCGCGTCGAGTTTCGGATCACCGATCCGCGCGGCGACTTGCGTTGGGTCGAGGAAGACGTCACGAACCTGATGGACGATCCCGACGTCGGATACGTCGTCTCGAACATCCGCGACATCACGGACCGCAAGAGTGCTCAGGAGCAGCTCGAACGGCTCGTGTTGCACGACCAGCTCACCGGGCTTCCGAACCAGAGCCTTCTCGTCAACCGGCTCGAGCAGCTCCTCGCGCGTGGGACTGCAGCCGCGGTCCTCTACATCGACATCGACAACTTCGGCGACGTCAATGCCACGCTCGGACACGGCGCCGGCGACGAACTCCTCCGGCTCATCAGTGGACGCTTCGCCACCGCGGTCGCGCGTTCGGATTCAACGCTCGCGCGGTTGGGAGGAGATGAGTTCGTTTTGCTGTGCGACGACGTCAGCGACGCGGCCACCGCCTTCTCCTACGCCGAGCGGCTCCGCGACAGCCTGACACTGCCGGTACTACTCGACGGACAGGAAGTGTTCGTCAGTGCCAGCATCGGCGTCGCCTTGACTCCGGGCGATGCAACCGGCCTCATGCGCGACGCCGGGATCGCGACGCAGCAAGCCAAACAACAAGGGCGCGACCAAGTCGTTGTGTTCGACGCCAGCCTCGATGTGACTCAACAGCGCCGACTCGCCGTACAAAGCGAACTCCACTACGCGCTGGAGCGCGACGAGCTGGTCGCCTGGTACCAACCGATCGTGGACCTGCAGACAGATCGCGTCGTCGGCGTCGAAGCGCTCGTACGTTGGAACCATCCTGAGCGCGGCCTGCTCGGACCCGATCATTTCATCGACGTCGCCGAGACATCCGGGCTGATCCGCGCCCTCGGCAGCCAAGTGCTCCGCAATGCCTGCATGGCCGCGCGCGAATGGAAGCAGCACGGTCGACCGTTCCGGATCTCGGTCAACGCGGCTGCCGCGCAACTCAGCAGTCCCGACTACGTCACCGAGATCGAAGCCGCACTCAACGAGTTCGCGCTAGACCCCCGACACCTCACCATCGAGCTCACCGAGACCGCGGCCATGCAAATCGCCGGCAGCCTCGAGAACCTCCACCGCATCCGGGCGCTCGGCGTCCACCTCGCGTTGGACGACTTCGGTACCGGCTACTCGTCGCTGTCCTTCCTGCGTGAGTTGCCCGTGGACGTCATCAAAGTCGACCGGTCGTTCGTCAGCGGCCTCGGCACCAACGAACGCGACACCTCAATCGTTCAGGGTGTCGTCGCCATGGCTGCCGCGCTCGGCTTCTCCGTCGTCGGCGAAGGCATCGAGACCACCGTGCAAGCCGACACGCTTCGACAGTCCGGTTGCGGTTACGCCCAAGGCTTTCTCTGGTCGCCGCCAGCCCCGGCTACCGATATCGAAGGCATCGCGCATCGCATCGAACGCAACGCGCGTCCCTTCCGATAACGCGTTGCGTGCGGTCGCGCGAGGTAGGTCGAGGCGACGCACACGTGCAGACGGCGGAGGAGCGGCGCTGCCGGACTTCATGCGCGCTGAGTTCGACATTGTTGTGTTGCCATTCGGGGCCTGAGCACGGCGACCAATTAGAGACTGCATGATCGTGTGATGTGAACGACCACGGTCACTGAGACAGTGACTCGCACAACTGACTCGTGCGAGGACGGTCACGTGCACATACCTAAGTTCGCCCTGCTTGGACTGGCGTTTGTCGGCGCCGCGCTTCTTGGTTGGATGCTGCACACGACTACCGGTGACACCGGTGGGGCGCGACTCCGCGTGCAGGCAGCCGCGAGTCGCACGGCGTCGGCGCCGACGTCTTCTGCGCAGGACGCGACGTTGTCGCGATCCGACGCAGGCCTGGCGAACCGGCCGCTCTACCTGACGATCGTCACCGCCGACGCTGCCCGCAAGCTGAGCGGCACCCCAACCGATCTGCAGTCAACGGTCGGGAACGGATCGTCAGCATCGCCCGCGTCCAGGCACTCCAGTGCTCGACCAATCGAGGCTTTCGCCGCGAATACACCGAGTCCGACCCGGACCTCGACTTGGACCTCGACTTCGACTTCGACGGACATCCATGCACCGGCCCAGATGCAGGGCCTTTCCGTCGTTGCGAACGGCGATCACATCGTGATTGCCAACAATGGGGCCATCGTTTCAGTAGGCGACAACACCGTCGTCCGCGGAAATACCGGCGACGCCACATCCAGCGGAACGATCGCGATGGACGTGAGCCATTCCGCCCTGAGATCGGGCAATTCGGAACAATCCGGCTTGATTTCGCAACCGGTAGGACCGCCGGGTAGTTGGGCGCCGTACCGCGCCAGCGGAGGAAACCCGTACGGAGTTTCCGGACAACCCGTCGCAAATCTGTCTCAATCTGGCGGCATTCCCCTCCCCGGATCGCTGCTCGACGGCTCCAGCCCCGGATCGACCGGTCGAGCGGTCGGCCTGGCGGGCTACGAGATTCATTCCATCGACGTCGTGGGCAACGACAACCTGGCGACGTACGACGACTCGAACCTGTTCATGCACCGCACCGGCACGCTCAACGGGAACACCGGCGACACCGACACGAGCGGTTTGAACGTGGTCGATGCAGCCCGGTCATTCGTCGGCTCCGGCGCTTCCGGCAACGCTGACGAACCGAAGGATCCCCCGCCGTTCAATGCCGCGGGCAGCGGGTCGCCGTCAGGGCCCGGAGTGCCTTCTGCACTCACGACGGGTGGTTCGTCCGTGTCCGTGGCCGACGTCAACGGCGTCTCGACGGCAACTGGTGCCGACTCGCTCGTCGTCGGCGGCGACGGCGTGGACGACCAGGGAGTCCGCATCCACGGCAACCGCAACGTCGCCACCTACGACGACGGGAACGTCGCGATCGGCGGCGTCGGCAAGGTGAACGCCCAAATCGGCGATAGCGACACCAGTGGCACCGTGGCGATGGGGATTCGCGATTCGGCCATTCAGGCGGGTTCGTCGTTCCTGCCGGCCAGCCAACAAGCCGGAGCCCAGCTATCCGACCCATTTGACGGAAACGACCCTGATGTTCCCGACATTGGATCACCCCAACCTCTTAATGCACGACTGGGCCGGGGCCCATCTCTCTGACCGATTTGATGGGTCTTCAAAAGATCCAATGAGGCAAGGACCCTTTGATGTATATCCCTAAATCTCTGTTCCTCGGCCTCCTCTTTGCCGGCATCGGGTGCGCCGTCGGTTGGATGCTGCACGGCTCGGCGAACGACGTTGCGAACGCCGCAACTCCGGCACAAGCGATGTTGCGAAGCGTTCCCGCAAGCGCGACGTATCCCGCGCCTGTGAGTCCGCCCGCGCCTCCGCCCGCGAGCGCTCCTCCTCCCATCAGCGCGCCGACCGTTCCAGTTTCGTCCGGACCACCGCAGAACATCGCTCGCATGGTGACGACCGGCGGTTCGAACCTTGCTGACATCGTCGGGCGCGGGTCTCTGGTTATGGGAACGAATGGCTCGTCGACCACCGGTGGTCCCGCCACCGCGACCGACCTCTTTGGTCACCCGACGGCGGTGCAACCGTTCGCCGGCGTCTTCCCCCCGATCCTCCTCGAGAAGCTCTTCACCCCACTTCCCGGCGCCACTACTCGCGGGACAGCCATCGCGGGGTGGGAAGACCACGACGTCAACCTCGTCGGCACCGACATCCAATCGACGTACGACGACACGAACATCTTCAGAAACCACAACGGCAAACTCAACGGCAACACCGGCGACACCGACT
>JAODBJ010000061.1 GCA_025463905.1 Actinomycetes bacterium
GTTTGGGCAGGCCATTGCTAAGATCGCCGCTCCACGTCGGAGTGGCGGAACAGGCAGACGCGCTAGGTTGAGGGCCTAGTGCCCGCAAGGGCATGGGGGTTCAAGTCCCCCCTCCGACACGAACGTCAGCTACATCGCTTGGTTGAGGCCGGGACTCCACGAGGGCCCGGCCTTCCCGGTGGTACGTGACGGTGACGCCGAGTTCCGCGTAGGCAGCGGCCTTGATGGCGGGGTCGGCGAGCGCGAGTGACAGGGTGATGTCGCGCAATCCGGCGATCATCGCCTTGACGTCGTCGACGGTGAGCTTGGTCGTCGGTTCGAGGCCGAGCAGGTTCTCGAGTCGGCGTTTGTCCTGCACGGTCTCGGCCATCCATTTGCCGACTTCCGGCGCGGTCACCGGCTGTTCGCGCACGATGGTGCGGACGCTCGATCGAACGCCGCGATGTGTCCTCGGCTACCGCGAAACGTTCTCGAAACGGGTGCTCTCCGGCGACGAAAAGTAGTGCGGCACCCGCACAGGTTGCCGATCACGCGCCGATGCCAGAGTGCGGCGGTGGACCTTTAAGAGCCGGTCAGTCGGGCGTCTTGCTTTTGCAGTTCTTGGTGCACTTGGCGGGCGGGCACTGGTTTGCTTGCCGCCGCATGCAGGGCAGCCGCGACGCCCGCGGCGTGGCCAGTGGCAAGTGCGGTTCCCATGACTCTCAACGAGCCGCCGGCGTACTGGTCGCCGTCGGCCGCGCGCCCCGCCGCGTACAGGTTGGGGGTGTCGACGCTGGTCAGTGTGCGTAGCGGGATGTCGTAGGTCTCTTTGTCTTTGACCGATGTCCACGTGCTCGGCTTTCCGGCCGCGTGGTGGTATTCCATCGCCCACGCCCCGAGCGCGACGGCGTCCTCGAAGCGCCGGCCGGAAGTGATGTCGTCCGCGGTCAGCTGGTACGTGGCGTTGACGTGTCGCGACTCGCGGGTGCCCAGAATGGGTCCAGTGACGCTGAGGTAGGCGTTCTCCCAGCCGGGCATGGTCTGGCAGGCGGCGAGGTACGCCCAGGCTTTCTCGCGGGCGTATTGCTCGGCGTCGGAGATGCTGCGCGCTTGCAGGGCGTTGTAGTCCGCGTCGACGATGAAGATCCCGATGTCGCCGGACAGCGGAAGTCGCGCCATCAGGCTGTCCTCTTTATCGAGGAGCGGGTCGCCATGAAGTTTCGCCGCGTGCACGGCTTTGATCAGGTCGTCGTGCGACAGCGTGAGGTCCGCCGGCACCCCACCGAAGCGGATGCCCAGGGTGCCGGCCTCGACGGCGCCGTGCGTCCCGTACCGGGTCGACGCGCCGGCGAAGGCGGCGAGGTCGCATTCGCCGCTGCCGTCTACCCAGGTACTCGCCGTGACGGTCGTTGTGCCGTTGTGGTCATGCACTTCGGCCGACACCAACTGGCCTGCGTCGCGGGTCGCGTCCGTGATCGTGCTGTGGAAGAAGACGTCGACGCCGGCGCGCTTGACGACGACGTCGAGGCAGCGTTTGACGGCCTCGGGATCGTGCAGGGCCGCGACACCGCGGAAACGAACCTGTTCGACGACACCGCCGATGACCCGCAGTTCGGCCAAGAGTTGCTCCGCGACGCCGAATACCGCCTGCCGCGAGTGTTCTGCCTCGGTATACAGGCCGCAGTACGTGGTGACGCTCTTCATGGTGGCCGCTCCGCCGAGGCAGCCGAACGACTCGAACAGCGCAGTGTGGGCGCCGGCCTGGGCGGCACCGACCGCAGCGGCCGTTCCGGCGGCCCCGCCGCCGACGACAGCCACGTCGTACACGGGAGTGCTTGACGTCATATTGCCTCCGCTCGGCAAAATGCTGGCTCAAGGGTTGTCCCGGCAACCTCGAATGAACGGGCCGGATTCGACGAGCACCGGCATCACCGATCACGCGGGCGCAGCGACGCGAGTGACGGCGATCGACCACCCGTCCCGATAACTGTCTGCCCTGGCGCCCGATTGGTCAACGGTCCGGTGAGGTGTCGCCGTGCGATCGAGTCGCAGTCACACACGAGGTTGGGACGGAGACGACATCCTCGCGGGCACCCTTGATACGTGATCCCGGCTCTTGGTGATCGACGGTTGCGTGATCTCCGTCCTGCGCACCTGCGCGACCTCTACGCATCGCTGGGCGGCCGACTCGCGGCGAAGTCGGTGAGGAACGTGCACGTCGCGCTGTCGAACGCGCTACCGCTCGCGACGAGCGATCGATACGTCCTGAGCAACGTTGCCAAGGCGCGCGAAGTCGCGCCGACCGCGAGATCGCGTGAGATGCGGGTCTGGACCTCCGAGCAATTGCGCGTGTTCCTCGCGTCCGCCGCAGATGATCGCTTGTACGCACTGTGGCGGCTCGCAGCGACGACGGGGATGCGTCGGGGCGAACTGCTCGGCTTGCACTGGTCGGGAGTCGATCTCGACCACGCTGCGGCTGGTCGTCAAGCTGTCGCTGGTCGTCACGCCCGACGGGAAGTTGCGCTTCGAAACACCGAAGACCGAGCGTTCGCGTCGGACGGTCGAACTCGATACCGCGACAGTCAACGCGCTGCGCATACATCGCAAGCGGCAAGCGAGCGAGCAACTCGAAGCGCTCGGCGCGTGGCCATCCGACCGTCCCGAAGTGGGTCTCGTCTTCACGGACGAAGCCGGCCGGCCGTTGAACCCCGTGTGGGTATCGCGCCGTTTCACCGCACTCGGTAAGGGAGCGGCGTTGCCGCGGATCCGGCTCCACGATTTGCGGCACAGCGCCGCCACGCTCCTGCTCCAGATTGGAACGCCGGCACACGCCGTCTCACAACGCCTCGGTCACGCGAGCACGAGCATCACGATGGATGTCTACGCGCACGCACTCGACGATCAGCGAAGCGGCGCGGCGGACGCCATCGCGGGCGCGATCGACGGCTGAGTGTCGACGCGACCGTGAGCGCCGTTGCCAGCATGTGCTCGCGTGCAGCCACCGGCACGACCAGTCGTGGTTGCGATATGACGAGCACCGGTAGCCCCTCGGCGCCGTTCGTGTCGAGCCAACGGTGTGCCGCGCGGTAGGCAGACGCACGCGACAGGCCGAGGAGTGCGCCCGCGTGCTCGACGCTGAGGACTCGATCACTCACGTCAGGCAACGGGTCACCTCGTGTCGGGGAGCGGTCGGTGTCGGCATTCCGGTGTGTGAACGAGGGACGTCGTGGCGGAAGAGTCACGGCAGAATCGTCGGTGCGCACGGTGCCGTGGTCGGCGGCTCCGATGGCGAACCCGCGTCGCGGTCCACCATGACGTTCTACCGACCCGCGCGATACGTCATGGACCCTCGCGCGCTCCGCGCGACCTACCCGCTATTACAAGTACGCGCGGTTGAAACCAACGGCAGTGCAATCTGTACGCGATCGATCGCGACGGCGTTCTCGATGTTGACGGTATGCGCCTGCTTCCAGGATGTTCCATCTATGCGTTCGGTCGCGCTGCGAGTACGTTCGACGGCATCACCCCACGCACGTTGCTGCGTGATTGGAGGCGGGCATGAACGCGACTCGAAGGTTCCTTGTGCTGGTGCTGTCGTGCGTCGCTGGCTTCGCGATGAGCGGCCCTATTGGCGCGGCGCCAGCATCGGCGAGCAGCGCGATCGGGATCAACGGCAACGACTATGACAGCATCGTTGCGCTCACCGGCTACCCCGGATGGGTACGGATGGCGCCCGAGTACCCCTTGGACACCAACGCCTACGCGGTACAGATGGTGAATGCGCGCTCCAGGGGCTTGAAGGTGCTCGTCACGGGCCTCGGCAGCTTCCAGGCCTGTAACTGTGCGCACTCGATGCCGGTCGTCGGCAATCAGACGCAGCAACAGAACTATGTCAACTACATCGAGCAACTCCTGACGATCGGCAACGGCCCGGACGCGATCGGTCCCTGGAATGAGCCCAACCTTGAAGGCTTTGGCGGACCGGGCTCGACGTGGCAACAGGACGCGAACTTGCAGGCCGATGTGGCGTGGGCGGCGGCCGTCGTTGGCTGGCATGGCACCTTCTTCAGCTCGGCGCTCGCCGGTTATGGATCGTCGAACTCGAGCGACCCGCGGGTGCCGTTGAATTGGTGGAAGAACGAACTCGCGGGCGACGCAAGCTGGGCGGGCCGATTCAGCGTTCTCGACGTGCACGCGTACGGCTGGGGTTACGCCAAGACGCTGAAGACGATCGAGGACCAGTACAACCCCGGTGTTATGCAGGCCAAGATGCAGGACATCATCGCGTACAGCGGCGGCGGTTGGAAGAAGCTCGCCTGGACGGAGTACGGCGCGCCATCCAACGGCGACATCGTCGATCCGGGCTCCTGCAACCCGAACGTCGTGAGCCAATGGCATGGGACGCCGACGTTCCAGTACAACTGGTACCTCGATGCGCACGCCTTCTGGAAGGCGTGGGAGGACGCCGGTCGCCAGCTATGGGGCAAGCTCGCGTACAGAGACACCGACAACCCCTACGAACGCGACTGCCACAACTCACCGTTCCACTACGGGTTGATCGGCAGCACGGGTCTCCGGCCTGCCGCCGGTGCGTACCAGGTCGAGGCGACCCGGGTGCGGCCACCACCATGACGAAGAGCGTCGTCTCTCTCTGCACGAGGGACTCCTCGTGACCGTCACCCATCGGGACCGGGCACTGCTGGATGTCGCCGGCGAGCGTCTCCTCGCGACGGGATGGACAGGCGACGCGGAGTCGATCTCCGCGCGGATGGATGCGGTGGGCTCCGAGGGCATTAGTGAAGTCGTGTACTGCGCTGCCGGCCCCGACATCGAGCGCGAACTTGAGGCATTCGCCGCGGCGGCTCGATCGTGAAAGCACAACGCCTCGGCGGACCGGCCCTCTTCAACGCGAACCGCGCGGTAGAGCTGATCTCGGTCTGAGCAATCGCGCGATGAACGTCTTGGTCGTCGCCCTCGACGTCGACGTGTTCGCGAGCGCCACGAGATCGACGCCGCGAAACTCGTCGCCGCGATCGAGGCGACCGCGGCGCGGCTTGAATCGGGGCTCTGTCCGCTTCAGTCAGTGCTCGGCCGGCTCGGTGTGGCACGGCAAACCGACCGTCGCGGAGTTCAGCGATCCGAACCTCGGATCGAACGACAGCAATCGTCCTCAGTTCGAGCGTCGGTTCGCAAGCGAAGTCGACGGCGTCACCTGCCCCAGTCTTCGCGCCGCATGACGCACACGGCGAACGGCGCGTCGTCCTGCTCTTCGTCGGATCCTTCCACCATTCCGCGGCTACGGATCTCGCCCGCGTACCGCATCCCGATTCGCTGCATCACAGCGAGTGATCGTGCGTTGTGACGGACCGTGCAGGACACGACCGCGTCTACGCCGAGAACGTCGAACGCAAAGGCAAGTCCAGCGCGTCCGATCTCGGACGCGTAGCCGCGACCCCAGAACTCGCGGCGCAACGCCCAACCGATCTCGAGCCAACGCGCGTGGGCCGAAAATGGTTGATCGCTCTCATGCGCAACCCGCACCCATGGTTCTGGTGGCAAGAACGCGTAGACCTGACCCCAGTCGTCGTCGATCGGAGTGCGCGACAGGCCTCCGCGACCCACGACTTCGCCACTCACACGGTCATACGCGATCCACTTGTGGACCTCATGCAGCCGCCATGAGTCACCCATGAACTTCGCGCGATGCTCGGCCTCCTCGACGCTGGGCTTCCAGCCGTCGTACCACTGCGCGAC
>JAODBJ010000080.1 GCA_025463905.1 Actinomycetes bacterium
GAGTTGGCGGAGCTGGCGACGAAGGTCTACGGATCGATCGACATCCTCGTCAACAATGCGGGCATCTACCCGCCGGGTGGCACACTCGCAATCGACGGCGACACCTTCGACCGCATCATGGCCGTGAACGTAAAGGCGCCGTACTTCCTCACAGCCGCACTCGTCCCTGCAATGGCTGAGGTCGGTCGGGGTGTCGTGCTCAATCTGGGTTCTTGGGGGGCACGGCTAGGCATTCCCGCGGGAACGGCGTACGCCTCGTCGAAGGGAGCGATAGAAGCGCTCACCCGCGCTTGGGCCGCAGAGTTCGGACCACAGGGCGTGCGCGTCAACGCGATCTCTCCCGGCGTCACTTTCGACAGCGCGAGCCCGGTCGCCGAAATAGCCGGGCCGATGATGGCGACCACGCCGCTCGGGCGTCTCGTGACGCCGGACGCGATCGCGCGAGCCGCTGTTTTCCTAGCCAGCGACGACGCTACCGATGTCCACGGCACCGTGTTGGACGTCGACGGAGGGCGGTCCAGCGTGCTGTTCGCGGCCCGATGACCGAGCTCGCCGCAAAGGGGCGCCGCTCGCCGGAGGTCGCGTCGACGCTGCACGTCAACGGGCGCGCGCACCGGTTGCATCTCGACAGCCGCGTCACGTTGCTCGACGCGCTTCGCGAACACCTCGATCTCACTGGCACGAAGAAAGGCTGCGACCAGGGCGCGTGCGGCGCGTGCACGGTCCTTGTCGATGGGAAGCGGGTGCTGTCGTGCTTGACCCTGGCCGCGCAGTGCGACGACCGAGAGGTGACGACCATCGAGGGTCTGGCTTCTCACGGTGTGCTGCATCCGGTGCAAGAAGCGTTCATTCGTCACGACGGCCTTCAGTGCGGGTTTTGCACTCCCGGCCAGATCATGTCGGCGGTCGCGCTTCTTCACGAAGGGAGAGCGGGTTCCGATGACGACGTACGCGAGTTCATGAGCGGCAATCTCTGTCGTTGCGGGGCGTACCCGAATATCGTCGCCGCGATCCGAGCGGTCGCCGCTCGGGGAAGCGGGTAGCGATGCAGGCGTTCGAGTACGTGCGGCCCGACGATGTGGCCGATGCAGTCGCGATGGTGAGCGCCGACCCCGACGCGCAGTATCTCGCCGGTGGCACGACCCAGCTCGACCTGATGCTGAATGACGGCGTGCTCGAACCCGAGCGGCTGGTCGACATCACCCGCTTGCCGCTGCGCGGCATCACGCACCACGAGGACTCGTTGCACCTCGGCGCGCTGACGACGATGGAGGAACTTGCTGCCGACGCCACCGTAAGCGAACGAGTGCCCTTCGTTCGCGACGCGCTGTTGGCGGGCGCGTCGGTACAGCTCCGCAACATGGCGACGATCGGCGGGAACCTCCTGCAGCGGACGCGCTGCCGCTACTTCCGCGACACGACGGTGCCGGCCTGCAATAAGCGCCGGCCCGGGTCGGGTTGCGCGGCGGTCACCGGCGCCGCCCGGATGCACGCAATTCTCGGTGCGAGTGGGCACTGCATCGCCGTCCACGCGTCTGATCTCTGCGTGCCGCTGGTCGCGCTCGACGCAGCTGTCCACATCCAAGCGGTCGACACTGCACGCGCCGTCCCGCTCACCGAGTTCTACCTTCTTCCCGGTGATCGACCCGACCGGGAGAACGTGCTCGAGCACGGCGAGCTCGTCACCGAGGTCGTCGTGCCTCTGCTTCCGCCCGGCGCACGATCGGGTTATCTCAAGATCCGCGACCGGGCCTCGTACGAATTTGCCTTGACCTCGGCGGCCGCCGCGTTGGTGATCGAGGACGACACGATCGTGGACGCGCGGCTCGCACTCGGCGGCGTAGGGACGATTCCGTGGCGAGCGCGCGAGGCCGAGGAGATCCTGACCGGCGCGCGCGCAAACACCGACACGTTTCGAGACGCGGCCGAGGCCACGATCCGGAACACATTCACCGTTCCGGGAACTGCGTTCAAAGTCGACCTTACGCAACGCACGATCGTGCGCATCCTGCAGACTGTGTCGGGAGCGTGGTCGTGACCGTCATGACCGAACGCGCACTCCTCGGCGATCCCGTCGACCGCGTCGACGGACCGCTCAAGGTGACCGGCGCCGCGTGCTACCCGTCCGATGTCACGGTTCCCGATTTGGTGCATGCGGTGCTCGTGCAGTCCACCATCGGTGCGGGAACGATGAGCCGAATCGACATCGCCGATGCCCGCGACGCACCCGGTGTGCTGACCGTGATGACGCACGACAACGCGCCCACACTCGCCGAAGGGCCGAACACGTTGCTGGGCGGTCCGACGCCTCGCTTCCCACTCGAGGACAACCGCATCCTCCATCACGGGCAGCCCGTGGCTGTTGTCGTCGCGGAGACGCGCGAGCAAGCAGTCGCGGCGGCGCAGTTCGTCATCGTCGACTACGACGAGACGGCTCCAGTACTGGGCATCGACAATCCCGAGGTGCCGGTGCTGCGCAATGCATTTGGGCGCGATAGTCAGCGCGGCGATGCCGGCGCCGCGTTGTTGTCGGCGGACGTGGTCTATGACGAGACATTCAGCCTCGTCGCGGAAATCAACAACCCGATCGGACTGTTTGCGACCGTCGCGCACTGGCAAGGCGACCGACTCACGGTGCACGACTCCACTCAGTGGCCCACGCTCGTCCGTCAGACCCTCGCGACCGTGTTCGGCGTACCGGAAGCGGACGTGCGTGTGCTCGTGCCGTATCTGGGCGGCGGGTTCGGCGCGGGACTCAAACCCTGGCCGCACGTCGTCTTGACCGCGCTCGCGGCGCGGATCCTCGATCGCCCGGTCAAGCTCGTGCTCAGCCGGTCCCAGATGTTCACTTCGATTGGTCACCGTCCCGAAGCGCGACAACGCCTCCAGCTCGGTGCGGCCCGCGACGGACGGCTCGTCGCGATCGATCACGAAGCCACTTCCACGCTCGGTATGGCCGGCACCAACCTCAATTTCATAACCAGGATGAGTCGCGCCGCGTACGCGTGCCCGAACGTCGCGACGCACGATCAGCAGGTTCGGCTCAACATTCCGAGCACCGGTTGGATGCGCGGCCCAGGCACCACCGAAGGCAGCTTCGCAATCGAGTCGGCGCTCGACGAGTTGTCGTACGAGCTGGACATCGACCCGATCGAGCTGCGCTTGCGAAACTATGCCGAGGTAAGCCCGGAGTCGGGTCTGCCGTGGTCGAGCAACGCACTGCGAGAGTGCTATCGCGTCGGCGGCGAACGATTCGGCTGGAGCGCGCGCAACTCCGAGATCGGAGCGATGCGCGACGGCAAATGGCTGATCGGCTACGGCATGGCCGGAGTCACGTTCGGGTCCTATCACGCACCATGTCGGGCCCGGATCTCGGTCGGCCGGGACGGCCGCGCGCTGGTGACGAGCGCAGCAACCGATATCGGGACCGGCACCTACACGGTCGCGACGCAACTTGCCGCCGACTTGCTCGGACTTGATATCGGACGCGTGCGCGTGGAGATCGGTGACACGGATCTGCCGACGGCACCGCAGTCCGGCGGCTCGGGCCTGGCGATGGCGCTCGGTGGCGCGATCCACGATGCCGCGGCCAACCTTCTGCGCGCTGTTCTCGACCTTGTCGACAACGACGACGGGTCGCCGCTGCAGCACTCGTCTCTGGACGCCATTGCCGTCACCGACGGCCGCATCCACCTCGTGGACGATCCCTCGGTAGGTGAGACCTACGTCGAGATCCTGGCTCGTCACCGAATGGAGGAGATCACTGCGGACGGCGAGTTGAACCCGCAGGACGACGCGGGCAGCACGGCAGCCGCCGGCGCGTTCGCGGCGCGCTTCGCCGAGGTGCGCGTCGATCCCGAACTCGGGCTCCTCCGCGTCGCGCGGCTCGTGACGGCCGTCGACGGCGGCCGCGTCCTCAACACGAAGCTCGCGCGCAGCCAGATCATCGGGAGCGTCGTGATGGGCATCGGCATGACGATGCTCGAACAGGTCGTCTTCGATGCCGGTACCGGCCGTATCGCAAACGCGACCTTCAGCGACTACCTGATTCCGGTCAACGCGGATGTCCCCGAGCTCGACGTCGTGTTCGTCGGCGAGCCCGACAAGCTCAGCCCGATCGGGATTAAGGGGCTCGGCGAGGTTGGAATCG
>JAODBJ010000117.1 GCA_025463905.1 Actinomycetes bacterium
AAGGGCAAACTCGTCGCATCGGTCCCGAGTGCGGGTGTGGTGTCGGGCGCGCAAGATGCGGCCCGGCGCAGCGCAGCCGTCGGCATCTGAGGAGCGGCCATGAGTTCGCCCATTACGTCCACGACGACGCAAAAGACCCGCCCGCTCGCGCTCGTCACCGGCGCCTCGGCCGGCATCGGCCAATCGTTCGCCCGTCTGCTCGCGCGCGACGGCTACGACCTCGTGCTCGTCGCTCGCGATTCGATGCGGCTCGACGTGCTCGCGAAACAACTCGAGCACGAATACGGCAGCCAAACCGAGGTGCTGCCCGCCGATCTCACCAAAGTCGATCAGCTCGCCGTGGTCGAACAACGGATGGGCGTGAACCCACCGATCGACTTGCTCGTGAACAACGCCGGCTTCGGCACATTCGGCTCGTTCCACGAACTGCCGCTCGACGCGGAAGACCGCGAGGTCCGGCTCAACGTGCTCGCGCTCATGCGCCTCACTCACGCCGCCGCGGGACCGATGGTGGCGCGGGGGAGCGGCGCGATCCTCAACGTGTCGTCGGTCGCCGGCTCGCAACCGATCCCGGGCAACGCCACGTACGCAGCCACGAAGGCGTTCGTCACGAGCTTCAGCGAAGCGTTGCACGAAGAGCTGCGCGGAACCGGTGTTGGCGTCACGGTGCTGTGCCCGGGGTTCACCCGCACCGAGTTCCAGGAACGCTCCGGGTTCGAAGGCGGCCGGGTACCGGTGTTCATGTGGCAAGAGCCGGACGACGTCGCCACGGCCGCGTTGGCGGCGCTGGCAAAGGGCCGCACCGTGTGCGTGCCCGGTTCGTTGAACAAGGTTGCGAACGCGTTCAGCAACGCGACGCCGCACGCGATCACGCGTCGCCTCGCCGGCTCGGTTATTCGTCGAACCTAGAAGACGTCAAGCGGGGTCGAAGCGCGAGACGGTTCCGTTGTACGAGAGCACGTAGAGCTCGCCGTCTGCGTCTTCACCGAACGACGTCGGCGGGTTGGCGCTGATGCCGAGCGGCGCTTCCTGCACGAGTTTCCCGCCGCGCTGGTCCAACGCGAGGATCTTGCCGACGCAATTGTCGGAGAAGAGGTACACACCGTCGAGCGAGGGGATGGCCTTCCCGCGGTACACGTAACCACCGACGATCGCGCAGTAGCCGCCGGTATGGCTGGTCTCAAAGATCGGCAGACGCGCGCCCGCCGGGTTCGCACCCTTGAACCGGTGCAGTCCTTCCACCTGGCTCCAACCCCAGTTGATTCCTTTTTCGCCCGCGGCGGCATAGTCGATCTCCTCGAACGCGTTCTGCCCGACGTCTCCGATCCACATGTCGCCGTTGGAGCGGTCGAACGTGAACCGCCACGGATTGCGCAGCCCATACATCCATGTCTCCGGTCGTGCTTGCTGGTTGCTCACGAACGGATTGTCGGCCGGCACGGAGTAGGGGGACGCACCCTGTCGGACCGGGTTGATCCGCAGGATCTTGGCGAGGATGTCGTTGAGGTTCTGCCCACGGTCTTGTGGATCGCCTTGGTTCCCGCCGTCGCCGAGCCCGATGTAGAGCATGTTGTCGGGACCGAAGATCACTTCACCGCCGTTGTGGTTCGCGGCCGGCTGGTTGACCTTCAGGATTTCGCGCCGCTTCGCCTTGACGGCGACGCGGCCCTGCATGGGCAGTTCTTGCACGTGCGTGTCACCCGAGGTGTCGGTGTAGTCGATGTAGAGCAACGAACCGTCGGGCGAGAACGTGATGCCGAGCAGCCCCTGTTCGTTTCCGGTGCTCAATTCGTCGTGGATGTCGAGCACGATCTCGGGAAGGACCTTGCCGTCGACCAGCGCGACGATCTTGCCGCTCTGTTGCGCGATGTACATCGCGGCATCGCGTTTGCGCACGGCGAGCGCGACGGGTCGGTCGAGCCCCGACACGATTGGCGTGAGCTTCACGCGCACCGAGGTGATGTTGGGTAACCCGGTGGTCGTCGTCGGTCCCGCGGCCGTCGACGACGACCCGGTCGTCGCGGCGTCCGAAGTCGGCGGTCGGCGCGCGCTCGAATCTGGGGCCTTGCTTTTGCTGCTGCAGGCCGACGCCACGAGACCGACTACGACGATCGCCCAGACACAACGGGGAAGCCGCTTGGAGTGCACGGCGGCAAGCTAATGGCGGGTGAGTGCCTACGATGCGCCGCCGTGAAGTACCTCGTGTTCGTCCCCGACGGTTGCGCCGACGAGCCCCTCGCCGAGCTCGGCGGCCGCACGCCCCTCGAAGCAGCCCGGATGCCGCGTCTCGCCGCACTGGCCGCGCGGTCAGAAGTGGGCCGCGCCGAGGTGATTCCGCCGGGGCTTCCACCGGGCAGCGACGTCGGGAACATGGCGATCCTCGGGTATGACCCGGTCCGCTACCACACGGGTCGCGCGCCGATCGAGGCGGCCGCAATGGGCGTTGCGCTCGGGCCCGACGAAGTCGCGTACCGATGCAACCTCGTGACGCTGTCCGACGGTGACACACCGGCGATGATTGATTTCGCCGCCGGACATCCCACGAACGAGCAGAGCCACGCGATCGTGGCCGCCCTCGATGCCGTACTCGGCAACGGTCGCGACGGCGTGCGCTTTCATCCCGGCGTCGAGTACCGGCATCTGTGTGTCGTGCCCGCGTCGTGGTCCGACGTGGAGTGCGTACCGCCGCACGACCTCACGGGGCAGGCGGCAGTGTTCCCTACGGGGCCTGCGTCGGCACCGGTGCGCGCACTGATGGACGCGTCGCGAACGGTCGTGCGCGATGTCGCCGCGTCGGTTGCTTGCGACGCCACGCAGATTTGGTTGTGGGGTCAGGGAGTGAAGCCGCAACTCCCTCGCTTCGACGCCACCTACGGGTTGGCGGGTCGCATGACGTCCGCGGTTGATCTCGTGCAAGGGCTCGGCGTGCTCACCGGCATCGATGTCGTGGACGTGCCGACCGCGACCGCCGGATTCGACAACGACTACGTCGCGCAACGCGACGCATGCCTGCGTTCACTCGAAGATCGCGACTTCTTCCTGTTGCACGTGGAAGCCACCGACGAAGCCGGTCACCAGGGTCGCGTCGATGTGAAGGTCGACGCGCTGGAGCGTTGGGACACCGACGTGATCGGGCCGATCGTCGACGCGCTGGACCGCGCGGGCGAGCCGTACCGGCTGTTGCTCTTGCCGGACCATGCAACACCTTGCGCGCGCAAGACCCACACATCGGATTCGGTGCCGTACCTGCTGTTCGACTCGACGGTGGAACGCGAGGGCGGAACATACGACGAGGCAGCGACGTTCCATTGCACGCCGGTACCGGCCCACCTACTGATGGGCGCCTTAGTGCGTCGGTCGGGAAAGAACGTGTAGGATACGGACGATCCCTCAAGTCCCAGCTGGGCGCGGCTGTCGCCGACCCGAACGGGCACCCCCACCTCGATTCCGATCACGCCTGTCGCGCGACCGGTTCCGAGAGCGGCTCCGGTGAGGGTTCGCCGGCCGGCGTCGGGCACCGCTTCCCCGGTCGGTCGCTTGGCAACGTTTTTCGATCATCACCCGCACCGGTTAGGCGTGCCCTCATCTCGCGCCGCCGGGAGGAGCGAATCATGAGCCAGACCTTCGACCGTTCTCAGTTGGACGGGAAGGACCGGGAGCAACTCACCGCGATCGCGTCGGCGCTCGGTCTGAAGTCGATCAGCCGGCTCAAGAAGGCCGACCTGGTCACTGCGATCGTCGACGCGGCGCAGCACAGCGGGCGGGGCAGCAACGGCGCCGCCGACACCGGTGAGACCGGCGACGCTGCGAGGCCTCGCAAGATTCGTTCGACGCGTGCGGCCGGCGAGGACGACCTCGATTCCCTCGCCGCCGAACAGAACGCACTCGATTCCGGTGCGAGCACCACCGACGACTTGGCGCTGATCCGTCCGCGTCGCACGCCGCGCCCCAACGGCACGTCGAGCACAAGTGGGGGCGCCACCGACACCGCGACGATGCCCAGCACGCCGGCCCCTTCCGCCGAACCCGACCTTACGGTCGACGCGGGCGATGCGAAGGTCGCACCCAGTGAGCACGAACCGTCCCAGCCGTCTCAGCCTTCCCAGCCGTCGCAGCCCGGGCAACCGGGGCGCGACCGAGGCGAGGAAGACGCGCAGGGCAACCGTCGCCGGCGCCGGCGCCGAGGCCGTGATCGCGACCGCGAGCCTGCGAGCGGTGGAGGTGGAGGTGGCGGTGGTGCGAGCGCCACCACCACGACCGCTCCGCCGAGCCGGCCGGAACCGCGTCAGCAAGACGACTTCGCGGGAG
>JAODBJ010000118.1 GCA_025463905.1 Actinomycetes bacterium
TTGCGCTCCCGGACTGAGAGTCCGTGAAGCGGCAGGCCCGATCCGAGCGAATTACCCCCCACAGGTGGGCGTCGAAAGCGTCGAAAAGAAAGGCGATGTTCACGCGCGCGATCTTCCGCGCCCGCGACCGCGACGCCTATCGTGCCGCGCTGATGCGGGCGGCTTTCGGCAGGGACGCGCGCGCTTTGCGACGACTCACGGCATTTTTCGGGGCGGTTTTCGTGCTGGCCGGGGCCCTCCCCGCCGGCGCGACACCCACCACAACGACGGGGCCGCCGCCCACCACGACGACGACGCAGGCGCCGCCGACCACCACGACGACCGCGCCTCCAAACACCCCGACGACGCCGGCCCCGCCGGCTCCGGCGCCTCCTCCGACCACTGCGCCGCCCGGGCCACCGCCGCGGGCATTCTCGATGGGATACGACGCCGGTCCCCGCCTGCTCGCCGAATTGCACCAGTCGGAAACCGACATCGTCGCCCTGGAGCCCGTGCTGGCGAAGCAAACCAAGGACCGCGCTCGCCAGAAGCTCGCCTGGGACCGGTTGCTCGCCCGGCTCGTGGTGTCGCAGGGCCAGGTACGCGACGCGCAGCGCCGGCTCAACGAAGTGCACGACCAGGTGAAGGCGCTCGCGGCGCAGGCCTACACCCAGGGTTCCACGCTCCGCGTCACTGCCGCCGTTAGTGCGGTCGTCGGCGCCGACAGCGTCGTGTCGGCGTCACGCGACCTGCTCCTCATCGACCGGTACGGGCATCACCAGTCCGACGTTGCCGTGCAGTACGAGCGTGAGAAGGCCGCCCTCGACGATCGCGTTCGCGCGATGAACGCCGAGCGCGTCCAGTTGAAGGGCCGCTACGACGCGGCGATAGCTGTGCTGGCCGAAACGGAACGCCAGTACTCCGACGCGCAATCGCGGTACGCAGACGCGACCATAGGCATTGCGCGCTTCAAGGAACTTGCCACTACGAGTGCGAGCCCGGTCCTCGGGCCGAGCTTCGTCACCGCCGACGACCTCGCGGCGTTCTTGCTCGCGCGCGGTTACCACCCGCACATCAGCGTCCCGCTGCGCGAACTCGCGCAGTACTACATCGACGAAGGCAACGACATCGGTGTGCGCGGCGACGTCGCATGGGCCCAGTCGATCCTCGAAACCGACGGCTTGCAGTTCCCCGGTAGCGGCGCGCTCGTCGGCGTAACGGACAACAACTACGCGGGCATCGGCGCGTGCGACTCGTGCAAGCACGCGTTCTCGTTCCAGACCGCGCGCCTCGGTGTGCGCGCACAGGTGCAATTGCTCCGCACCTACGTCGACGCGAAGTTCGGGCCCGACAACTCGGTGCACCCGATCTTGTTGCGCGGCACACTGCGACTCGGGTTCCGCGGCAACGTGCATTCGTGGTGGGATCTCGGTCACCACTGGGCGACCGGCGCCAACTACGGCGACCGCGTCTACGCGATCTACATGCAGATCGTCGCGTTCGCCCGCGCCCGCCATTAGCACCCCAACTCCTTTTGATCTCAGAAAGCGACCGGAATCGGTGCGTTTCTGAGATCAAAACCAGTTCGCGCGTACGCTCTGACGCATGCCTGTGCAAGAAGGTCCGGTCCCGCCGTTTCCGCCGGGTGCAGATCCCGACGAGTACGACCGGTTGCGCCGGCGCGTGTTGTGGAAGATGCCGTCGGGGCTCTACATCGTTGGTTCAACCGACAAGGGAGAGCGTCGCAACGGCATGACGCTCAACTGGACGACGCAGGTGTCGTTCGACCCGAAGTTGATCGGTATCGGCGTAGAGAAGACCGCCTTCACGCACGATTTGATCGAAGCCGGTGGGGTGTTCAGTTTGTGCTTCGTCGACCAGGAAGACCGCGCGATCGTGCGGAAGTTCACCAAGCCGGTCGACGTCGACCTGGCCGCCAAGACCCTCAACGGCTTTCCGTACATCGAACGGCTCACGGGCGCGCCGATCCTCGCGCAGTCGGTCGCGTACCTCGACTGCGAAGTACGCCACACGCTCGACACGGGAAACCACACGTTCTTCGTCGGCGAGGTGATGGACAGCGCGTTCCTGAAGGACGAGGGAACACCGGTGCTGCGCATGGAAGACACGCGCATGAACTACGGCGGCTGAACCGCGGGCTTACGGCAGCGCCGCGACGAAGCGCGCCCCGATTGGCGCGGCTACCGCGCCGCCGACCCCGCCGCCTTCGACGATCACCGCGAACGCGGTGTTGTTGTAGTAGCCGATGAACCACGCGTGTGTCGGCGGGTTCGGTCCACCACCGAACTCCGCGGTGCCCGTCTTGCCGAAGATCTGGCGGCCGGGTAGCGCGCTCGCCGCCGCAGTTCCACCCGGCTGCAGTACCGCGGCCATGAACTCGTGCAGAGTCGGCAGTACGGCGGCGGGGATGGGGGCGACGGTGGTATTCACCTTCTGCTTCGTGCCGCGTATGAGGAGCGGCGCGTGCCACTGACCGCCCGCGGCCGCGGCGGCGACGCTCGCCATGTGGACCGGGCTGGCATCGACGCGACCCTGCCCGAATGCTGACGCTGCGAGCTCGGCGCGGTCTTTCGGGACCGGATACGAACCGCCGAATCCCGGCATGCCGGTGCTGTAGGCGACGTTGAAGCCGTAGCTGCGCGCCGTCTTGTCGAGCGCGGATTGACCCGCGCGTTGCGCGAGTTGCACGAACGCCGTGTTGCACGACTTCGCGAACGCGGTGTGGAAGTTGATCGTGCCGAGTGTCTCGCTCTCGAAGTTCTTGAACGTCGCACCGTCGACGGTGATGTTGGGCGGGCACGTCACCGTCGTTTGCGAATTCGCGCCGGTACCGAGTACCGCAGTTGCCGTGATCACTTTGAAGGTGCTGCCGGGCGGGTAGTGGCCGGTGAGCGCACGGTTGAAGCCGCCCAACGGCCGGTTCGCCACCGCGCGCACCTCGCCTGTGGGCACGTCGATCGCGACGAGCGCCGCGGGCTGCGAGACACCGAAGAGCGCGGCATCGGCGGCCGCCTGAATCGACGGACTCAACGTGGTCGCGACGGGTTGTGACGGCGTGCCCGTGAACGCGTGCAGGACCGCGACGACCTTGCGGGTTGTCGCGTCGACCAGTTGGAGCTTGCCCGACGGTGAACCCGCGAGCCGGCGTTCGTACGTTTCTTCGATGCCGCTCGTACCGACGACATCACCAACTTCGTACGGCGGTCCGAGTCGCTGCAACTGCTCTGCCGTCGCTTCGTGAGTGGTGCCGAGCACGTCGCTCGCGAACGCGTCGTTTTGTCCGATGCGGCCGCTGCGGGCACGGAACACGACGCCCGGCACCGGTACGAGCACCGCGTGCAGCATGGCGTAGCGCGCGTCGCGCGGCACGGTCGTCAAGCGAACGAACCAGTCGGGCTGCTGGCCGACGAGCGCGGCGTCGAGCTGCGCGGGTGTGATCCCGAGGTTCTGTTGGAGCGCGGCCGCAGTTTCGGCGCGGTTCTTGATGCGTTGGGGCTCGACGCCGATGTCGACGACGTCGCCGGACCCGACGAGCATGCCGCCGTTCATGTCGACGATCGAGGCGCGCACGGGCCAGGTGCGAGTCAACGCGAATGCCAGGCCCAACCGCATCTGTGGGTGCAGGACCGACGGCGACCACGTGACCTTCCATCTGCCACCAGCCTGGCCCGGCGTCGCGGGTGCGTTGGTGCCGTTGGCGGTGGTCACGATCCGCACGAGCGAGAGGTGCCCCTGGTACTGCCAGGGGCCAAAGCCCTTGAGCGTCAGCTTCGCGCTGAAGGTCGCGTTCGCACGCGAGTTGTCGGTGCCGGCAAACGCGACGGTCCCGGGCGTCAGCGACATGTTCGCGACGCCGAGGGCGTCGATCATTGCCTGATGTTGCGCCGCGAACGTCCCCGGCGGTTGGTAGACCATCCCGAGCATCGCCGGGTAGTTGTGCTTCGACCACGCCGCGAGGTAGTCGTGCACTTCTTGGGTGGGAACCGTCACCCGGTTCGCCTCACCCGAGCCGCCGCCGTTGCGCGCCACGACGAAAACGACCGCACCGGCAACGAGCGCGACCACGATCGCGACGACCCCCAAACGGCGCATGACCCCAGGATCGCAGACCACGCGTGTCATTAGGGCGCGCGCGCCACCGCGCCTACGCTCACTTGCCATGGCTGACGTTGCCGCCCCGAGCACCACACCGAGGGACACAAAGAAGTCGCCCCGGCCAAACGTCGTACGAAACTGGCAATACGTCCTCGCCACCACGAACCCGCCGCGTGGCGACATGGACGCGGTGTCGAAGTGGCTCTACCTCACCCGCGCCGGCGTGCTTCCGATGACCCTCGTATCCGCCGCGGTGGCCGGTCTCGTCGCCGTATTCCGCGGCGCCAGCGTCGCTTGGGGCTGGTTCGCGCTCGCCGCGGTCGGGCTCGTCCTCGCGCACATGGCAAACAACCTGATGAACGACCTGTTCGACCTGGAAGTCGGTACCGACCGCGCCGACTACCCCCGCAACCTCTATTCACCTCACCCGGTGCTGTCGGGCGTCATCTCGCGCCGCGGACTCGCGCTGTGCGCACTCGTCGTGAACTTCGGCTGCCTCGCGATCATGGTCGTGCTCACAATCGCACGAGGCTGGGCAATCCCCGCGTTCGCGCTGTCGGGCTTTCTGCTTTCGGCGGCCTACACCGCCCCGCCATTGCGGTTGAAGAAGCACGGCCTCGGCGAACCGACGGTGCTGGTCGTGTGGGGACCACTCATGGTGGGCGGCACCTATTACGCCGCGACTGGTCAGATCCCGGGCGCGGTAGTGCTCGCGTCGTTGCCGTACGCGGTGCTCTGCACGACGGTGCTCATGGGCAAGCACATCGACAAGATCCCGTGGGACGCGCCCGACGGTACCCACACGTTGCCGGTGTTGCTCGGCGAGGCGCGGTCACGGCGGATCACCCAGGCGATGTTCGCAACGTTCTTCGTCTCGATCATCGCCTTGGTTGCGGCGCGGGTACTGCCGGTCGCGTCGCTGCTCGTGTTCTTGTCGTTCCCCGTGTTCGCGCGCGTCTGGAAGGCGTACGACGAACCGAAGCCCGCAACGTCGCCGGGACCGAACCCGGTCTGGCCGCTCTGGTTCGCGCCCCACTCGTTCCTTTTGACCAGACGCGCTGGCGGGTTATTCGCGATCGGTCTGGTTATCGGTGCCATCGCGGGCTGGTAGCCGACTCGCGAGTCTGATTCTTCGATTCCCGACTGGTGTTCGCGGGCATTTATAAGACGTGGCAACGCAACAACGTGACGCCACGACGACGCCAGAGCCGTCGCATCGGGGCCCTCTCCAGCCGGACGGCTGCGTCGCGTGTGGTTGTCGCCTCGCGCTCACCCTCTTCGACATCGGCGACTTCCACTACGTGCGCTGCCCAGGTTGCGGGTTGGCCCATCTCGATCCGGTGCCCAGCGCCGCCGAGCTCGAATCATTTTTCGACGAGGGCTATTTCACCGGTCGGCGCGCCGGTGGCTACGACGACTACGCGCGAGACGCGCCGTTGCATCGTCGGAACGCGAAGGCGCGCGTTCGCGACGTGATGCGCGCCGTCGCTCCGCCGGGCCGGTTGCTCGACGTCGGCTGCGCGCTCGGCTACATGCTCGAGGCCGCCGGCCGGGCCGGTTTCGAGGCCGAAGGTGTCGAGGTCTCTCCGGTGCTCGCTCAGCGAGTCCGTGCCGGCGGATTTCGTATCACCGAAGCGCTCGCACTCGTGGCCGAGGAACAGCCCGAGTCGTTCGATGTCGTCACCATGTACCAGGTGCTCGCGCACGTCGCGGAGCCCGATCGCTTCCTCGCCGACGCCGTGCGTTGCCTGCATCCCGGTGGCGTGCTCCTGATCGAGACCTGGAACCGGGAAAGCTTGGTGGCGCGAGCGCTCGGCCGGCACTGGCAGATCGTCGCCCCGCCGAGCGTCGTGTGGCTCGATGCCAGGCGTCCGCTCGAACTCATGCTGACGCGAGCCGGCGCGAGTGTTGTGTCGTTCGACGTCGCGACGAAATGGGTGAGCTTCGGCTTCGTGGCGTCGTTGCTCGACGCGCCGCAGCGGGCGGAGTCCCTCGTGCGGATCGGCCGGTTGTTGCGACGCGTCCCCCCGACGTTGGGCGTGCCCTACGCGTTGGGCGATCTCGTCACGGTCGTCGCCCGGCGTTCCGACGGGCTGTCGCTCGCGGGGTAGCGCGGCGTTACGCTCCAGCCCACCCGTGGGGCGAGGAGCAGCGATGACGTCGAGCACAGCACAGCCAGGCACCGCGCAGCCAAACACCATCTACCCGAGCACCATGTACCCGAGCACGATGCAAGATTTCCCGCTGACGATCACGGCGATCTTGCAGCACGGCCGGCGCGTGTACGCGGAGCACGAGTGCGTCACGTGGACGGACGATGGCGCGCCCCGCCGCGCGACCTACGCTGAGGTGGCCGACAATGCCGACCGGCTCGCGGCGGCGCTCCTACGGCTCGGCGTCCAGCCCGGAGATCGCGTCGGCACCTTCGCGTGGAACACGCAAGAACATCTCGAGGCGTACTTCGCGATCCCGTGTATGGGCGCGGTGTTGCACACACTCAATATCCGATTGTTCCCCGAGCAGCTCACCTACGTGGTGAACCATGCGGAAGACAAAATCGTTATCGTCGACGACTCGCTGCTACCTCTACTTGCACGCGTCGCACCTGATCTGCAGACGGTAGAGAAATACATCGTCATCGGCGACGGCGACGCGTCGGCGCTTGGCGACGTCGAGGTGTTGCGCTATCACGACCTGCTCGCCGCGGAGTCACCGGGCTTCGAGTGGCCGCAACTCGACGAACGTTCCGCCGCCGCGATGTGTTACACGAGCGGCTCCACCGGCAACGCGTAGGGTGTTGCGTACTCGCATCGGTCGTCGTATCTTCACTCGCTCACCGCGATCTCGCCGTACGCGCTCAATTTGAGCGAACG
>JAODBJ010000132.1 GCA_025463905.1 Actinomycetes bacterium
TCGACCTCGGTGCCACGCCGATCGGGGTGATCACCCAACTCGGCCAACTCGACGTCGGCGTTCCGGTCGTGGTGATGACCTACTACAACCTGATCGCCCGCCTGGGGCACGAACGCGCCGCCAGCGCCCTCGCAGAGAGTGGCGTCGACGGGGCGATCGTCCCCGACCTGCCACTCGACGAGCTCAACGGATGGGGCGACGCGGCCGACACCGCCGGCGTGGAAACGGTGCTCCTGGCCGCGCCCACCACGACCGACGAGCGGCTGATCGCGATCTGCGAGCGCTCGCACGGCTTCGTATACGGCGTGTCACTCCTCGGGGTCACCGGCGAACGCGAACTGCTCGCCACCCACGCCGATGCGATGGGCCGGCGGATGAAGGCCGCCACCGACAAGCCCGCCCTGCTCGGCGTCGGCATCTCGACCCCCGCGCACGCGGTGGAAGCGGCGGCCGCGGCCGACGGTGTGGTGATCGGGAGTGCGCTCGTACGCCGTCTCCTCGACGGCGGCGGACCCGAAGAGGCGGGCGCTTTCATCGCGACTGTCCGAAGTGCACTCGACGCGACGTAACTGAGGTTCCGGCGCTCCCACAAACGGTGTTCAGACGCCGGGGAGGGCCGTCGATACCTGGCCCATGGAGAAGGGCAGCATGATCGGGTTGATCCTCACGCTGGTCGGCGTGTTCGTGTCGGTCATCCTGCACGGAATCAGCCCAATTTTCCTTTTCATGGAGTTCGGTTCGATCATCATCGTGGTGATGGGCTGCTTCGGCGCGACCATCTCGTCGTTCCCCTGGACCGTCACGCAGACGATGGGCAAGGTCATCGGCAAGGCGCTCAAGGGCGGCGAGAAGCCGTCGGCGGCCGAGACGATCAAACAGATCGTGCACATGACGACCCGGGCCCGCGGTGAAGGCCTCCTCGCCCTCGAAGAAGAAGCCAAGAAGATCGAGGACCCCTACTTCAAAAAGGGCCTCGCGCTCGCGGTCGACGGCACCGACCCTGACCAACTCAAGAAGACGATGTTCGCCGAGATCATCGCGATGAAGGAGCGACACAAGCTGGGTGCCGCGTGGTGTGAGAAGGCCGGCGTGTACGCGCCGACCTTCGGCATCATCGGAGCGGTGTTCGGCCTCATCTCGACGATGAGCAAGTTGTCCCAGCCGAACGAAGTTGGTGCGGGTATCGCCGGCGCGTTCGTCGCGACCTTCTGGGGCGTGTTCATCGCCAACGGCATCTTCCTGCCGTGGTCGGCGAAGCTGAAGCAGATCTCCGCCGACGAGGTCGCGCACAAGCAGTTGATCGTCGAAGGCGTGATGGCGATCCAGGCGGGCGTGAGCCCCCGCATCGTCGAAGAGATGCTGATGTCGCACGTACCGCCGGCTGAGCGCGAAGAAACTGACGGCGCCGCCGAGCGGGCCGCGGCCTAGGCGGCCGTTCGATGAGTAGCGGTCACGACGACGGACTTCCCGAAGAGCACGAAGAGCACGCGAACCACGAAGCGTGGGTGATCCCGTACGCGGACCTTCTCACCCTGCTCATGGCCATGTTCATCGCGCTGTTCGCGATGTCGACCGTCGACGTCAGCAAGGCCAAGGCCGTCGCCGCCGGTTTCAACGACGCGCTGAACGGTCCGAGCCTCGACAAGGGTGTGTTCTCCGCGGCGTCGAACGACACCCCGTTGAGCGCCAGCGGCGCGGCCGCGAACTCGACGCCTTCCGGTGGCACGGTCGGCCTGGACACGCCGAACTCGAAACTGAAGCAGTTCGCCGATCAGCACACCAACCTTCAAGCCGCGCACACGGTCGAGCAACAGTCGCTCCGAGCCGTCGAGAAGCAGATCCAACAGAAGGCGGCGCAGCTCGGACTCGCCGGCAAGCTGAACCTGACGCTGGAAGACAACGGCCTGGTCGTGACACTCCTCACCGACCAGGTGCTCTTCGACAGCGGTTCAGCCCTCGTGAAACCGCAGGGCGACAACCTGTTGCAGGTTGTCGAGCAGGCCCTCACCGGTATCGACAACCCGCTCGAGATCATTGGATACACCGACTCGAATCCGATCAATTCGGCGCAGTACCCGTCGAACTGGGAACTGTCGAGCGCTCGTGCCGACGCCGTCGTGCGATTCTTCGAATCGATCGGGATGGACCGAACCCGGATGAATCCCAAGGGACGCGCCGACCTCGATCCGGTGGCATCGAACGCGACGCCCGAGGGGCAAGCGCAGAACCGTCGGGTGGAAATCGTGGTGCAGTCGAAGCTCATCGCCCGCGCGCTTGCTGACGCCAACCTCACCAGCAAGGCCGTGTCGAACGCCAAGACGAACCCGATCGGCTCGCCCGTAGGCAACCCGGTCCCGACTGGCATCACACCGACATTCGGGAGCCGTTGACGCCATTGACGCCGCGAGGCGACCGGTAGCGTGTCGGCCATGGCCGAAAAAATCTCCCAACGCGCTGACGGTTCGCTGCTCGTACCCGACGAGCCGATCATCCCCTTCATCGAAGGCGACGGCACCGGTGTCGACATCTGGCCCGCTTCGCGGCTTGTGTTCGACGCCGCGTCGGCGAAGCACGGCAAGCGCATCGAGTGGAAAGAAGTGCTCGCCGGACAGAAGGCATTCGACGAAACGGGCACCTGGTTGCCCGACGAAACCGTCGCCGCTTTCCGCGAGCACCTCATCGGGATCAAGGGTCCGCTCACCACGCCGATCGGTGGCGGTATCCGTTCACTCAACGTCGCGTTACGCCAGATCCTCGACCTCTACGTGTGCCTACGACCGGTGCGCTGGTTCACGGGCGTGCCGTCGCCGGTGAAGCACCCCGAGCTGGTCGACATGGTGATCTTCCGGGAGAACACCGAAGACATCTACGCCGGCCTCGAGGTGGAAGAGGGCACTCCGGAAGCGAAGGCGCTGATCTCAGTACTCAAGGAGACGTTGGGCTGGGACATCCGACCCGACTCCGGCGTCGGCATCAAACCGATCTCGGAAACGGGGTCGAAGCGGTTGGTGCGCGCCGCCATCGAATACGCCGTGAAGCGCGGCCGCAAGTCCGTCACGCTCGTGCACAAGGGCAACATCCAGAAGTTCACCGAGGGCGCGTTCCGTAACTGGGGTTACGAAGTGACGCGCGATGAGTTCTCCGACGTTGCCGTCGGCTGGGACGACTGTGACGGCAAGCCGGGCGACAAGATCCTGGTGAAAGACAACATCGCCGACATCACCCTGCAGCAGGTCCTCACCCGCCCCACCGACTTCGACGTGATCGCCACCACGAACCTCAACGGCGACTACCTGAGCGACGCGCTCGCGGCGCAGGTCGGCGGCATCGGCATCGCGCCGGGCGGCAACATCAACTACGTGACCGGCCACGGTGTGTTCGAAGCGACGCACGGCACTGCACCGAAGTACGCCGGCCTCGACAAGGTGAACCCGGGCTCCGTGATCCTTTCGGGCGTGATGATGTTCGAACACCTCGGCTGGCAGGAAGCCGCCGACGACATCGTGCGCGCACTCGAAGCGACGATCGCCGACAAGATCGTGACGTACGACTTCGCCCGCCTCATGGAAGGCGCGACCGAAGTGAAGTGCTCCGAGTTCGCTGCCGCGATCGTCGACCGCCTCTAGAACCCATCCTGGGTTGTTGCACCTGTGCCCCCGTTTGGGCGCCTAACTGCAACAACCCGGCGGGTGTGGGTGGGTGGTTAACGGGTGAGGGTGCGGACGAGTTGCGCGAGCGGCTCGTGGAAGTCGGGGAGTAGATCGATCCCGGTGAGACGAAGCGCGGCGTTGTCCAGCACCGAGTTCGCGGGGCGCGGCGCAGGTCGCGGGGGCTGCAACTGCGCGGTGCTGATCGGTTGAATGCGCGCCGGATCGGCGCCCGCGCTCGCGAGCACCGCGGCCGCGAACTCGTACCAGCTGCACTCGCCCTGATTGGTCACGTGGTACACGCCCGGCAGCCGCGACACCGCGAGGGTGCGCAACATCGGCGCAAGGTCGGCTGCGAACGTTGGATGCCCGCGCTGGTCGTCGACGAACGACAATTTGGGGTGCTCGTTCGCCAGCCGTAGCACGGTCTTCACCATGTTCGGGCCGTGCTGCCCGCACACCCACGACGTTCGCACGATCGCGCAGCCCGGGTCGATCTCCTGTTCGCCGCCCCACTTGGAACGGCCGTACATCGAGGCGGGATTGGGTGCGTCCCACTCGACGTAGGGATCGGCCTTCGTGCCGTCGAACACGTAGTCGGTCGAGAGGTACAGCACATACGCGCCGGCGCGCCGGGCTGCTTCCATCACGTTGCGGGTCCCGAGCGCGTTCACCCGCCACGCGCGGTCGGGGTCGGATTCGCATGCGTCCACGGCAGTCCACGCGCCGCAATGCACGACGACATCGGGGTGCACACTCGTGATCGCGGCCATCACCGCCGAACGGTCACCGACGTCGAGACGGTCGTGCGCCGCGGCGATCACGTCGTCGCGTGCGAACGCGTCGACGACCTCGCGCCCGACCTGACCGCCCGCTCCTGTGACAACGACCTTCATCGCGCCCAGGCCGACTCCTCCACGACCGGCGCGCGGTCGCGTAGCGGCTCCCACCACGCGCGGTTCGCCGCGTACCACTCGACCGTTTCCGCGAGGCCGGCCTCGAAACCGACTTCGGGCTGCCAACCGAGCTCGCGTTGGATCTTCGTCCAGTCGAGCACGTAACGGCGGTCGTGACCGGGCCGATCCGGCACGATCGTCTTCAACGACGACGGTTTGCCCAGCGCGGCCAACACGCCGTCGGCGATCTCCTCGATGCTCTTCTCGACACCCGTACCGACGTGGTACGTATCGCCGACCTTCCCGTCGGCCAACACGCGTTCGATCGCTCGGCAGTGGTCGAGCACATGGATCCACTCGCGCCGGTTCAGGGTCGACGCGTACAGCGGCAGCGATTCGTCGTTCAACGCTTTCGTTGTGAACAGCGGGATGACCTTCTCGGGGAATTGGAAGCGCCCGTAGTTGTTGGCGCAGTTCGTGATCGTGATCGGCAGCTCGAAGGTCTCGTAGTACGCGCGCACGAAATGATCGCCCGCCGCTTTTGACGCGTTGTAGGGCGTGCGCGGCCGGTAGGGCGTCGACTCGTTGAACATCTCGTCGGTGTCGAGTGGGAGGTCGCCGTACACCTCGCACGTAGAGATGTGATGGAAGCGTGCTACACCAACCCGACGCGCGGCCTCGCAGAGCGCCTGCGTGCCGAGCGCGTTCGTACGTGCAAACGCTCCGGGGTTCACGATCGCGTACGAGTTGTGCGATTCGGCCGCGAAGTTCACGACGACGTCGATTGCGTTATCGCGCAACACGTCGGCCATCTGCGCGGTGTCGACGATGTCGCCCTGCACGAACGTGTAGGCACCTTCGAGGTCGGCGAGATTCTCGAGATTCCCCGCGTAGGTGAGCGCGTCGACCACGACGACACGGTCGTCCGCGTGGTGTTCGATCCAATACCGCGTGAAGTTCGAACCGATGAAGCCGGCGCCGCCGGTAACGAGGATGTTCACGATTGCCTCACGTCCGCATCGGCCACGCAGGACGGACTCGCTCCGCGATGTCCGCGCGCCGCGGGTTGGTCTGGTCGCGGTTCGACAAGATGGGGCCGGTGACGCCCCAGTCGGCCGCGATTTCGGGGTCGTCCCACGCCACGCCGAGCTCGTCGGCGAGGTTGTAGTAGCCGTCGACGAGGTAGGTGAGTGTCACCGGCGTGAGCGCGGCGAACCCGTGCGCGACACCCGGTGGGATGAACACACCGCTGTGGTCGTGGGTGTCGTCGGCCCGGGTGCCGAGGTCGAAGCACAACGTGACGCCGTCGGTGGGTCCGCCTTCGCGCAAGTCGTGCAACACGACTCGGGCGCGACCCGCCGGCACGTACCAGTAGTCGGCTTGGTGCTGGTGGAAGTGCAGGCCGACGATCGCACCGGTTTGGCGATCGACGCGGTTGCCTTGAATCATCTCGCGGCCAGCGGGGAACCATTCGCGGCGGTACGTCTCGATGAAGATGCCGCGTTCGTCGCCGTGCACGTCCGGTTCGACGTGGTACACGCCCGCGATGGTCTCGCTTTCAGTGATCTTCGCCATGCCGCTCCGGAACGGTTGCCTTATTCGAGATCAACGCGCGAATGATCGCCGAGCATCAGCCGCGTCGCTCCGGGCCGAATGCCCGAGCGCACTACTTCCGACTCGCGGCCGAGCAGCGAGTCCTGGATGCGATGCACGCCATTGATCGTGCTCGACGCGAGGACAACGGAATGCTCCACCTCGGCGTCGATCAGCTGGCAGTCGGGGCCGATCGAGGTGTACGGCCCAACGTACGTGTCGACGAGTCGCGTGCGCGAGCCGATGATCGCCGGACCCCGCACGACCGAGTTCACGAGTTCGGCGCCGTCTTCGATGACCACGCGTCCCTCGACTCGCGACTGCTCGTCGACGTGGCCGTCGGTGCGCGGTACGAGCATGTCGAGTACGAGCCGGTTGCAGTGCAGCAGCGGGTCCTTCTTGCCGGTGTCGATCCACCAGCCTTCGAGCACCTCGTGCACGACTCGCAGGTCGTGGTCGAGCAGCCATTGGATCGCGTCGGTGATCTCGAGCTCACCGCGCGCCGACGGTTCGATCGATCGCACCGCGTCGTTGATGCGCCGGTCGAACAGGTAGACGCCCGCCAGCGCGAGGTCTGACGGCGGCTGTTGGGGTTTCTCGACCAGGCGTACGACGTCGCCGTCGGCATCGAGTTCGGCCACGCCGAACTGGCGCGGGTCGCTGACGTGTGCGAGGAGGATTTGGGCGGCCGGCGTGACACGGTCGCGTTCGCCGAGGGTCGGCGGCCGGCTCCGCTCGGTCTCGAAGCGCTCTACGAACTGCCGCAGATCCTGTTGCAGCATGTTGTCGCCGAGGTACATCACAAAATCGTCGTCGCCCAGGAACGCGTGTGAGATGAGCACGCAATGGGCGAGACCGAGCGGCGCGTCCTGTGGGATATAGGTGATGTGCACGTCCCACTTCGAGCCGTCACCGACGGCCGCGGTGATCTCGTCGCCGGTGTCGCCCTCGCTGATGACGATGCCGATTTCGGTGATGCCCGCGCCGACGAGCTGCTCGACGACGTAGAAGATGATCGGCTTGTTCGCGATCGGTACGAGCTGCTTGGCGCTCGTATGGGTGATCGGCCGGAGGCGCGTGCCGGCGCCGCCGGAGAGAACAAGCCCTTTCACGGAGCGGAGTCTAGGGTGCTCCTCATGCAGCCCGACCCCTCGGACCTCGAGCGCGACCCCAACTGCGACCTCTGCGAGGCGGCCCGGATTACACCGTGGTTCCACGAGGACGACATCTGTTGGATCGCGGAATGCGAGATCTGTGCGACGCCGATGGTGGTGTGGCGCGGACACGGCGTGAGCCCGCCGGGCGAGCACCTCGAACACATGCACAAGCAGCTCGCGGCGGTGGTCGCCGAGCACTTCACGTTCAACCACTACGTCGACGATCACATGCGCAACATCCCGGATCACTACCACGCGCACGCGCGCCCGGTCGGTGGATTCTTCGGGCACGGGTTGCGCCGCAACTCCTGACTGCTGACTGCTGACTGCTGACTGCTGACTGCGATGGCCGACTATCCGCAGGGCGAACACCCGATGCGCGAGTGGGGGTTGCCGCACGAGGGTGAACTCGACCGCATCGTCGTGGTGTCGCCGCACCTCGACGACGCGGTGCTCGGCACTGGGCGGCTCCTCGCCCGCCATCCCGGCGCGACGGTGATCACGGTGTTCGCCGGCACACCGCCCGCGTATCCCGACCCGATGCGCGAGTGGGATGTGCAGTCGGGTTTCGGCCCCGGCGACGACGTGATGGCGGCGCGCCTCGACGAGGACCGCGCCGCGATGGAAGTTCTCGACGCGACGCCCGTATGGCTCGACTTCGTCGAGTACAGCTACCGGCCGGGGAACAAGCCGGTGTCGCCGAAGGAAATTGTCGGGGACCTCGCCGACGCGATCGCCGCGCTCGAACCGACGGTGGTGCTCGCGCCGTTCGGTCTTGCGAACCCCGACCACGACACGACGCATCGCGCGTGCATGCTGGCTCGCGAAGACGCGCGTCTCGCGACCAGCGCATGGTGGTGCTACGAAGACACCGGCTACAAGCACATTCCGGGGATGCTCGCGTGGCGCGTGTCGAAGTTGTTCACGTCCACGTTGTGGCCGACGCCCATCGCGGCGCCGATCGATCCGATCTCCGACCGCAAAGACAAGGCGGTCCAGTGTTATCCATCGCAACTACGCGCGCTGGAAGAAGACTGGCACCTGTCGGTGAAGCTCGCCGCCCCCGCACCGGAGCAGTACTGGAAGCTCGCGCCACCCCCGCCCGGTTGGGAAGGCCTCGTCGACACCTAACCCGTCAGCCCGGTCCCAAACGCCAAGTTGTGGGACTTCTGCCCCCGCGCGGGCGCACAAGTGCAACAACCTGGCGAGCGCGTGTGACGGCTTAGGGGTAGCCCGCGCCGGGGACGTCGACGGTTACGGCTTCGATGCGACCGGCGGGAACGGCGCGCGCGGAGGCGGGATCGTGCGCCTCGGCGGTGCATATGAACAGGGTGCTGCGGTCGGTTCCGCCGAGCATGCAGGCAAACGTGCCTCGCCCGATGGCGATCTCGTCGAGCACTTTTCCGCCGTCGGCGACGCGAAGGCAACGGTTCGACAACGGGCACGCGATCCACACCGCACCCTCGGCATCGAGACAGATGCCGTCGGGAACCGCACCGTCGAGTTGGGCGAAGACGCGCCGGTCGTGCAGCGACCCGTCGTCGGCGATGCGGAACGCGACCAGCGCACCGCCAAAGGACTCGCCCACAATCAAGGTGTTGCCATCGGGAGTGACAACCATGCCGTTCGGGAAACCGAGGTCTTCGGCCGCGCTCACGGCCGTGCCATCCGGATCGACGCGCACGACGTTCGTCTTTCGCGGATGTCCGTTGCCGTACATGTCGAAGCCGAAGTTGCCGACGAACGCCCGTCCGTGCCCGTCGACGACCATGTCGTTGCACCACCACGGCGCGAGATCGAAGAGGTTGGCGTGCTCGACGAGCGCACCGTTCTCGACGCGCATCACGCGCCGGTCGACCATCGACACCACGAGCATCCGGCCGTCGGGTAACCAACCGAGGCCCGACGGTTGCGTGTCCAGTTCGAACAGCGTCTCCGCCGCACCGCTCGCCGGATCGAGCGCGAGGACGCGGTAGTCGTGCATGTCGGAGAAGACCAACCGCTCGTCGTGCCAGCGCGGCCCTTCCGGGAACACGAGACCGTCGAGAACCACTTCGGGAGTGCGCGCTGCCATCGGGCGGGGACGCTACTCGTCCGTGGGTTTCGAGTCAGTCGCGTTCGGTTCCGCCGGGTTCGATCCGGTCGGG
This sequence comes from Actinomycetes bacterium, assembly GCA_025463905.1. Lineage (GTDB taxonomy): Bacteria > Actinomycetota > Acidimicrobiia > IMCC26256 > PALSA-610 > JAODBJ01. The sequence goes on from JAODBJ010000132.1 coordinate 9,441, forward strand.
CTGACATCGTCCAGTGAGCGTTGCGCCGACTCCGGAAGTCTCGGCAACAAGAACGCGGCCGCGAGGAGGGCCCCGATGCCGCACAAAGCCAGCGCGTGTCCGAGGCCGATGGGGTCGGAAAGCACTCCCGCGCCGATGAGCCCAATCGCCGACCCGACGACGCCCGCCACCAGCAGGAGTGCGTTCGAGGTCCCACGCACCTCCGTCGGGAACATCTCGGCTTGTACGGTGCCCAGCGCCACGCCGCCGGCTGCGCTCGCGACTGCCGAAGCGGTGTTCGCAATCCACAACACTGCGCCACCCGTGAGGTACGCAACCATCTGCGTCGCGATGCCGACCAAGAGCCCGAACCGGATCACTTGGCGACGACCGCGTGCTTCCGACAGCGGACCTGCGAGCAGCAAGCCGGCGATGCCGGGGATCCCGGTAGTGACGGCGCGGAACAGCGCGATGTGTGCACCGGAGTAGTGCCGTATGTCGGTGAGGTATTTGTTGGTGAGTTGCGACGACGGCGCGGAAAACACGTTGAGGAGGAACACCGCGGCGGCGAGGATCGCAAATCGGCGGCCGTAGTACGAGCCGAACACGCCGGAGACGCGTCCGCGTTCAACGTCGGTGCCTGCGAGGCGCGAATAGCGGCCGCTTTCGGTGAGGCTCCGCGCGATACGCGGAATGAAGAGCAACGTCGCGGCCGACGCCGCGAAGGCGAGCCGCCACGCCCACGACGCAATGTCGCTGACGGGTAACGCGAGCACCGCGAAGCTGAACCCGAATCCACCGGCCAATCCGAGCATCGCGGCCGAGAACGCGCGGGCGCCTTCGGGGGCCTCTTCGATTGCCGCGATACCGGCAACGATGCTCGTCGCGATAACCGCCGCGCGTTGCAACGTTTGCGCGGCGGTGAACACCGCGAAGGTCGGCGCGACGGCCGATACGAGCGACGAAATGCCGCACAACGCGATGCCGAGCAAGATCGCCTTGCGCCGGCCCTGTCGGTCGGCGAACCCGGCGACAACGAGCGCGATCAGCGCGCCCACCCGTGTGATCGCGAGCGCGGTGCCGAGCCCGGCATCCGATACGTGGAAACTCCTCTGCACCGGGTCCGCGAGTTGGCCGACCAACCCACTCGCAAAACCGACGATCGCCACCGCGGCCGCGGCCGTTGACAACTGCGATGCTTGCCGGGCGTCGAATGCGCCTACCGGGAGGAACGAGGGCGGTGGGGGAGCGTCGGGCACCGGTTCGCCGGCGAGATCGGCGGCGGTCGCTACCGGCACGTAGCGCGCGAAGCGTCTCAGCGAGAAGCTGACGAGGGGCCGGATCGCCCAGTTGAAGAAGGGCAGATGAAGCTCGACATGGGACTCGATGCGCAGTCGTGACCCGCCATCATCGATAGGGTCAACCCGCAATCGGACGAAGGCCGTGCCGCCGGGCGCGTCCTGCCGTTCGATGCGCAACCGTCCATCGGGTTCGTCCTGCGCATCGAACAGCCGGCGCGCCGCGTCCCGAACTGCTTCGGGGTCGCCGGCGAGACGAACCAGCCTCGAGCGCGGCACGCGAGGCATGCTACGCAGCGGAAGCACGCTGCACGCGACGTTGGAGGTCGAGATGAGCACACTCGCGGTCGGCGACAAAGCGCCGGCATTCGCGCTACACGATCAGCATGGAAAGACGGTGCGGCTCTCGGGTTACAAGGGCCGCAAGGTGGTCGTCTACTTCTATCCGAAGGCCGACACGCCCGGTTGCACGCAGCAGTCGTGCAACCTGCGCGACGCGATGCCCGAGTTGACGAAACTCGGTGTCGACGTGGTCGGCATCAGCCCCGACACATCCGAGAAGCAGCTCAAGTTCGACGACAAGTACGGACTCGGTTTCCCACTGCTCGCCGACCAAGACCACAAGACAGCCGAGGCGTGGGGAGTGTGGGGCGAGAAGTCGCTCTACGGACGGAAGTTCATGGGGATCATGCGCTCCGCGTTCGTCGTCGACGAAAAAGGCAAGCTTGCGGGTGTGTTCTACAAGGTGAGCCCGAAGGACACCGTACCCAAAGTGAGGGGCGCGCTCGGGTAGCTTCGCCGAATGAACGTGTTCGGCTACGCGATCTTCTGCGGTGTTCTCGCGCTGTGGTTCTGGTGGCTCGATCGGCGCCGCGCGTCGACGGTGAAGCGGCTGGCAGTGGCAGCGAAGGCGGAGCCCGCCGAGGATGACGACGACGACGATGAAGACGACCGCTACAACCAGCGCCGCCGTCGTCTGCTGCGCGCCGCGCGCTTTCCGCTGCACGGTGCCGCGGTGATATTCGGTATCGCGGCCGCCGTCTTCTTCGTGCTGTCGTTCTTTCGAACGGTGCCTACGGGTTCCGCTGCGGTACCGGTCACGTTCGGGAAGGCGGGCCATCAAGCCGGCCCGGGCCTGCACCTCGAGTGGCCGATCACGAAGATGAAGAAGATCTCCGTCCGTACGCAGTCGTACACGATGGCCGCGACCGGCGACGACGCGTCGGTGCAGGTTCTCGGGCAGGACGGAACGGTGGCGACGGCCGACGCCACGTTGCTGTACCGCGTGCAGCGAGCGAAGGTCACCAACATCTACGAGAACGTCGGCACCAGCTACGTGGTCACGATCGTGCGTCCGACCGCGCGCACGTGCGTACGAGCCGGGTTCACGAAGCTCCCGATGATCACTGCCGCCACCACGCAGTTCGCGCAGGTCCAAACCGACATCAACACGTGCATTCGCGAGAAGCTCTCGCAGAACGGCATCAGCGTCCTCGACTTCCAGCTCCGCGAGTTGCGTTTGTCGTCGCAACTCCAGAACGCGATTGACGGACGGGTCGCAGCGAGGATGCTCGGTGTTACCGGACCACTCGACGCGAAGTACTTGCAGCTCTACTACTTCGAGGTGTTGCAACAGTTCGCGAAGTCGAAGGGCAGCAACACGGTCATCACGCCGAGCAACCCTCCGGGCCTTACGCTCAATGTCGGCCCGAACGGCGCGACGA
>JAODBJ010000312.1 GCA_025463905.1 Actinomycetes bacterium
CTAGCGTCCCGGATTCGCGACGGGAGGACGCAGTGGCGGTCACGGGGATGGCGAACCTGGCGGTGAAGGTTGCAGACCTCGACCGCGCCTGCGAGTTCTACCGGCGTAGCGGCGCGGACGTTCGCGATCGCATGCAATGGAACAACGGTGAACGCGCCGACGTGTACCTCGGACCGGTGATGATCACCTTGTTCACCCACGCGATCTATGAGGACACCGTGGACGTCCCCGCGGAGGGGTTCCTGCACCCGGCCTTGTTCACCGACGATCTCGAAGCCGAGCTTGCCGGCCACGATGTGGTGTGGGGCCCGGCCGTGGTCGAGGGGGCGTTCGGGAAGCGGCGTATTGCATTCGTCGACGCACCCGGAGGCATCCGGCTCGAATTCATGGAACAGCTCGAACCGCCGGCCGGCGAGTCAGAATCGAAAGGGAGCCGCACATGAACGTCACCCGCTTTCATCACGTGTCCGTCAACACCAACGACGCACCGCTCGGCGACATGGTCACGTTTTACCGCGACGTGCTCGGCCTCGGCGACGAAGCGCGGCCCGACATACCCGGGGTGCCGGGCCACTGGCACGCGGTAGGCGATCTACAGCTTCACCTCGTCGGCGCACCTTCGCGCGGCCCCGGCATCGATCCCACCGGTCAGCACTACTGCGTTGCCGTCGAAGACCTCGACGCAGCGATCGCGGAACTTACGGAGCGCGGCATCCCGTATGTGCGCGGCGTGCAAGGCGAGCACAACGTACAGATCTGGATCACCGATCCCGCCGGCAACACCATCGAACTTCAACAGGAGACGCGCGGCACTTGAACTTCACTCCCTACAACCGTCCTGTACGCGCCGCGTTCGTCGGCCTCGGACGCATCTACGACCTCAACGTACGCGGCTACATCGACAACCCCGACGTTGAGGTCGTCGCGCTCGTCGACCCGAGCGAGGAACGCCGCACGCAACGGCAAGCCGACTGGCCTGACGCGCAGACCTTCGAAACGGTCGCCGACCTCGCTGCGAGCGGCCTCGAGGTCGACGCCGTCGAAGCGCTGCTCCCCATTCCGTTGCACGTCGATGGCGTGATCGAATTGCTCGGCCTCGGGTGGCACGTGAACCTGCAGAAGCCGATGTGCAACGACATCGCGAGCGCGCAGCGCATGCTCGACGCAGCCCAAGCGAACGATCGGGTGCTGCGGGTGATGGAGAACTACCTCTTCTACGGGCCGCTCCGGAAGCTCAAAGCCACGGTCGAGTCGGGCGAGATCGGCCACGTGAGCGGCTACCACATGAAGATGGTGGCGAGCGGCGGCGGCGGGTGGGATGTGCCGGCGAGCAGCTACGAGTGGCAGTTCAAGCAGATGCAACGCGGCCGCGGGATCCTCGTGTTCGACGACGGGTGGCACAAACTCGCCACCGCGCTCTGGCTTTTCGGACCCATCAAGGAAGTGCGCGCCTGGGTCGGCGGCACCGAAGTAGTGCCCGGCATCGCGATCGACGCGCCGACGACGATCATCTGGGAACACGAGAACGGTGTGCGCGGCGTGTGGGACATCACTCTCGCCGTCGACATGTACTTGCGCTCCGACTACTACACCAACGACGAACGGTGGGAAGTCACCGGCCGCAAGGGATATGCGCGCGTCAACCGCTGCACAGGACGAGGCATCCAGCAACCGAGCCTCGAGGTCTACGCCGACGGTGAGATGCGCGGGTTCCACGCGCTCGACGACGACTGGGCGAGCAGCTTTCGCGACTCGGGACGACACTGGCTGCGCTGGTTGCACACCGGCGACGGCCCGCTGATGTGGAGCGGCGACGACGCAGTCAATGTGTTGCGCTTCGCGCTCGCGGCCTATGCGAGCAGCGATGCCGGCGGCATCGGTATCGACCCGGCCACCGTTTCGTAGCGGCCGACCGCCGACGAAGCGTTTCGAGATTGCGCCGCTCGGGGCCCATGGGTTAAACCGGCCAACCACGCCCCCGGAGGTCGCCATGCGCCGCTTGTTGCTCGTCGCCGTCGTTACGGCCGCGCTGCTCACCAGTTGCGTCCCCCCGGGTGGAGGGTCGGGCAGCGCCGCCGACCTCAAGGCGTGGAACGACAAACTCGTTCACGTCACTCCACCTCCGAAGCCGCCGCCGTTGGTGCGTGGGTTGTTGAACATCGCGATACGAGCGGGGGTGCCGGTTGTGTGCCCGGCACTGGTGGCGCAAGCGGCCCCAGATTTCCGTGCATTCGTGCAGGCGACGTGTGATGCGATCGTGGCCAGCGACGATCCGTTCACGACCGTCACGCAGACGCTGCCGGCACTTTGCGCGGGCGACCCACCGATCGGCGCCACCGTGTTCCCGAACCTCGCGCTCGCGATCACAGCGACCTGCCCGCTGATCGTGACACTGCCCGCGCTTCTCAACGTCGCGCAGTACGTGCCGTTGTTCTGAGCGCGGTCTCTTTACCCTCGCGGCGCCACGAGCGACAGCACCAGCAGGTAGTGGCACACGCCGGCGGCCACCACGAACGTGTGCCACACCTCGTGATAGCCGAACACCGCGGGTCGCGGGTCGGGCCAATTGCTCGCGAGCACGACCGCACCGACCGTGTACATCACGCCGCCGCCGGCCAAGAGTGCCAGTTCTGTCGCCGACAACGCCCTCGCGAGCTGCGGCGTCGCGATCGCGGCGAGCCAACCGAGCACGAGGTACATCGCGAAACCGACTCCGTGCCAGCGTTCGAGGCGTAAGAGCGTGATGATGACGCCGACGATCGCGCCCGTCCACACGAGCACCAGCAGGGTGATTCCCCAGGCGGGCCGCAGCGCCAACAAGGTGATCGGCGTGTAGGAGCCGGCGATGAGCACGTAGATCATCGAGTGATCAAGGTGCTTCATGACGCGTTTTGCCCTCGCGGACCATCCGCCGCGGTGATACGCCGCGCTCACCCCGTACAGCCCGCTGAGGCTGGCGGCGTAGATCGCGGCGCCGACGTGCGCGGACGCGCCACGCGCGAGCGCAATCAGCACGATCCCGGCCGGTATCGACACGAAGAACGCGATCTGGTGCAACCAGCCACGGAGAGTCGGCTTGGCGACGAGCGGTGACTCCATCACCACCTATTCGACACCACACGGCGCAACGTGCGGGATCGCCCCTACTCCCTGTCCGCCGCCGGTACACCAAAAGCGAGATTGAGACACGAGCCGATCGCCAGCCCGAGCGCGGTGCCGCAGATCACGTCGAGAGGGTTGTGCGCGCCGACGTAGACGCGCGTCACCATCACGGTCCCGACGATGGCCCAGGGGACGATCTTCCAGCGGCCCCGAAGGTACGGAACGATCAGGCAGGCGACGGCCGCGACGAGGACCGCGTGGCCGGAAACGAAGCTTTCGCCGTGCGCGCTGACGTTTCCGCGGAGGTGAATGTGACCACCGATCGACGCGCCGGGGCGTTGCCGGCTGACAAACTTCTTGACCACGCGTTCGAGCCCGAGTTTCGCGACGGTGGCAACGAGGAGCGCGGCCGCGAGGCGAAACCTGCGAAAGAACGCGGCGATCGCGGCCGCGATCGGTCCCACGACGATCACGCCGAGTTGCTGAAACGGCCACAGCGCGGGATAGAGCGCGCCGGGTAAATCGTTGACGCGGCGAAACGCCGACCTCTCCAGCGCGGACACCGACCCGTGGCGCACCGCGAGCATGCCGAGAAGCAGGACCGCGACGCCGAACACGGCGACAAGCGCGTCACTTCGCTGTACAAATCGACCACGCCCATGATCGTTGCCTCGCTGCATGAGCAAGCGCCTCAACGAGCCACCCCCGACTCGAATTCAACCCTACGCACGTTTGACTCGCTGTGCGACACTCGTTGTGGGGCCGAGTGCATGCACTCGGAAGGGGGGCGCCTTGGGGTTCGCGCATCGAACATTTGCGGTGCTGTGTCTGACTGTGATCCTCGCAGCACTCGTCGCGTGCAGTTCGACATCCAGTCAATCGGCGTCGCCGAACGTCTCGAAGGCGTTGCGCGACGACTCGATCACTGTCGGTTCGTTCGACTTTGCAGAGAGTCACGTGCTGGCGGAGATCTACAGCAAGGCGTTGGAGGGGGGCGGTTACCACGTTCGTCGGGCCTTCGATCTCGGCCCTCGCGAGTTCGTCGCTCCGGCGTTGTCGCGCGGCCTCATCGAATTCGTTCCCGAGTACGCGGGTACTGCGCTTCACTTCTCGAGTCTCGGACTGCGCTCGGCAACGTCCAACGTGCGCGCGACGCACGACAGCCTCGTGCGAACACTCGAGAAGAGCCATGTGACTGCGCTTGCTCCCGCACCGGCGCAGGACGCGAACACGTTTGTCGTGACTCGCGCCACCGCCGCGCACGATGGGTTGCGAACACTCAGCGACGTAGCAAACGTCGCGCACGACCTGACGTTCGGAGGACCACCGGAATGCCCGTCGCGCCCGCAGTGCCTGGCAGGGCTCGAACAGGTCTACGGGTTGAAGTTCAAAGAATTCGTTCGGCTCGACGCAGGCGGCCCGGTCACGCGCCAGGCGTTGAAGGACGGTTACGTCGACGTCGCGCTCCTGTTCACGACCGACCCGTCGATCAAACGCGACGGCCTGGTCGAGTTGATCGACGATCGGGACCTGCAACCCGCGGAGAATGTGATCCCGCTGGTGCGCACAGAAGTCGTCGACCATTTCGGCCCCGGTCTCGTCGCACTCGTCAACGCAGTTTCCACGCGCATCACAACCGCGGTCCTCAGCGACCTCAACGCGCAAGTGGAAAGCGGCAAGAGCGACGCAGCGGTCGCGGCCACCTGGCTCAACGAAGAGAGTTTGCGGTGACGGATCTCCACGAACCGATTTCGATCGCGCCGCCTACCGCTCGCCGCATGCGCCGCCGGCGGCGGCCATCGGGTGCGGCGCCGCCACTTCCGCGAAGCATCGGGACCACGGGCGCGGGCTGGCTCGTGGCGTCGTCGCTGCTCGTCGCGTGGGGGATCATCACGTACAACTCGGCGCCGGCGCGCCGCGCCACCGACCGCGTCGACGTCGCAATCTTGAGACAGTTCGCGCGGCTGCGCACCGACTGGCTCACCAATGCCATGACGTCGATCACTCGCTTCGGTGTCGGCTGGGGAGTGACTGCGGTAGCCGGCGCGCTCATCCTCGCCCTCGTGGCGCTCAAGCGTTGGCGCCATTTGTTCACGTTCGTCGGCAGTCTCGCGGTACTCGAAGTCGCCATGAGCATCCTCTACGAGGGGTACGCCCGGCCGCGTCCTTACGACGTGGCCACGATCGGGCGCTGGCGCGGCTTCTCCCTGCCGGCCGCTCCGGTCGCCATCGTGACCATCGTCGCGGTCGCGGTCGCGTACGCACTCGTGGTTGCAGGCCGGCCTCGAACGATCGCCAAGTCCGTGGCCGCCGCGGTCGTGCTCGTCTTCGCGGCGTCGCAGCTGTACCTCGCGACGTACCACCCGTTCGACATCCTCGTCGGCGTCGCCCTCGCGACTGCTATCGGGATCAACGCGTTCCGATTCTTCACACCGAACGAAATCTTCCCGGTCCGCTACGGGGGAGGGAAGACGGCGCATCTCGATGTCGGCGGCCGTCGCGGTGAAGCGGTGCGCCAAGCCGTACAGGATCAACTCGGGCTGACCGTCGTCGACATCAAACCGGTGGGGCTCGCAGGATCGGGTGGTTCTACGCCGCTCCGGCTGTGCATCGAAGGCGACCCGGACACCTACGTGTTCGGGAAGCTCTACGCGATGAATCACGTGCGCGCCGACCGGTGGTACAAGCTCGGCCGGACGATTCTCTACGGGCGGCTCGAAGACGAAGCACCGTTCCAGTCGGTGCGCCGGCTCGTCGAATACGAGGACTACGCGGCGCTCCTACTGCGCGATCTCGGCATTCCAACTGCGAAGTCGTACGGAATCGTCGAGATGACACCCGAGCGGGAGTACCTACTGATCACGGAGTTCTTCGACGGCGCGACGGAGATCGGCGACGCCGAGGTCGATGACGACGTGATCGTGCAGGGCCTCAAGATCATCCGCCAACTCTGGGACGCCGGCCTCGCCCATCGCGACATAAAGCCCGCCAACCTCCTCGTTCAAAACGGGCAGTTGAAGCTCATCGACGTGTTCTTCGTCCAAGTACGGCCGTCACCTTGGCGCCAAGCCGTCGACCTCGCCAACATGATGCTCGTTCTCGCGGTCCGCACCGACGCGGAACGTGTGTACCGGCACGCGTTGCAATACTTCACGCCCGACGAGATCGCGGAAGCGTTCGCGGCCGCGCGCGGTGTGGCGAGCCCCACGCAGCTCCGCGCGGTAATGAAACGCGACCCGCGCAATCTGTTGCAACAGTTCCGCGAGTTGGCACCCAAGCGCCGTCCGATCACGCTGCAGCGCTGGAACGTGAAACGCGTTGCGCTGTCGCTGGCGCTACTTTTCGGTGCGTTCTTCGCGCTCAATTCGACCGGAAACCTGTTGGTGCCCGTCTACTACCACCAGCTGCCCGGAAGCGCGGACTGCGGCACCAGCAACGTGATGATCCTCATGGCGCAATCCGTTCCGTCCGCGACGTCGGTCCCCTGCGTCGCGTCCTTCCCGGTCGGATGGAGTCCGGGTGGAATGCGGATCGAGCGCGGGCGCGGCACGTTCTGGCTCGACTCCGACCGCGCGGGAACGCACGCAGTCGCGGTGTCCCTTCTCCCCCGCAATGAATGCGCGGTGACTTCTGCGAGCGAGGTGCCGAGCGACGTACCCGGCATGCGCCGCTTCGAGCGACCCGAGCAACTTCCTCCCGCGCTGCGCGCCACTCGTTCGTATCTGTTCCCCGGGGGCTGCGTCACCTATCGCTTCGAGTTCGACAGTCCGCAGACCGCGTCCCTGTTGTTCGACGCCGACGGCGCACTCGCGTTCCAACCTCGTACGGCGCTGGTGGCGAAGGTCCACGCGCGTAACGGGCTGCGCTTGTGTGGCGCCGGCGCGCACTGTCCGGGTGGATCGTGATGAGCCACTCGGCGATCGCCATCGAACCGCGCCCATCTGTGTTCGACGTCGCGCCCCCGGGTGAGCGGTACTTCCGTCACCCCGGTGACGTCGTGCGCTTGGTGCTCTGGGGAAGCGCGGCGTTGCTGTTGGCCATCGTCATCGCGCTCGGCACGCACACAACGGACGGCGTGACGGCCGATTTCGGGCGAGTGACCTCGCGTGTGCCGGTGTCGTTCCGCGCGCTGGTGTTGGCGCTCACGCAGGTGGTGGCGGTCGCGGTGCCGGTGGTCGTCACGGCGTTGCTGGTTTGGCGGCAACGGTGGCGACGGCTCGAAATCCTCACGCTCGCGGCGGCCGCGGGCGCAGCCGCGTGGGTTCTGCTCGACCGCGTGATCGACTTGCCGGGTCGACTTCCGCACGCGGTCACGAGCGGTACGTGGGTTGCGTCGACGCGGTTCCCGTCGCTCGCGTATCTCGCGGGCGCGGCGGCAGTGGCGATGGTGGGAAAGCCGTGGCTCAGCCGTCAGTGGCGACGCGCCACCGACGTTGCGTTGTTCGTACTCGCGCTCGTGATGGCCGCCGCGGGGAGCGCGGGCGTGCCGGCAATACTCCTCGCCGTGTCGGCGGGCGCCGCGGTCGGTGCTGCGCTGCTCGTCGCGTTCGGTGCACCGAACCGACGGCCGGCACCGGCCACGATCGCGGCGGCGCTCACGGAAGCCGGTCTCAACGTCACCGGTCTCAGACTTCAGCGCGCCGAAGGGGGTCGCTCCCAGCTGTACGTGGCCGAGTCTTCTAACGGTCAACGGGCGTTCGTCAAAGCGTTCGGACGCGACAGCCGCGACGCGGATCTTCTGTACCGCGGCTACCGCGCCCTGCTGCTACGCGGACCAAACGACAGCTGGCCATCGCCGTCGCTCAAGCTCGACGTCGAGCACGAAGCGCTGTTGCTGCTGCTCGCCCGCCAGGGTGGGGTGACTTGTCCGCAGGTGGAAACACTTGCGTCGCTCCCCGACGGGTCGATGGTGCTCGCGCTCGAGTACGTCGACGGTCGCCGGCTCGACGAGTTGGCTCCCGATGAGATCGACGATCGCCTGCTCGACGCGACGTGGACGGAAGTTGCGACGCTGCACGGCCGGCGCATGGCGCATCGCGCGCTTCGCGCCGCCAACGTGCTCGTCGGCCACGACGGGCCAGTGATCATCGACCTCGGCTTCGGCGAAGAGTCGGCCACACCGCGAATGCAGGCGATCGACCGCGCCGAGCTTCTCGCATCGCTCGCCGTCCTCGTCGGCACGGATCGAGCGGTGGCGTCCGCCGTTCGCGTCGTCGGACCGCACGCGCTCGCAACGGCGCTCCCCTACTTGCAGCCACTCGCGCTGTCGGCCGCGACCCGGAAAACCGTGTCGAAGGCGTTGTTGCAAGACCTTCGCGCGG
>JAODBJ010000141.1 GCA_025463905.1 Actinomycetes bacterium
GGCGAGCTCGACGTGATCCGGGGCGAGATCCGCAAGATGCGCGACCTCACCGACAAGCCGTTCGGTGTGAATGTCGCGCAGCTGTTCGTGCGCGACCCGTCGATCGTCGACTTCGTGGTGGAGAACGGCGTGACGTTCGTGACGACGTCGGCCGGCGACCCGACCAAGTTCACGAAGTTGTTGAAGGACGCGGGACTCGTGGTGTTCCACGTGGTGCCGACGTTGCGGGGTGCGTTGAAGGCGATCGGAGCGGGCGTCGACGGTCTCGTCGTCGAAGGCAACGAGGGCGGCGGCTTCAAAGATGCCAACGGCGCATCGACCATGGTGTTGCTTCCCCAGATCGCGTCGCACGTGGACGTACCGATCATCGCGGCCGGCGGCATCTGCGACGGTCGGTCGATGGCCGGCGCGTTCGTGCTCGGTGCGGAAGGCGTGCAGATGGGCACGCGCATGGTGTCGGCCACCGAGTCACCCGTGCACGACGCGTACAAACAGTTGATCGTCGGATCAGCCGAAACCGGCACGATGCTGTTGAACCGCTTCGCGCGCCCGGCATTCCGCGTGCTGCGCACCGACCACACCGGCGCGCTCGAACGCGAAGACCCGGTGCCGCTTTCCCAATTGGGTGGTCAGCTCGCGCTCTACTTCAGCGGCGCGCTCGACGCGGGTCTGCCATTCGGCGGCCAGGTCGCAGGGCGCATCGATGACATAAAACCGGTGGCCGACATCCTGCGCGACACCGTCGCCGAGTTCCACGAAGTGCTCGCCGAAACCGCCGCCAAGTACCGCGCCTAACCCCGCCAACTCCGCCGGGTTGTTGCAGTTATGCGCCCGTTCGGGGGTGGAAGTGCAACAACCTGCCGGGGTGCGCGCCGCGCCGGCTAGACGGTTGACGCGCTGTGAGTGCGCAGCCCTTCCGTGAGTTCGCGCGAGAGCTGGGGTCCCGGATGGCCGAGTTCTTCCTGTGCCTCCGCCACCACAGCTTGCGCTTTGCCGCGCAGCTGCGCGTCGTCGACCAACTCGAACGTGTCGAGAACCTTGAGCGCCTCGTGCGCGAGATTCACGGCGTCGGAGGGTTCCGTGCGAATCGCGCGCGTCGCGGCGCGGAGGAAGTGGTCGACTGCGTCGTCGGCATGCCGGCCGTGTACGGCCGCCACCTCGCTGAAGTGCCGCGCGATCTGCACGTGGGGCACGAGCGTCTTGCCGTCATCCGCTCGGGCCAGGAGCGCGTTCGCAAGCGCTTCGTGCCAGTCGGCGCGCTTCGGCGTCGACATGATGCGATAGACGGCGCGCCTCGTGGCCTCGGTCTCGAAGCGTTCGACTCCATCGACCGCGGCAATGAAATGGCGGTTCCGGGCAACCGCGAGGAGGTCGTTGACCTGGTCGCGGTTCTTGCCGCTCACTCGCCGGAGCAAGTCGCCCTCTATCTCGAGGCCGACGACGGCCGCGATGTCGAGGATCTCGCGCTCCTCGGCACTGAGGCGGCCGAGCCGAGTGCGTATCAACTTCTCGGCCGACTGCGATCTCCTCAGAGACTCGATGTCCGACTGGGTTCGCCAGTGGCCGTAATCGTCCATGCTGACGCGGCGTTCCAAGTCGTAACTGTCGCGAATGACGAGCCCCAACACATTGGGATTCCCGCCGGACGCCTCGTGGAACGCATCCGCGATCTCCTTACCGATGTCGTCGAGCTCTACGGGTGCCGCCTTCCCGAGCGTCAACATCGGCTGCCGTTCCAGCCACTCGACAACGCCGTCGAGGTCGAGTGGTTCGACGTCGAAGCTCTGAACGTGTTCCGAGAGCGGGAACGTGTTCATCAACCGGTCGTCCGACACGGTGACCTCGTCCGACGTCAGATCCGTGGTCACCGCGCAGACGATGCGCACGTTCGCTACGGAGCTCTTCAGCAGCGCGTCCATGAAGGCGAGCGTCGCGCTCGACCCGTACTGGACGCTGTCGATGATCAAGACGGTCGGAGAATCATCGGCGATGTGGGCGACGAATCGAACCAGGCGTTCGACGATCTCGCTGTGTTCAATGTCGAGACCCGTGTCGCTCGCCGGAGGCGCGAACGCCGCCGCCAAGTCTTCGCAGGCACGCCGGTACCCGGGCGACGTCGAAAGCAGCCGTGCGTGAGCGAGTGACGAGAGGAACTCGCGTAGTGCGGTCGCTACCTCCTGGAGTGATGCTCTCGAGCCCGTCTCGGCGTTGCAGTAGAAGATGAACGCACCGGCAAGACGCGCGCCGTCGGCCCATTCGGCGAGCAGCCGCGTCTTGCCGATACCCGTCGGTCCACGAAGAATGATCAGGCTCGAGTGCTCGCCCAGCACCGGAACACCGAGCGTCGTGGTCGCCGCGCCTCGACCGGCGAACGGGAACCTCGACCGCCTCTCCGCCGCGAGCTTGTCGGGCAGCTCCACTTCCAGGTCGGTGCCTTCGGGTGACTCCGCCCAGTTGATCGTGTACGTCGAGACCGGGCGATCGATGCCTTTCAAGGCCAGTTCGGGACCTTGCTCCAGGGCGCAATTCGTGCGGCCCCGGGCGAGGAGGTAGGTCTCGCGAGTGAGCAGGATGCCGTTGCTGCCGGCTTCCGTCTGTAGCCGCGCTGCTTCGTCGACGGCCAAGCCCTTGATGTCGTCGCCCTCGAACGCGACATCGCCGACCGACACGCCGGCGCGCAGCGCGATGGTGTCGGTTGCATCGCGGTTGTAAACCGAAACACCCTGCAGCGCGGAACACGCAGCGCGCAGCGCCGACGAAGCGCTGGGGAACACGGCGAGTACGCCGTCACCCAAACCCTTCACGGTCTGGCCACCGGTGCGGCTGATCGCTTTGCGTAGCAGTCGTTCGACCCGGCGGTAGATCTCGTCGGCGCGCTTCTGTCCGAGGCGCTCCTTCATGGCGACGGAGTCGACCGTGTCGACGACAAGCACACCGACTGTTCGAATGCCGGGTGCTTCGGTGAGGATGCCGGATGGCGTCATGGTGTTCCTCCGCCTCGAACGTGCGTTGCTCGACCCGCTAGCGAAGTTCTTCGGTGACCTCGCCCTCAACGGCGAACGTCGTGGACTTCAACTGCTCTCTCGCGTGTTGGAAATCTGTCCATGCGGCTCCGCCCGCAGATCCCTCGGCCACGGTCTTCACGAGCTGGCCTATCTGCGACATCGTGTCGAGGAAGCTGTCGAAGTGGGATCGGACCGGCTTGCTGCCGACCGCGCCGATCTTGGCCCGCAACTCGACGACTTCGTCGTCTCGAGGAACCTTCAAGTCACTCAATCGCTCGACGTTCAGCATGGCTCGGGTCTGACCGTGCATGTATGTGAGGAGATCCAGATAGACGGTGGCGCACTCCGTGCGGCGCCGCACCGCGTCGGTGTGGTCCCGCTCCGCGACCTGCAGATCCCGTTGATGCTTGCGTTCTCTCGCCGTGGTCGTGAGCTGGACGAGGACGGTGGCGAGCGCCAGCGAACTCGTTCCGATGATCCCCCACTGGGCATCGGAGATGGCGAGCATTTCGGCCACCTCGAGGTCCTTCCAGCGTCATAACAGACCGCGGACGCGACTGTATATGCGCGCATAGCCGCCTGCGCCAGAACCCCACCAACCTGCCGGGGTAGTTACCCGGATTGCTGGCCGAGGATTTTGAGGACGAGGCCGCCAGTGCCCCACGGGGAGTTTTGGATCGCTTGGGCGACGGCGGTGGCGCTGTTGCCTGCCTTCAGCGCCGCGAGGATGTTGCCGTAACGGCCGTTGTTGATGACCTTGATGTTGGCGGCCAGGCCATCTTCGTACGTTGCGAAGTTTCTTACGCCCACCGAGTTGAACCGCGTTGCACCCGGCATGTCTTGCGTCGTGGCGAGCGGGTTGAACCGGGCGCTCGTGCCCTCGGCCTGTTGCCAGGCGACCATCACTTTCACGTTCTCGGTGCTCACGGGCATGCCGAGACGGGTGAGGAAATCCTGCGCCCACTTCTCGCGATCCGTGGTCGCGGCGCCGGCGTTCACGGTGGGCGTCGACGCGGTTCCCGTCGCCTGGTCGAGCAGCGTCGAGAAGTCAGTGGCCGACGATGCACTCGCCGACGACGACGACGAAGATGATGCCGACGCAGCCGGCCTCGGCGCGAAACGCGATTGGATCTCGGCGATGCGCGCTTGGACCCCAGCAATGCCGTCCATCAGCCATCTATATCGGCACCGGGGGCCGCATTCTGAACGCCCGGCGGTAGTGTGCGCGTCGGCCGGCAAAGCCGCCAGAAAGGGACATTCATGACGACGTCGGGTTCGATTCTCGGGCACCCCGTACGCCGCAAGGAGGACCCTGGGATCCTCAACGGCACGACGCGCTACTTCGACGACCTCGCGGTTGTCGGGCTGGTGAACATCGCGTTCGTGCGGTCGACGATCGCGCACGCCCACATCGAGTCAATCGACACGAGTGAGGCCGCGGCGATGCCGGGCGTGCTCGCCGTGTACACGGCCGACGATCTGTCGTTACCCGACCAGCACGGGTTCCTGATGTTGCCGCCCACTGCGAACCGTCCGCCGCTCGCGCGCGGCACGGTGCGCTTCGTCGGCGACATCGTCGCCGCGGTCGTCGCCGACACCCGCACCCACGCGATCGACGCGGTCGAGATGGTCGTGGTCGACTACGACCCGCTTCCCGCGGTCATGGACCCTGAAGCCGCGCTCGTCGAAGGCTCGCCGCTCGTGCACGAAGCGCACGGGTCGAACCTCGCGATCGGGATGGGCACCGGAGAGGTCGACGACATCTTCGGCGACGCCGACGTGGTCGTCACCCAGAGGATGCACAACCAGCGGCTCGCGGGCATACCGATGGAGAACAACGGGATCGTCGCGGTGCCCGGCGAACCCGACGGCGGCATCACCGTGTGGGTGCCGACGCAGGCGCCGCACGGCCTCCAAGCTCCGCTCGCAACGGTGCTCGGACTCGAACCCGCGCAGGTACGCGTCGTCGCGCCGGCGGTCGGCGGAGGGTTCGGCCCGAAGGCGGGCGATTACGTGGAGTTCCAGATCGTGGCGGCGGCCGCGATGCGTCTCGGCCGCCCCGTGAAGTGGACCGAAACCCGCTCCGAGAATCTGCTTTCGATGATCCAGGGCCGCGGCCAGGTCCAACACGTCGAGCTGGGCTTGAAGCGCGACGGCACGATCACCGGTTTGCGTGTGCGCGTGGTCGGTGAGGCGGGCGCCTATCCGGCGATCGGCGCGTTCTTGCCGTTCTTCACGCAGACGATGTCGCAGGGCGTCTACGTGATTCCGAAGATCGAGTTCAACTGGCAGTCGGCGATCACGAACACCACGACAACTGGCGCGTACCGCGGCGCGGGTAGGCCCGAAGCCGCCGCGCTCCTCGAACGCATCATCGACATCGCGGCGCGCGAACTCGGTATCGACCCGGTGGAGATCCGGCACAAGAACTTCATCCCTGCCGCTGATTTTCCCCTCACTACGCTCACGGGCGCGGCCTACGACACCGGCGAGTACGCGAAGGCACTCGATGCAGCAATTGCCGCCGCCGGGTACGACGAGTTGCGCGCCGACCAGCGCGCCCGACGCGAGCGCGGCGACACGAAGCAGCTCGGGATCGGCATCGCGTCCTACGTGGAGATCACCGCGCCGGTCGGCCTGCACGCCGAGTACGGCGCGGTTGAGGTGCACGAAGACGGATCGGTCACCGCCAAGGTCGGCACGAGCGCACACGGCCAAGGACACGAGACCGCGTTCGCGATGATCGTGGCCGAGTTGCTCGGTGTGCCGATGGACAAGGTCACCCTCGTACAGTCCGACACCGCGCTCGTGCCTCGCGGGCAGGGCACGATGGGTTCCCGTTCGCTGCAAACCGCCGGTTCGGCGGTGTGGCGCGCCAGTGAGATGGTGCTCGAACAGGCCAAGCAACTCGCCGCGCATCTCCTCGAGGCGAGCCCCGACGACATCGTGCTCGGCGAGGGCGGCGTACAGGTCGCCGGTGTGCCGACGAGCGCGTTGACGTGGGGCGACCTCGTCCGCGCCGCGCGCGACGACTCGAAACGCCCCGAGGGCATGGCCGCCGAACTCGCCGCGGAACTCGACTTCGACGCCGGTCAATCGAGCTTCCCGTTCGGTTCGCACATCGCAGTCGTCGAGGTCGACACCGACACGGGCCGCGTGGAATTGGTGCGGCACATCGCGGTCGACGACTGTGGCCGCATCCTGAACCCGCTTCTCGTTGCGGGTCAGCAACACGGCGGGATCGCGCAAGGTGCCGCGCAGGCGTTGTTCGAAGAAATCCGTTACGACGAAGACGGCAACCCGATCACCGGCAATCTCATGGACTACGCGATCCCGAGCGCGGCGGAACTGCCGTCGTTCGAAGTGAGCAACACCGAAACTCCCACGCCGCTCAACCCGCTCGGCGCGAAGGGCATCGGAGAGTCCGGCACGATCGGTTCGACACCCGCGGTACACAACGCGGTGATCGACGCGCTCTCGCACCTCGGTATCCGCCATATCGACATGCCGTGCACTGCGGAGAAGGTATGGCGAGCGATCCAGGACGTGCACCCGGCGTGAAGGTAGCGCCGGCCTTCATGCGGCTGACCGAATCCGAGTGGCAGGTGGTCGTCGGGAGTTGTTACGACGGCTATCCCGAGGAAGCGTGCGGGTTGTTCATCGGCACGATGAACGACGGCGCGCCCACCGGATTCGTGAGCGAGGCGAGGCCGTGCCGGAACGAAGCTGCATCGTCGCTCGTCTACCGCATCGACGGCCGCGACCAACTCGCTGCCATGCGCGCCGCGGAACAGCGCGGCGAGGAAATCGTCGGCTGCTGGCACAGCCATACCCACACCGAGGCGTTCCCCTCACCAACCGACGTGAGCCAGGCCGCGTGGTACCCCGACTGGTTGTACGTGATCGTCAGCCTCAAAGACGATGCTCCCGTACTGCGGGCCTACCGGGTGATCGACGGTGATGTGCACGAGGTGCCCGTCGCGTTGATGTAACGGGGCTTAACGGGGCGTGCTCCTGGGTAGCCGCGAGCAATGGTGGGATCGCGTGCAGTCACGTGGTTCAAGGATTTGCGGCGGGCGGCGGATCAGTACCAGCGCCGCCACAAATGGCTCGCGCTGCCGTACGCAGTGGTGAAGAAGTTCGGCGACGATCAGGGCGGCCGCCTCGCCGCGCTGATCTCGTACTACGGGTTCTTCTCGATCTTTCCGCTCATGCTGGCGCTCGTGAGCATCCTCGGCTTCGTGTTGCAGGGGAATCCGCACCTGCAACAGGAGGTGCTCAACTCGACGTTGTCGCAGTTCCCCGTCATCGGTGACGAGTTGCGCCACACCGGGAAATTGTCGGGCAGCGGCGTGGGTCTTGCCGTCGGGCTCGTCGGTCTGTTGTGGGCCGGCCTCGGCGCGATCCAAGCGACCGAAACCGCGATGAACGACGTCTGGGAAGTGCCGTTGAAAGCGCGCCCCAACTTCTTCAAGTCGAAACTGCGAGCACTCGCGATGCTGCCCGTGCTTGGGCTCGGCATCGTGGCGGTCACGATCATCGGGTCCGCGGCGACGTTCAGCGACAACATCGGGCCCATCGGCGCGGTCGTCGGCATTGCACTGTCGTTCGCGACCTCGACCGGTCTGTTCATGGTGGCGTTCAAGCTGATGACGCACCGTCACCTCTCGTGGCGCATGGTGTTGCCCGGCGCGGTCGTCGGGGCCGCCGGGTGGGTGGCGTTGCAACTCGTCGGCGGGTGGTATGTCGGCCATGAGGTGCAAGGAGCGAGCCAGACCTACGGAACGTTCGCGGTGGTCATCGCGCTGCTTGCGTGGCTCTACCTCCTCGGCCAGCTCGTGGTGCTGGCCGCCGAAGTGAACGTGGTTGTGGCCTGCGGGCTCTGGCCGCGCAGCCTCTCGGGCGAGGACCTCACCGACGCCGACCTCGCGGGGCGGGAATTCCGACCGGCTGGATCCGGCTTGTAACCTCGCGACCCGGTCCGCGAACGAAAGGCTCGCCGTGCCCGCCGAGGTCCGACTTCCAACCGTGCTGCGTGCCCAGGCCGACGGCCAGGCCACCGTGGCGGTCGAGGGCGCGACGATCGGCGAGGTGTTCAGCGCCCTCGTCACGCAGTACCCGGGGTTGCGGGGCAATCTCCTCGACGACCAGGGCGGCCTCCACAAGTTCGTCAACGTCTACAAGAACGACGAGGACATCCGTTACCTCGAGGGCCTCGACACCAAGATCGACGACGGCGACGACATCTCCATCCTCCCGGCCGTCGCGGGCGGGTGAGCGGCGAGCACGCGAGCGCAACCATGAAAATGGAGAGCATTCTCGAGCTGATCGGGAACACGCCGCTAGTCGGTGTGCACGCGCTGTCGCCGAATCCCGACGTCAAGATTTACGCCAAGCTCGAAGGCCAGAACCCCGGCGGTTCGTCGAAGGACCGCATCGCCGTCAAGATGGTCGAGCTTGCCGAGCGCGACGGCCTCTTGAAGCCGGGCGACACGATCCTCGAACCGTCGTCGGGGAATACCGGAATCGGGCTCGCGATCGTCGCGAAGCTGCGCGGCTACCGCTTGCGCATCGTGTTGCCCGAGAACGTGTCGATCGAACGGCGCCAGCTGCTCGAGATCTTCGGTGCCGAGATCACGTTGTCGCCCGGCGAAGAAGGCAGTAACGGCGCGATCCGCTTGGCGGAAAAGATCGTCGCCGACGAGCCGTCGTACGTGATGCCGTTCCAATACGGCAACCCGGCCAACCCGCTCGCGCACTACGAGCACACCGGCCCTGAGATCCTTCGTGACTGCCCCGAAGTGGATGTGTTCGTCGCCGGGCTCGGTACGAGCGGCACGCTCATGGGTGTCGGTCGGTACCTCAAAGAGCAGAAGCCGGGAACGTTGATCGTGGCGGTCGAGCCACCCGCGGGCGAACTGGTGCAGGGTTTGCGGAACCTCGACGACGGATTCATTCCGCCGATCTTCCAAGGCGATGTCCTCGACCGGAAGTTCATCGTGCGGCCGCGCGAGTCGATCGAATGGACACGCCGGCTGCTCGACGACTGCGCGGTGTTCGCGGGCATCTCGTCGGGTGCTGCGGTCGCGGGCGCGGTGAAGATGGCCGCGACGATGGAGCGGGGCACGATCGTGACGCTCCTCCCCGACGGCGGGTGGAAGTACCTGTCGTCCGGCGCATGGACCGACGACCTCGACGTGGTCGCGGAACGCGCGACCCGCATCAACTATTGGTAACGCGCGCGGTCGAGGTTTTGCGCGAGGGCGGTCTCGTCGCGTTCCCGACGGAAACGGTGTACGGCCTCGGCGCGGACGCCACGAACGCGCGTGCAGTGCGCCGTTTGTTTGCCGTGAAGGGTCGGCCGGCCACGCATCCGGTGATCGCGCACCTCGGTGCGGGCGCCGCGCTCGACGAGTGGGCGGTCGATATCACCGACGCCGCGCGCGCCCTCACCGCAGCGTGGTGGCCGGGTCCGCTCACGGTGGTCGTTCGGCGCCGGCCGGGAACGATCGTCGACGAAATAACGGGCGGCCGCGACACGGTTGGCTTGCGTGTGCCGGATCATCCACTCGCACTCCAATTGCTCGACGCGTTCGGCGGTCCGGTCGCGGCGCCGTCGGCGAACCGGTTCGGTCGCGTCAGCCCCACGACGGCGGCCGACGTGCGCGCCGACCTCGACGGCGATGTGGACCTGGTACTCGACGGCGGCCCCTGTTCGGTCGGCGTCGAGTCCACCATCGTCGACTGCACGCAGGGGACACCGGCGATCCTGCGCGTCGGCGGCATCACTGCCGGTGAGATCGAGAAAATCGTCGGGGTGCCGGTTGCCGTGCGGACCTCGGGAGAGGTCGCCGCGCCGGGGACGCTCGCGTCGCACTACGCGCCGCGCGCGCGGGTGGAGCTCGTGGTCCGGGACCGCATCGAGGCTCGCGGCGCGCAGTTGCGCGCCGAGGGTGAACGGGTCGGGATGCTCGCGATGACACCCGCGCTCGAAAACCCAGCCGACGGTGTAGCCGTGCTGGGCTCGCCCGCCGACGTCGAGGAGTACGCCCGCGTGCTCTACCGCCGATTGCGGGAGGCCGACGCGCTGGGTCTCGGGGTCGTGCTCGTCGTTCCGCCGCCGGACGAGGGGATCGGCGCGGCCATTCGAGACCGCTTGCAGCGGGCAAGTACTAGATAGGTTCTTGCTAATGGGACATGACGCGCGTCCCGTCGGCGTGTTCGATTCGGGGCTGGGCGGGCTGACAGTGGTGCGCGCGCTGCTCGATCTGCTCCCCGACGAGCACCTCGTGTACTTCGGCGACACCGGACGGTTCCCGTACGGCCCGAAACCCGCTGAAGAGGTGCAGAAGTACTCGATCCAGATCACTGACCTGCTGCTCGATGCCGGCGTGAAGATGGTGGTGGTCGCCTGCAACAGCGCCTCGGCGGCCGCGCTCGACCTCTTACGTGAGCGGGTGGACGTTGCTGTCGTCGGCGTGATCGAACCGGGAGTGCGCGCCGCGCTTGGCGCCACGCGCACCGGTCACGTCGGCGTGATCGGCACCGTCGGCACGGTCAGTTCCGGCGCCTATCAACGGGTCGCCGCGGCCCTCGCGGGCGCCGATGTGCACCTCACCTGCGCTGCGTGCCCGGGTTTCGTCGAGTTCGTCGAGGCGGGCGACGTCGAATCCGAGCAGGTCCACATCCTCGCTGAACGACTGCTGGCTCCCGTGATCGCGGAAAAGGTCGACACGCTTGTGCTCGGCTGCACGCATTACCCGCTGCTCGCGCGCACCATCAGCGACGTCATGGGTCCCGACGTCGTGCTCGTGTCGAGTGCCGACGAGACAGCGTTCGAGGTTCGTGCCACCCTCGAGGGGAATCACCACCGTCCGCGACCGGGCGACCCGCAACCGGTGCGCCGGTTCCTCACGAGCGGTGATGTATCCACTTTTCGCAATTTGGGCGCGCGGTTCTTGGGTCCGGAGGTCGAAACAGTGGAGGCATGGAAGTGGTGAACGGTCGCCTCGAACTCACGGTGCTCGGCTGCTCCGGGTCGTACGGCGCGCCTGCGGGCGGCGCGTGCAGCAGCTATCTCGTGCGCGCGGGCGGCACGACCATCTGGCTCGACTGCGGCAATGGTTCTTTCGCCAACCTGCAGCAGCACGCGAACGTCGCCGACCTCGACGCCGTCGTCATCACGCACGCGCACCCGGACCACTGTGTCGACCTGTACGGCCTGCATGTGCTCTACCGGTACGGACTCGGTCGCGACTGCCTCCCTGTGTTCACGCCCGAGGGTGTCGAGAAGCAACTCGCAAGTCTCGTCGACAACTGGGGCGACACGTTCGACTGGCACACGGTGGGCGACGGCGATGCCACCACCATCGGCGAAGCGCAGTTGCGTTTCTCGCGTACCGACCACCCGCCGCCCACGGTCGCGGTCGAGGTGGCCCACGCCAATCACCGTCTTGTGTACACGTCGGATACCGGGCCGGAATGGTCTCCGGAGGTGTTCGGGCCGGGCGTCGACCTGTTGCTGTCGGAAGCGACGTACCAGCACGACGACATCCGCACGCCGATCCATCTGTCGGCTCGCCAAGCGGGCGAGAAGGCACGGGCTGCGAAGGCCAAGGAGCTGATGATCACGCACCTCTGGCCGTCGATCGACCCGATCGCGTCGGTGGAGGAAGCGTCGGAGGCCTTCGGCCGTCTCGTCATGCTTGCCGCGCCCCACCTGGTCACACACGTATAGCCACTGCCGGCACGGGTAGTCGCCCGTGGCGGGGGATCGGTAGCGTGCGGCTCTATGGGAGCCCGGGTATCTGGACGCGAACCGAACGACCTGCGCGAGATCAAGTTCGAGCGCGACTTCACCGAGATGGCCGCGGGATCGGTGCTCGCGACGTTCGGCCGTACGCGCGTGCTGTGCACCGCGTCGGTAGAGGAGCGCGTGCCGCCGTGGCTGCGCGGCCAAGGTCGGGGCTGGGTCACCGCCGAGTATTCGATGTTGCCCGGCTCCACGTCGGAGCGCGTACAGCGTGAGGCTGCGCGCGGGAAGCAGTCGGGACGCACGCAAGAGATCCAGCGGCTCATCGGCCGTTCGCTGCGCGCGGTCACCGACCTCGTCGCGCTCGGTGAAACGCAGGTGATCGTCGACTGCGACGTGTTGCAAGCCGATGGCGGAACGCGCACCGCGTCGATTTGCGGTGGGTGGATCGCGCTCCACGACGCGTGTTCGCGACTCGTCAGCGCCGGACTCCTGCGTCGCCACCCGGTGCTCGAAGCGTGCGCCGCGATCTCGGTGGGCGTCATCGACGGCACACCGATGCTCGACCTCGAGTACGTCGAGGACGTGCGCGCCGAAGTCGACATGAACGTCGTGATGACCGCGAGCAACCGGTTCGTGGAAGTACAAGGCACCGCCGAGGGGATGGCGTTCACGCGCGAGGAGCTCGACGCGTTGCTCGCCCTCGCCGATGGCGGCATCCACGACATCATCGAGGCGCAGCAAGAGATGGTGGCGGTACCACCCGCAGCGCGTCAATGAAGTTCCCGTTCGTCTTGGCGACGGCGAATCCCGACAAGGCGCGTGAGATCTGCGAAGTGCTCACCGACGCGTGGGACCACGCGCTCGCCGCGTGGGCGCTCGACGTCGGCGACGCAACCGTCGGCTTTCTCGTCTCGACTCCCGACGGTATTGCCGACGCGGTCGCGGAGGTGCGACCAGTCGACACGCCACCCGACGTCGAGGAGAACGGCGCCACGCTCGAAGACAACGCGCGGATCAAAGCACTCGGTCTCAGCCACGCGTACAAACTCGATGCGGTCGCCGACGACACCGGTTTGGAAGTCGACATGCTCGGCGGTGCGCCCGGTGCGCGCAGCGCGCGCTACGCGGGCGACGACGCCAACTCCGCGCGCAACGTCGAGAAGTTGCTGACCGCGCTCGACGGCGTGGACGCGGCACACCGCAACGCGCGGTTCGTCACCGTCGCGCTGGCGCGGTTTGTCGACGGCCGCGAAGTCGCGGTGCAAGGTTCGGTCGAGGGCACGATCACGGACGCACCGCGCGGCGAATCCGGGTTCGGCTACGACCCGGTGTTCCAGCCGCGCGAAGGTGATGGGCGAACGTTCGCCGAGATGCGAGCCGATGAGAAACACGCGATGTCGCACCGCGGGCGGGCCTTCCGCGCGTTGGCGGACGCGTTGAGGGGGGAGTGATCACCGTGGCGCTGCACCCGCAGGCCCAGACCTTGTGCGATCTCGTGAACGCCATGGGCGGCGCGAGCGCGTCCGACGACCAGTTGCAAGAGGCGCGCGACGGCCTCGCGCTGCTCACCGCGGGCGGCGCGGGTGCACCGCAACCGATCGCGTACTTGGAGGACCGATCGGTACCTGGCCTCCAAGGCGACATCCCGGTACGCATCTACCGCCCGAGCAGCGACGACGGTCTCCCGATCCTCGTCTGGCTGCACGGCGGTGGCTGGACGATCGGCAGCGTCGACGTGCACGACCCGATCACGCGCGCGATCGCGAACGCCGCGGCGTGCATCGTGGTGTCGGTCGACTACCGCCTCGCGCCCGAGCATCCATTCCCGGCGGGGCTCGACGACTGCTGGGCCGCGCTCACGTGGGTGGCCGAGCACGCGGGTGAGTTCGGTGGCGACCCGGCTCGCATCGCGGTCGGCGGCGACAGCGCGGGCGGCAACTTGTCGGCGGTGTGCGCGTTGCTCGCTCGCGACGCGGGCGGCCCGCGCCTTGCGATGCAGCTGTTGGTGTATCCGGCAACCGACGCCGCGAGCGACACCGAGTCGTACCGCACGAACGGCGAGGGTTATCTGCTCGAACTCAAGCAGATGCGCTGGTTCTACGACTGTTACACGCGTAACGGCGGCGACGCCAACGACTGGCGCATCTCGCCCTTGCGGGTGGAATCGGTGGAAGGCGTCGCGCCCGCGCTCGTGATCACTGCCGAATACGACCCACTTCGCGACGAAGGCGAGGCATACGCGCGGCGGTTGTCGGACGCCGGCGTCCCGGTAACGCTCACGCGCTACGACGGCATGATCCACGCGTTCTACGGACTCGGCGAAACGTTCGATGACGCGAAGCGAGCACTCGACGAAACCGCCGAAGCGTTGCAACGCGCGTTCGGTACGCTCCGCTGAGATGGCTGTACTCGACGTCGCCGGCTTCGTCGCCGACTTGAAAGACCATGCGGTGGAACACGGGTTCCACGTGCACGACGAACGGCATTTCGTCGAGAGCTACTCGTTGCGCCAGACCTGGGAAGTCGACCTCCACCCGGAGGAAGGCTGCGAAGGGCCCGTCGACCTCTACCTGTCGTTGGAGATCGAACCGCGCGTGTTGCTCGGCTTCGAAGACGCGGTGATCGGCTTGCCGGAAGACGACGAGCCCGACGACGAGTATCACTTTCCGCTGAGCTTCACGTGGGCGTTGCCGCCGCTCCCGCACGGCCCTGATCTGTTGGTGCTCGCCACCGAACTCGCCGGGCTCGGCGGACCCGAACTGCCACTCGAGGTGTCGGCCACCGACTCGTACCCGTCGGCCACGGACGCGCCCGAACGATCGCTGCGCATCGTCGCTCATCAACGCGTGTCGCTGCTCGGAATCCGCCGCGGCGAAGAGGTGCCGTGCGACACGCTCGAGCGTTGCCTCGGCGTCAGCCGCTACCTCCTCGCCCACGCCCCCAACTGGCTCGGCTAACGGCGGAGGGCACGCCCTACAGCGCCTAGGCGGCGGGGCGGACGGGGATGACGCCTTCGGTGAGGAGGGCGAGTGCGGCGTCGGGGAGCACCGGCCGCGAGAAGTAGAAGCCTTGCGCGTGGTCGCAGCCGAGGCTGAGGAGCGCGGCGACGTGCTCTATCGTCTCGACGCCTTCGGCGATGATCTCCATGCCGAGCGCGTGCGCAAGGCTGATCACCGACGCGACGATCGTCGAACCTTCGTTGTCGGCGCCGAGTTCCATGATGAACGACCGGTCGATCTTCACCGCGCTCACGGGTAGGCGTCGCAGGTAACTGAGCGACGAGTAGCCGGTGCCGAAGTCGTCGATTGCGAGGTCGACGCCGAGTTCCCGCAACTCACGGATCGTCGCGATCACCTGCGGTGTGTCCTGCATCAACACCGTCTCGGTGATCTCGAGGCAGAGCAGGCCGGGCTCGAGCCCGTTGTCTTCGAGGCATCGTCGCACGAGGCCGACGAGCTCGGGTTGCGTGAGCTGGCGCGCCGAGAGGTTCACCGACAGGCGCGGCACGCGAGACGCGGGCAGCGCGCGTTTCCACGCCGCGAGTTGGCGGCACGCCTTGTCGAGCACGATCTCGCCGAGCGGCACGATGAGCCCGGTTTCCTCCGCGACGCCGAGGAACTCGATCGGAGCGACAAGCTCGCCGTCGCGTTCCCAGCGGACGAGCGCTTCGAACCCGACGATGTCGCCCGACTCGATCGCGACGACGGGTTGGTACAGCAGTCGCAACTCGTCGTGTTCGAAGGCACGGCGTAGGCCGGACTCGGTTTCGAGTCGCTTCGCCACCGACGCCCGGAGCTCCTCGTCGAAGATCTCGTAACGGTTGCGCCCGCGTTCCTTGGCCCGGTACGCAGCGGTGTCGGCCTGGCGGAGCAACAACTCGCCGTCGGCGTCGGCGTCGTCGGAGAGGTCGGCGACGGCGATCCCGATACTTGCGCCGACGAACACCTGCACGCCGCGGAGTTCAACCGGTCGCTCGAAGAGTTCGCGGATGCGCTCGGCGATGACCACGACATCCTGGACGTCGTCGAGGTCGGGGCAAACGACTGCGAATTCGTCACCCCCGAAACGGCCCGGCGTGTCGACGCTGCGTACTGCGGAACGCAAGCGTTGCGCGACTTCTTTCAACAGATCGTCACCGGCTGCGTGGCCGAGGCTGTCGTTGACGCGCTTGAAACGATCGAGGTCGATGAAGAGCACCGCGACGTTTGTGCCGTGCCGCTTCGCGCTCGTGAGGGCGAGATCGAGGTGGTCGAGCACCAGTGTGCGCAGCGGCAGACCGGTGAGCGCGTCGTGCGTTGCGTCGTACGACAGGCGCTGCTCGATTTCCTTGCGATGGGTGATGTCTTCGATGTGGCCGATCGAGTAGAGCGGTACGCCTTTGGCGTTACACACCGCCGTCACGCTGACGCGCACCCAGATCGTCGAGCCGTCGCTACGCAGGAAGCGCTTCTCGCTCCGGAAGTCGTCAAGCTCGCCCGCCGACAGCCGCGCGTGTAGCTCGGCACTCTTCGCGCGGTCATCGGGGTGCGTGACTTCCGCATGCGTCATCGTGCTCAACTCGTCGGCGCTGCGTCCGAGCATTTCCGTGAACGCCGGATTGACCTTGATGAAGCGACCCTGCGGCGTTGCGAGCGCGATCCCAATCGGGGAGTGTTCGAACACCTGCCGGAATCGGATCTCGACCTCTTCGAGCGTCGCGGCGGTGCGGATGCTGTCGCGCATGTCGCGGATCGTGACGACGATGCCGTTGAGCAGCGGATCGTCGACCATGCTCGATCCGGCCACCTCGATCGGGATCCACGAGCCGTCGCGGTGCCGGACCCGCATCCCGATCGCTTCGACCGTGTCGTCGTTCGCGGTCACGGTCTCGACAATCGCGATGGCCGCCTCGTCGACTTCGTCCGGGTGGATGAGATCCAATGCCGACGTACCGATGAGCTCGACCGGGTCGTAGCCGAGGAGTTGCTCGATCTGCGGGCTCGCGTACGAGAACGTGCCGAGGTCGTCGATGACGATCACGACGTCGGGCGAGTGCTGCACCAACCGCCGGAAGCGTTCCTCGCTCGCGCGCAGGGAGGCTTCCGACCGGCGCCGTTCGTCTTCGGTGGCGTGGCGTTTGAGCACGCTGGCGATGATCCCGGCGAACTGGTCGAGGAGCATGAGCGTCGCCGGCGACCACTCGCGCGCTGACGCGAGCGACGACAGCCCGAGGCAGCCGATCGGCACGTTGCGAGTGATGATCGGCACCGTCACCGATGCCTTCACGGATTCGCTCTCGAGCAAGGTGCGTTCGACCCGGGCGTCGTCGGCGAGGTCGGCGGTCGACCCGACGATCACCGGTTGCAGCTGTTCGATGCTCGACCACCAACGGGCGAGCACGCTGCGGTGCACGTCGGCCGAACGAGGCCGTGACGACGTGACACCTTCACGGCACCACTCGTTCGACTTGTCGAAGGTCTGGGCGCCGTCGGCAGTTAGGTACACGAAGGCACGGTCGGCGTCCGTGAGGTCGCCGATCACCGCGAGGGCATCGTTGATGGCCGCCCCGATCTCGTCGGCCTCGCAGTCGACGAACGACCGCAGCATTCCCGTGAGGGCGCGCTCGAACAGGAGTCGCTCACGGAGTTCCTGCTCGTTGTCGCTCGCGGTGTCGCTCGCGGTGTCGTTCGTCCGGTCGTGCACCGGCGCGCCCTTCTCCAAGTTCCCATGTACATCGGGATCTGCCGAGCCGGGCCGTAGCACGTTTGTGGCGAAGAACGTCACGTTTGTGCTCAACCCCAGCACGTGTGGGGTCGATGCTGCGCCAGACGAGAAGACGGGTCGTGACCATGCAGGAAGCAGAGCTGATCGCGGAGCTGCGGCGGTTGCCACTGCGTCCGTCGTCGGTGACACGCGTCCTCATGGTGCTCGACGATCCCCGCAACGGGGCAGCCGCAGCCGCGGACGCGGTGTCACCCGACGTTGGTTTGTGCGCTCGGATCTTGCACCTGGCGAACTCCCCGTATTTCGGCGCGTCGGGCCGCATCGGAAGCATCGACCGTGCGGTGGTCACGGTGGGAACCTCGGTCGTGCGCTCATTGGCCATTACGACCGCGGCCGGGTTGCTCGGGGAGGCAGCCAAGGTGCCCGCCGGTTTCTGGTCGCACTCGGGCGCGGTCGGTGTGGCCGCGTCGCGACTTGCCGGCCGGTTCGGCCTCGCGGCTGCGGATGCGTTGTGCGCCGGGCTCCTCCACGACCTCGGAGTCGCGCTCGCGTATCAGTTCGACTCCGAGGCTTACGC
>JAODBJ010000151.1 GCA_025463905.1 Actinomycetes bacterium
CGAAAGACGTCGGGTTGTCGCCGGCGAAACCAGCCGAGCAGGTGTGGCGGCCGAGGCTCGAGCCCGCCCCACCGTCGCCGAAGTCCATGTGCGCCACCGCGGACGCCGACGTGCACTCGGAGAAGAACCGATCGGCGACGGTGAATTGCTTTGCCAACGACCACAGGCTTGGGATCTGCGCCTCCCGGTAGGACACGTAACAAGCGAAGCGCTTGTCGCTCTTGCAGCCCGGCAGTTGGTTGAATCCATCCATCGCGCCGTTGTCGATCGCGGTGCGTTGCGACGACGGTAAGTGCGGAATGGTCGGCGGGATGTCGGTGGCCGGCGCGAGCGGAATGGTCCCGACGCCCTTGCCCTGCCCACTGAGTGCACCGTCGCACGGCTCGGCGCGGGTCGTGGTCGCGCAGAGATTGCCGAGCACGTTGTCAAAGGTGTGGTTCTCCTGGAGGAACACCACGACCTTTGTGATCTGACCCGGGGAACCGGTCGCGGCCGACGCGTGACCCTGCATCGCCGCACCCACACTCAGGAGCGCGCACACCGAAGCGACCATGGTCAGCTTTCGCGTGACCCCGCGCCCCGACGAACATCTTCCTTGCGGTTTCGTCGCGCCTCCCTGCGTCTGCCCCCACTCAGGCGGCAGTCACTCTACGCGTTCTCAGGAGGGCGCGGATTGGGCCGCAGCGCTCATGATTCGTCCGATGTTCTCCGGATCGAAGAACTCGACCGGCGACACGGTCCCCGCGGTGAGGCTCACGAACGCGTCCATTGCGTCACGGTTGCCGTACACCGCGCCCAGTAACTGTTGCATCTCCGGCGGCGGCGATTCGAGCGTTGCCAGCTGGGTCGTGAACTCATACATCGGTAGCACCTGGGCGTCTCGTGTCTGCTGGTAGGCAGACATCGCGTCGTCAAACGCGCGCTCGCCGCTCCACGTTTCGTCAAGTGCGGTGGAGCACAGTTCGGCGTCGCGGAACGCGTCGCCGATCCCCTGGGCCGTGAGGAAGTCGCGGTTGTAGCCCGCATCGCCGACAAGTGCCCAGCCCGCGCCGAACGGCTGGCGGAAGAAGTTGGGGACGGCACCGCCCGCGAATCGCTCCTCGCGTTTCGCCGCGCGCACGCGATCCGCGAATTCCGGTGCGAGCTCGAGGGTCTTGAGGAAGTTGGCTTCGACGTCGGCCTTATACGCCGTCGCCTCCGCGTACGGCCAACCAACCACGAGCATCGTCAGCCCATCGTTGGTCGGCGCCGCCCCCCAACCGCGATCAGGACGGACGACCGTCTCGAATCCGTCGACGGGCAATCCGCTGAAGTACGTGTAGTACGCCCACAGCAGCATCGGCTTCTCGTTGTACTGCGGGGGTTGGACAGTCTTGGCGACGTGCGAGTTGCGTCCGTCGGCGCCGATAACGACGCGGGCGCGCTCGAGCACCGTGTGCCCACCCTCGCCGTGGCCGCGGATGCCGACGACCGCGCCGTCCTCTACGACAACATCTTCAACGGTGAACTCCTCGCGGATCTCGGCGCCGGCGTCGGCGGCGGCGTCGACGAGGATCTTGTCGAGGACCGTGCGCCGGGGCGCGTACGCCGACGAAATGCCGTCGCGCGCGCGAGGCGTCCCCGCGATCGTGAACGGCCCGAAGTCGAACGAGTAGGTATCGATCGGCGGGCACCCCGTCGCGATCACATCATCGAGCAGACCCCAACGGTGCAGCGCGGCGACACCAGGGGCGTGGATCACGTGGGTCGACACCGTGTCGCTTGGGAACGAAGCCCGATCGACTGCCAGCACCCGGTAGCCCTTACGAGCGAGCAGCATCGCGGTCGGTGAGCCGGCGCAGCGTGCTCCGACGACGATCGCGTCGTATTGGTCTTCCATCGGGTTGTCCTCCCCATCGCGGCTTCGTGCGCTCAGGATGAGCCGATCCCGGCGCCGGCGTATCGGGGAGGTCCCCTATTTCGCTCCCGGTTTGGAGCGGGTGGCGTAGACGGCGGCCTCGCCGCGGCTGCGCAGACCGAGCTTGGCGAGGATGTTGCCGACGTGGTGCTCGACGGTCTTGCGGCTGATGAACAGGCGATCGGAAATCTCGGGGTTGGACAATCCGTGGCCCAGAAGGTCGAGCACTTCGCCTTCGCGCTTCGTCAGGAGCCCGCCGCCTCTCGTTGCCGTCGTGGTCCGGACGCCGAGCGTCCGCAACACCGCCGCGGCGGCGTCGACGTGACGAGCGGCTTGCAACGTGTCGAACGCTTCGAGCGCGGCCCGCGCCTCGGCGATCGCCACCTCGGGGCGATCCGTGATCAGCGCGCTCGCGAGTTCGAGCCGCGAGTGCGCCACCTCCACCGGCATCTGTGCGCGGGAGAAGCCCGCGAGGGCATCACGGAGGCACGCGTGCGGGTCGCCGTTCCCTGCCGCGAGACAGACCCGGCCTCGCGCGAGCGCGGCGGCGGCAACGAGATAGTCGCTGCCGTGACGCGCGGCGCAGTCCGCGAGCAATTCTGCCGCCGTGGCCGCGTCGTCGATCAGGTTTGCCGCGAGGTGCACGTCGACGAGCAAAGCCAAGAGTGGGGCGGCCGCGCTGCTCTGCGGGTCGACCTGGTGCAGCGCGCGCTCGAGGACGTCGCTCGCGAGCGAGGTCTTCCCGCGTGCGAGGTGGATCGCCGCGAGCGGTCGCGCGGCTTCGGTGTCGGCATCGAGACCTTCGAGCAGTTGTTCGGCCTCCTCGAACCGGCCCTGGCGAACGCGCAGGTCAGCCAACCGGATCAGCGCGCCGAACCGTAACGAGCCGCGTCCGAGCCCCCAGAGGCGGACGGCTTCGGTGAGGGTCTCGTCGGCCTCAGGCCATCGTCCCGCGGTGGTGAGGAGCCCGCCATAGTGCGTACGGCAGAACGCCGAAACCGCGGGAAGCTTTCGTCGCTCCGCGATCGCATCTCCGATGCGGATCCATTGGTCGGCGCGCGTGACATCGTGTGCGTGCTCGCAGGCCGAGAAGAGCTGGCAGAAGATCTCCTCCAAGACGCAGAAGTCGTCGACCTCACTCCCTGCGACCGCCGCGAGTGCTTCGTCGAGAAGCACCATGCCCTCTTCGGTTCGGTCGGCGTGGACGAGGCTCGCCCCGAGGTACGCGAGCGTCAAGAACTGCAACTCGTGGTCGCCGTATCGGTGAGCGGCGTCGAGTGCCTCGCGGAAACGCTCGTCCTTGCGAACGCGGTCGCCCTCGAACATGCCAATGTTCAACGCCACCCATCCGCCTTCGGACGACTCGGTCGCGCCGGCCAGGATCGTTTGTGCGCGCGCAAGCCAGCCGCTCGCGACTGCGCGATCGCCGACGGTCGAGAGGTACATGTACCCGAGCGTCCGAGCGACGCGCACCGCTCCCACGTCGTCGCCTCCGTCGCGATGCGCGGCGTAGGCGCGCTCCCAATCGTCGATCGCCTTCGGGAAGTCGAGCTCGAGATATGAGACACGAGCCAAGCCCTCGATCGCGTCACCGCGTAACGACTCGCCCAGCACCAGTTCGAACACCCGGCGTGCCGTCGCGGCATCACCGGCCCGTAGCGCGGCGCGGCCCTCGTCGATCAGCGCTTGGACGGGGACTGGCACGCGTCGATCCTCCCACGACCCCATTGTTCAGGCATGGGAGCCGAATACAGCGGACCATATTCGCCTCGGACTGGATGAGCGCAGGCCAACGGGTTCCGACCAGAATCTTCGAGCAGTCTGGTGTCCTCTCGCGGAAAGATGACGCGCTGCATCGAGAGTGGGGAGTGGGGACGTCATGACAACACCGGCCGGCTGGTATCTGGATCCCGAGCAAGCGGAGCAACTGCGCTGGTGGGATGGGCAGCAATGGACAGAGCATCGGCATCCAACGGCGCCGCAACCTCCGCCGGGTACAAGCGCTCCGCCGTCATTCGATAGTCCACCCTCAACCGCGGTCGGCGACGCGCCGTCGGCGTCCAGCGCTCCTTCCAACGTACCTACAGGCCTCTTGGAGAAGAAGCACGGACTGTTCTCGGGCAAGCGCACTCTTGAGTCGGAGAACGCCGAGCTACGAACCGCACTCGAGGCAATCGGTGTCGCGGAACGTGATCGACTGCTACGCGAGATCGAGCAGCTGAGGACCCAATACGCGACGGTCCAATCGGAGCTCGACGAAGCGCGAAGCGAGGTAATCGAGACTCGAGAAGCTGCCATCCTCCAAGAGGTCGGCATTTACCAGTACCGCCACCCTCTCGATGATTCGGTTGCTTACAAGAGCGAACTGGCTCTACTGCAAGACCAGATCAAGTCCGCTGTACGAGCCGGCAATGCAGTAGTCGGTGCGACGAACTGGACGGTGAACGGCTCTCAGAAGGAGGGCACGCGAATGGTCAAAGACTTCTCCAAGCTCATGCTGCGCGCCTACAACAACGAGACGGATGCGCTCGTGCGTTCGATGCGCCCATATACGGTCGCCACGGCCATCCAGCGCCTGCAGAAGTCACGAGACACGATCGTGAAGCTTGGTAAGACGATGAACATTCAGGTCACCGATACGTACCACGGCCTGCGTGTCCGTGAGCTGGAGCTCACAGCCGACTATCTCGCCAAGATCGCCGAAGAGAAAGAGCGCGAGCGCGAGGAACGGGCACGTCTGCGGGAAGAGGAGATTGCCCGACGCGAAATCGAACGGGAGCAAGAACGCCTCCGCAAGGAAGAAAGCCACTACAACAACGCGCTTGCCGCACTGCGAGCCAAGGGTGACGACGCCGCGGTCGCAGCCGCCGAAGAAAAACTGGCGGAGATCGAGGCCGCACTTTCCGGGCTTGCCGATCGTGCAGCAAATGTCCGCGCCGGGTACGTGTACGTGATCTCCAACTTCGGCGCGTTTGGTGAGCGCATGGTTAAGATCGGCATGACGCGCCGCCTCGAACCGATGGACCGAGTTCGTGAACTGGGTGATGCCTCGGTGCCGTTCAGATACGACGTTCACGCGTTGATCTTTTCGAACGACGCAGTCGGCCTCGAAACCAAGTTGCATCAAGCGCTGATCCACGCCCGTGTCAACGTGGTGAACGCGCGCCGCGAGTTCTTCTACGCAACACCACACGACGTGCGCGAGCTCCTCGAGAAGTTCCAAGGCGATCTGTTGAGCTTCACCGAGCAGCCCGAAGCCATCGAATGGCGGCAAAGCGAAACTGCCCGCGCGCAGCTCGACGCCAGCCTTAGGCCCATTGTGGAGAGTTCAACCGGCAAATGACGCGCGTGGCGCGCCGGTTGAGCCAGTTCAATCGGAGTTTCCGCCACGGTGGGCTTGAGACGGGCATCAGCCAAGCGCGCGGTTGGCCGCCTCGGTCACTGTCGCCGCGAGCACGGCGTCGCGTAGGGGCTTGGACGCAGGCCGCCACCAGAGCAATACGCCATTGACGGCGGAACCGTGCGCGCCATGTAATGCCTCCCCGAGAGAGGGACACGCCATGGCGACAGACAACGCACGAACCGAGCGCATCTTGTCGCGCGTCAGGCGTATCCCCAAAGGTCGCGTGCAGACCTATGGCGACATCGACCCGGTTGCCCCGCGCCTGGTCGGCCGTGTCCTTGCCACCGTTCACGACGGCGGACCGTGGCATCGAGTTGTTCGTGCTGACGGCTCGCTGCCGCGGGGCGACCAACAACGCGAACTCCTGCTCCAGGAGCGTGTACCGATGAAAGGCGATCGCGTCGATATGCAGTCCGCGCACATCCGCGCCGACGAGCGCAAGCCCACCGCGCGAATCTCGTGGGCGGCGGCCATCGACGCGGTAGCCGATCGCGATCCGGTACTTGCCCATCTCGTGGCACTGGTGGGGCCGATCACGCAACGACCGCGCGACCCCGACGGACACTTCGGCGCGTTGGTACGCGCGATCGTGTTCCAGCAACTCGCCGGACCGGCCGCTCGCGCCATCCACCAGCGCGTCCGCGCCGCTGTCAACGGCGATCTCACTCCGGAGGCGCTCACGGCCGTGTCGGATGAGGCGTTACGGGCGGCTG
>JAODBJ010000199.1 GCA_025463905.1 Actinomycetes bacterium
GCCATCCCGGAGTTCTGGTGGTACCCGATGCGGCGCGGCACGACGCGCGTCGAGACGGAAGCGTTTCTCAAGCGGCGCATGGACGCGTGGGCGGCGCACGGCTTCGACCTCTGGGCCGCGGTGCTGCGCGACTCGGGCGCGCTGATCGGGTGGGCGGGTCTTTCCGAGCCGACGTTTCTCCCCGAGATCTTGCCGGCCGTTGAGGTTGGGTGGCGTTTCGACCCCGCCTATTGGGGTCGGGGCCTCGCGACGGAAGCCGGTGACGCGGGCCTGCGTTTCGGCTTCGAAAAGCTGGGGCTCGACCGGATCGTGAGCGTGTTCGAGCCGGAGAACGTGAAGTCGGGACGGGTGATGGAGCGGCTCGGGATGGTCCTCGATCGCGACACGACGCACCCTTTGACGCACGTGCCGGTGCGCGTGATGGCGATTTCGCGCGCGGCGTGGCGCGACCGCTCGGGAGGGCGCGGGCGTCAGGGCTAGCCTCGGCGGTCGATGGTCGCTGCCGGTTCGGGTGTTCGAATTGTCTTCCTGGGCGGGCTGGGCGAGATCGGGCGCAACTGTTTCTGCCTCGAAGTCGACGGTCGCATCCTGGTCGTCGACTGCGGGTTGATGTTCCCGGACGCCGCGATGCCCGGCATCGATCTGGTCCTCCCCGACTTCACCTATCTGATCGAGAACGCCGACCGCGTCGACGGCGTGATGCTCACCCACGCGCACGAAGACCACGCCGGCGGGTTGTCGTTCCTCCTGCGCGACATTTCGTTTCCGATCTACGGGTCGGAGTTGTCGCTCGCGTTGGCGCGCAACCGGATCGAAGAAGCCGGTCTCCTCGACCGCACCGAGTTCATCCCGGTGTACGACGGCGAACGGCGCCGCATCGGTCCCGTCGAGTGCCAGTTCGTACCGGTGACACACTCGGTGCCGCACGGTTTCGCGACCGCGTTCTTCACGCCCGCCGGCACCATCCTCCACACCGGCGACTTCAAACTCGACCTCACCCCGGTCGACGGTCGTCGCACCGACCTCGCGTTGCTCGGTGAGATCGCGCGGCGCGACGGTGGCGTGCGGTTGCTGCTCTCCGATTCCACCACCGCGGAACGGCCCGGCTTCACGCCGTCGGAATCGACTGTCGGCGCGACGTTGCGCACGCTGTTTCGCGAGCACTCCGACAAGCGCCTGATTGTCACGAGCTTCGCGTCGCACTTGCACCGCGTGCAGCAGGTCGCCGACGCCGCGATCGGCCTCGGCCGAAAGATCGCGTTCGTGGGCCGCTCGATGATCAACAACATGGCGTTGGCGCGCGAGCTCGGCTACGTGTCGATCCCGGAACGCGCGTTGATCGACATCGAGGAGACGGCGAAGTATCCGCCCGGCGAGATATGCATCATCTGTACCGGCTCGCAGGGTGAACCGATGAGCGCGCTCACGCTCATGGCCGCGCACGAGCACAAGTATGTGAAGGTGTCCGCCGACGACGTCGTCGTGATCTCGGCCCACGCGATCCCGGGCAACGAAGCGAACGTGTCGCGCGTCATCGATTCGCTGCATCGCGCCGGCGCCGAAGTCGTGCACCTCGGGAATGCGCCCGTGCACGTGTCGGGGCACGCGTCGCAGGAAGAGTTGAAGTTCGTGCTCAACCTGCTTTCGCCCGACTGGTTCATCCCTGTACACGGCGAATACCGCCACATGGTGCATCACGCGCAGCTCGCTCGTGCCGTCGGTGTGGCGAGCGACCACGTGATCGTGTGTGAAGACGGTGACGTCGTCGAGCTCGGCCCCGAGGGTCTCAGCGTGGAGCGGCGCGGCGTGCCGGCCGGTTACCTCTACGTCGACGGCATTGTCGGCGACGTCGGGCACGGCGTGTTGCGGGACCGCCGGGTGCTGTCGGAAGAAGGTGTGGTGGTCGTGATCGTCACGGTCGACTCGAAGACCGGCGAGATCGTGACCGGCCCGGAGATCGTGACGCGCGGCTGGGTTTACGCCCCCGAAGCCGAAGATCTGCTCGAAGAAGCGAAGCAAGTCGTGCGCGACTCGATCGCCGACGCGGCTCGCGAAGGTGCCACCGACTTTGAAACGGTGCAGCGGCACACTCGCCGATCGGTGGCGAGATTCATTTCGGAGCGCACCCGCCGGCGGCCGATCGTGGTGCCGGTGGTGATGGAGGTCTAGTTGGCGCTCACGATCGGGCTCGACGGGCGCCGCGCGCTCGTCACCGGAGGCGGGAACGGAGTTGGCACCGAGATCGCGAACGCGCTCTCACAGGCCGGCGCGTTCGTATTCGTGAACGACATCTACGAGGAACGGGCCTCCGAAGTCGCGGATCGCCTTGGCGCTCCCGAACGCGCTCGCGCGGTCAAAGCCGACGTCACCAGCCCGGTCAAAGTGCTGCGCATGCGCGAGGAAACCGGGCCGGTCGACATCCTCGTGAACAACGCCGGGATCCCTACGAGCGGGTTCGACTTGAAGTCGTTCGTCGACACGAACCCCGAGGACTGGGAGGGCGTGATGCGCCTCAACCTCGGTGCGGTCCTCCACGTGACGCACGCGTACGTCGGCGCGATGGTGGACGCCGGGTGGGGGAGAGTCATCACGATCGCTTCGGACGCGGGCCGCAAGGGTGAGCGCTTCCAAGCGATCTACGGCGCGGCGAAAGCCGGCGCGATGGGATTGATGCGCGGTCTGGCCGCCGAGGTCGGTGCGAGCGGGGTGACGGTGAACTGCGTTTCGCTCGGCACGATGCGCACCGCGGCGTTGGTCGCCGCCTTCGAGCGCGACCCCGACCGCGAACGCAAGTTGTCGCGCCCCTACGTGGTGCCCCGTCTCGGCGAGCCAAAGGACGTCGCGACTCTCGTGGCGCTGCTCGCGAGCGACGCCGGCGAATGGATCACCGGCCAGGTGTACCCGGTAGACGGGGGCTACGCGCCGGCCTTGTGACCGGGTCGGGGCCGCGACGGGTGATTCCGGCCTTGACTCCATTGAGACTCGTGTTGCCAGTGTTACGGTTGTTGCGATGGCGACCGCTACTCGTTCACGGGCCAAATCCAAGCGCCGCGCGCCCAAGCGGGGCGCGCGCCGCAAGCGCGAACACCTGCTGTGGGGCCGCCTGGCCGCCCAACTCGGGAATCACGCGGCCGATGCCGCAGTCCTCGCGTTGCTGGTCGGGGGCGTCGTCGCCTTCCTCGGGATCTTCGCTCATGGCGCCGGGCCCGTCGGGCGCGCCCTCGACACGGTCACCGGGGCACTGTTCGGCCGGGGCCGGGTCCTCGTTCCGTTCGCGTTGATCGCCGCGGCGGCCTTGGTGCTCGTGCACCGCGACGACGAGGAATCGCACAACCTGCGCATCGGCGTCGGGATCGGTGTGCTCCTTTTCTCACTGGCCGGGATCCTGCACCTCACGGGCGGCCGGCCGAGCCCCGACGCGCTCGCACCGCTCCGCCACGCCGGAGGAGTATTCGGCGCACTTGTCGGCGCGCCGCTCATCAGCCTGGTCGGCGCCATCGGGACGGGCGTGATCCTCGGCGCGGCAGTGGTCCTTGGTGCCTTGCTCGTCGCGGGGGCCGGACTGCGCCAGGCGGTCCTCGGCCTGCGGACTGGCGCGGTGGGCGCGGGCAGCGCGGCGCTGCACGTCGCGCGCTCGACGCGTTCGTTGTTCGAGCTGAGGCCTTCGGCCGGCGAAGACGAGAACGAGCACCCGCCGCTCTACGACCAACTCGACGACGACACGACCTTCGACGGCATCGACCTCACCACTGCGGAGCGGGTGCAGCCCGAACCCGAAGCGGTCGTCGACGACATCGAGCTCGACGAGGTTGCCGAGGACGACGACGAGTACGAGGACGAAAGCGAAGAAGGCGAAGAAGACGGCGAGTACGAGGAGTACGACGAAGACGAGGAGTACGAAGAGGAAGAGGAAGACGACGAGATCGAAGAAGACGTCGCGGTCGTCGCGACCAAGGGCGAGCAACTCGCCATCTCCCTCGGGCCCGGTCATGTGCCCAGCGCGTGGAAGCTGCCGCCGAACAACCTGCTGAAGCGCAGTGGCGCTCGTGAGATCGACCGTCGTTTCGTCGATGCGGGTGGCGAAGTGCTCGAAGCCACCTTGCGCGAATTCGGCGTGGACGCCCGACTCATCGGTGCGACCATCGGCCCGACCGTTACGCGTTACGAACTCGAGCTCGCGCCGGGCGTGAAGGTCAACCGCGTTACTGGCCTCGCCAACGACATCGCGTACGCGATGGCGAGTTCCGACGTACGCATCCTCGCCCCCATCCCTGGCCGCAGCGCCATCGGCGTCGAGGTGCCGAACAAGCAACGCCAGCTCGTGACGTTGGGCGACATCCTCGCGTCCGAGGAAGCCCAGCTCGCATCACATCCGCTCGAAGTCGGGCTCGGTCGCGACATCGCCGGCCGGGGTCTGATGTCGAACATGGCGACGATGCCACACCTGCTCATCGCCGGCGCGACGGGTGCCGGGAAGTCGAGCTGTATCAACAGCATCATCACGTCGATCCTGATGCGCTCCACCCCCGAACAGGTGCGCATGATCCTTGTCGACCCGAAGCGGGTCGAGCTCGGCAGCTACAACGGTTTGCCGCACCTCCTCACCGAGGTGGTCACGAACCCCAAGAAAGCCGCGAACGCACTCGACTGGGCCGTGCGTGAGATGGACATGCGCTACGACCTCCTCGCCGAGGTCGGCGTGCGCGACATCACCGGCTACAACGCGATGTACGACCGAGGCGATCTGCCCACGGTCGACAGTCCCGATCCGGAGACCGGCAAGACCTACGACCGGTTGCCGTTCGTACTCATCGTGGTCGACGAGTTGAACGACCTCATGATGGTCGCCGCGCGCGACGTCGAGACGAGCATCTGTCGCATCGCGCAGATGGCGCGCGCCGTGGGCATCCACCTCGTGATCGCGACGCAACGACCGTCGGTCGACGTCATCACCGGTGTGATCAAGGCGAACATCCCGAGCCGCCTCGCGTTCTCGGTGAGCAGCCTCTCCGACTCGCGAGTCATCCTCGACCAGCCCGGGGCGGAGAAACTGATCGGCAAAGGCGACATGTTGTTGCTCACCGCCTCGTCGAGTCGCGCGCAACGCATCCAAGGTTCTTGGGTCGACGAAGACTGCGTCCGCAAAGTCGTCGCGCACTGGCGCCGGCAGGTGCTCACGCCGACCTACGTCGACGGCTTACAGGGCGACGAGGCTGCCGCCACCAGCGGAGGGTTCGAGGACGGCGAGGGCGACGACCTGTTCGAAGACGCGATGGACCTCGTTGTGCGCAGCGGCCTCGGTTCGACAAGCATGTTGCAACGCAAGCTCCGCGTCGGCTTCGCCCGCGCCGGGCGCCTCATGGACCTGCTCGAGCGGCGCGGCGTGGTGGGCCCGTCGGAAGGGTCGAAAGCCCGGGCGGTCCTCATGAGTGTGGACGAACTCGAGGAACTCCGCAGCCGAGTGTGACGCACCCCGGGAAAATGGGGAGCAGGAGTCGGCCCCCTGCTCCCCATTGCCCGTGGGGGTGGCATCGCTCTACCCGAACCGGACTTCGCTTATGCGCACCCTGAGTCGGTGTACGACCGATTAGGCGACTCGGGCGATGGACCGCTGCTGGCCCAGGGTTTCGTCCGACTCGGCGCGGTCGTGGGTGAGGAACCCGAACAACGCTCGCCAGGGAACAGTGCACCCGGCGACGATCACGCCCGTCACCCAGGGACCGAGGTTGTCGTGACGAACGCTCACGCCCCAGACGCGAAACAGCGAGAAGTCGAGCACGACGGTCGCGAGTAAAGCGACGACGAACGTCAGCAATGACCGCAGCGGGCGCAGCGGCTCGATCGCGTCGGTCAAGAAGTCGACAAGCTTCAGCGTGCCGAGCGCGAGCAGTGCGACAAGCGCGAATGCATACATGGTTGCCCTCCTAGGAAGGTCATTTTTCCTTCCGCCCGGTTCGACCCGCGCGACACCGCCGGCGTTTCACTTTTGCGCCGATTCGTCCGCCAACGGTCGGTCGGTACGATGTATGCGTGCGATCCCAGCGTTTCCACATCGAGACGCTCGGCTGCCCGAAGAACGTCGTCGACACCGACAAGATCGTCGGCTCGCTCCATGCCGACGGCCTCGAGCCGGCATCCGGCCTCGGCGATGCCGATCTGGTGATCGTGAACACCTGCGCGTTCATCGAAGCGGCGCGGCAGGAATCGATCGACACCGTGCTCGCACTCGCAGAAGCGAAGCGACCCGGAGCGCGCCTCGTGGTCACCGGATGCATGGCCGAGCGCTACGGCGACGAGCTCGCTGCCGCGCTGCCCGAAGTTGACGCGGTGGTCGGCTTCGCCGAAGAGGCATCTATCGCGCAGGTCACGATGCTGGCGCGCAAACCGCACGGCGTTCGCGACCTGCTCGACCTGCCACGCGCGGCGCCGAGCGCTCCGTGGGCGTACGTGAAGGTGGCCGAAGGTTGCGACCGCGCTTGCGCGTTCTGCGCCATCCCGTCGTTCCGCGGGAAGCAACGTTCGCGCCAGCCCGAGGCGATCGAAGCCGAGGTGCGCGCGCTTCTCGACGCGGGCGTGCGCGAGGTCGTGCTGGTCGCGCAGGATCTCGCGTGGTACGGGCGAGACGTCGACGAGGCCAACGCGCTCGTCGCGCTCCTTGCTCGTCTCGACCGACTGGCTGACGACGGTCTCGCGCGCCAGCGCCTCCTCTACTTGTATCCGTCGGAGGTGCGCGACCCGCTCGTGGCAACCATGCTCGAGCTCGACACGGTCGTTCCCTACTTCGACCTGTCGCTGCAACACGCGTCGGCGCCCTTGCTGCGACGCATGAAGCGGTGGGGTAATGGCGATCGCTTCCTCGCTGCCATCGAACGTATCCGGGCCGCGCGTCCCGACGCGGCCTTCCGCTCGTCGTTCATCTGCGGCTTCCCCGGCGAGACCGAAGCGCAACACGACGAACTGCTCGCGTTCTTGAGCGCCGCCCAACTCGACTGGGCCGGATTCTTCGCGTTCTCCCGAGAAGACGGCACGGCGGCCGCCCACCTCGACGGCGCTGTGGCTGAGGACCTGATGGGGGAGTGGTTGCGCGACTGTGCCGAGGTGCAGGAGCCGATCACGAACGCGGCACGGCTAGCACTCGTCGGCTCCGAACTCGACGTGCTCGTTGATGGGCGCGACGATGACGTCCTGGTGGGCCGCAGTAACCGTGAAGCACCTGAAATCGACGGCGTCGTGCGTCTCGACGGCGACGCGAAACCAGGCGACATCGTGCGTGCACGCGTCACCGACGTCGAGGGACCGGATCTCGATGCGGTCGTGACCAAAGCCGGCCGGTAGTGGAGGCCGTACAGACCGCGAT
This sequence comes from Actinomycetes bacterium, assembly GCA_025463905.1. Classification (GTDB taxonomy): domain Bacteria; phylum Actinomycetota; class Acidimicrobiia; order IMCC26256; family PALSA-610; genus JAODBJ01. Next base: position 7,358 of record JAODBJ010000199.1, read on the forward strand.
GAAGCGCTTCGGTCAGGGGGCGGTGGCGACCCCGGCCAACTTCGTGACGCTCGCGCGCATCCTCGTTGCGGTGCCCACGCTGCTGTTGATCCGTCACCGGGGGGCGGGTTGGCTCACCGTGGGATTGTGGTTCGCAGTCACGTCCACCGACAGCCTCGACGGTTGGATGGCCCGCCGCGACGGTGCGACGCGGTCGGGTGCGTTCCTCGACCCCGTCGCCGACAAGTTCATCGTGCTCGGCGGGCTCGCGGCGCTTGCCGACCGGGGCTCGATCGCGTGGTGGCCGGTGCTGCTCATCGCGGCGCGTGAGTTCGGCATCTCCGCGTATCGAAGTGTTGCGGGTCGGCGCGGGATTTCGTTGCCCGCGCAACGCCTCGGCAAGTACAAGGCATTCACCCAATACTGTGCGGTCGGGTTCGTGGTGTTGCCGTGGACCGCGTCCGACGTCGGGTTGCAACACGCCGCGCTTGGTGTGGCAGTGGCGCTCACCGTCGTGTCCGGCATCGACATCGTCCGCCACGGATTCCATTCCGGCGCCTCGGGGTAGCGTTCGCAGCCATGCGCTGCGAAGTCCTCGCGATCGGCACCGAACTGCTCCTCGGCCAGATCGTCGACACGAACGGTGCCTGGATCGGTGAACAGCTTGCCGAAGCCGGGGTCGACTCCTATGAGCACCGGATCATCGGCGACAACCAGGATCGCATCGTCGCCGCCTTGCGGGATTTGCTCGAGCGCGCCGACGCAGTGCTCGTGTGTGGCGGGCTCGGGCCGACCCAAGACGACCTGACCCGCGATGCAATCGCGGAGTTGATGGGCGTGCCGCTCGTGCGCCAACACGAACTCGTCGGGCAGATCGAATCGATGTTCCGCACTCGTGACCGCGCGATGCCGGAGAACAACCTGCGCCAGGCCGACGTGCCCGACGGTGGTGAGGCGATACCGAACCCGATCGGGACCGCGCCCGGATTGTTGTGCCCCGTCGGCGACAAGGTCGTGTACGCGGTGCCGGGCGTGCCGTACGAAATGCAGTTGATGGTGCAGGAGCACGTGCTCCCCGATCTGCGCCGCCGCGGCGGAGACACCGCGACGATCGTGTCGCGTTCGCTCAAGACCTGGGGCACATCCGAGTCGGCGCTGGCAGAAACCATCGCGCACCGCGTCGACGCGCAGACGAACCCGACGATCGCCTTTCTCGCGCGCGGCATCGAGGGCCTCGTCGTGCGAATCACGGCCAAAGCCGCGACGAAGAAGGAAGCAACTGAACTCGTCGACGCGGAAGAAGGCGTGTTGCGCGACATCCTCGGCGACCTCGTGTTCGCCGTCGACGACGAGACGATGGAGCAAGCGGTCTTGAACCGCCTCCTGAAGCGAGGTTGGACGCTCGGTGTCGCCGAGTCGTTGACGGGTGGCCTGATCGGCGCGCGCATCGTCGATGCACCGGGCGCGAGCGATGTGTTCAAGGGTTCGATCGCGTCGTATGCCACCGACGTAAAGCGTTCGGTGCTCGGCGTGACCGCGCCGAGTGTCGTCACCGTGGAAGCGGCCGAACAGATGGCCGAAGGCGCGCGCCGCGTTCTCGGCGCCGACGTCGGCATCGCGGTCACCGGCGTCGCCGGGCCGACCGAACAAGACGGCGTACCGGTCGGGACGGTGTTCTTCGGTCTCGCTCTTCCGGGCGTGCCCACCGAGACCGCAACTGCGCGCCTGCCGGGCGATCGGGTCCGGGTGCGACAGTTCTCCACGATCACGTTGCTGAACCTGCTCCGTCAGCGGCTGGACGCGCTTCCCGAATGACCCGTGCGTTCGTCGCGGTAGTGCCGCCCCCCGCGGTGCTCGACGCGGTCGACGACGCGGTCACGACGATCTCGGGGTCGATACCCCCGGGCGGCCGATTCACGTCGCGCGACCAGCACCATCTCACGTTGCAGTTCCTCGGCAACCACGCGGACGTCGACGCTGCCGGCGCCGCGCTCGAGCCGCTCGCCGTGCGGCGCGGCGACGTGCGCCTAGGAGGGGCCGGCGCGTTCCCTTCGCCCCGGCACGCTCGCGTTTTGTGGGTCGGCGCGACCGAAGGCGCGGCCTTGCTCACCCAACTCGCCGGGGCAGTCGGCGCGTTGCTCGTGCCGCTCGGATTCGAACCCGAGTCGCGCCCGTACCACCCTCATTTGACGCTCGCCCGATGGAAATCTCCTACCGACGTGCGCGGCGCGGTCGCTGCGATGAGCGAGCAGCCACTCGGTCCCGCCTGGTCGGCGGACGCGATCGTGGTGTTCGAAAGCCGGTTGCGCCGGGAAGGCGCGCAATACGTCGCGCGTTCGGTGGTGCCGCTCGCGGACTGATCGCTCAGGCGGTGGGCGCGAGCGGCTTGGCGTCCTCGGCGGCGCGCATCTCGTCGGGACCGATCACGCCGAGTAGATGATTGTCCTGCATCACGACCACGGAACCGACGGCTGGGGCGTCGCGCAGCACGTCGAGCACATACGCGTCGGGCGGGGCCACGATCGCGGGCTGCGCGAGGTCGCGCAGCGTCGCGGTGTCGGGCGCGTTTCGCACGGTCTCGATCGGCACGGTCGCGTGCACCGATCCGTCGTAGTCGCGCAACACCAGCGTGTGCTGGTGCGCGTCCGGCGGTGGGAACGAACGGCGGACATCGATTGCATGCACCCACGCAGGGGCTTCGGGCGGGTTCGCGGTCATCACATCGCGCACACGCCGCCCGTCGAGCGCGCGCGATGCGCGTGCAGCGCGTTCTTCGGCGACGGACGCTTCGAAGATGAACCAGCCCACGAACGCGGTCCACAGCGTTCCGACGCCAATACCGAAGAGGAGGTTCATCAACCCGAGCGCGATGAGGATCGCACCCACCACGCGACCGGCGCGGGCCGCTCCGATCTGCGCCTGTCGATGGTCGTGGTTGCGCATCCACAACAACGCCGACACGACGCGGCCGCCGTCGAGCGGCGAGCCGGGCAACAGGTTGAACACGCCGAGGATCACGTTGATCGCGCCCAACCAGATCAGCACGACCGAGAGGAGGGTGCTCGTTCCCGCGAGTGTGCGCACCAGTTCACCGACCCCGAAGAACGCGCCTCCGAGCGCGAGGCTCATGCCGGGGCCGGCCAGCGCGACGAGCAACTCCGCGCGCGGCGACGGCGATTCCGATCCGAGTCGCGACACGCCGCCGAGCAACCACAGCGTGATGTCTTCGACCTTCTGGCCGTAGTGGCGTGCGACGAGCGCGTGCGACAGTTCGTGGGCGAGGATCGACGCGAAGAACAACCCGGCTGCGAGGATCGCCGCCGCCCAGTACGAGCCGTGAGCGCCGGGCAGTACCGACGGGAGGAGCGAACCCGCGAGGCTCGTTGTGAGCAGGGCCGCGACAACGACGATGCTCCAGTGCACCCCGATCGGGATGCCTGCGATCTTGCCGAGGCGGAACGTCGATGTCATCCCAACATGCAACACCCTCGGATGTCGTGACGTTCCCGTTTTGCATTGCGGTACCGCGACGGATCCCGCGGTGGAGACGAACGTGCGTTCGCATACCATGGAGCGGTGGTTTGGATGCAGCGATCGCTCCTCGGCGGTGGCGAACCTGAGGTCGACGCCGCGCCGTCTTTCGAACGTGTCGCGCTCGACGACACGTCGTGGGTCGACGTTGCTCGAGGTTGGCTGCGAGGGGCCGACACGCTTCTCGACACGCTCGTCGAATCCATTCCCTGGCGTCAGGGCCGCCGGCGTATGTACGAACGCATGGTCGACGACCCGCGGCTCTCGGCCTGGTACGGCGCCGGCGACGAGCTTCCACATCCTGCACTCGGCGAGATCCGCGCTGCGTTGTCGTGCCGCTACGCCGTGCGCTTCGGGTCTATCGGCGTCAACTACTACCGCGACGGACGCGACAGCGTCGCGTGGCACCGCGACCGCGAACTGAAGCACCTCGATCAGACGCTCGTGGGGATCGTGACGCTCGGCGGACCGAGGGCGTTCCTGTTGCGGCCGTGCGGCGGAGGGAAGTCGCGCGATATCCGGCCCGGGCCGGGCGACCTGCTCGTAATGGGCGGCCGGTGTCAGGCCGACTGGGAGCATTCGGTGCCGAAAGCCCGTTCTGCACCACCACGGTGCAGCCTGTCGCTGCGCTGGTCGTCGAACGCGGGCGGTTCCTCGGCTCCCGCACGCGCTCCGCAGCGCGCGAAGCGCGTGCGCCCCGCGCGAGATGCGTAGCATCAGAGCTTCGTAGGGGCGTTGCCCCCGCGGTGGTGCGGTGGGTGTTATGGGCAGTCAGCCATTTGGACACAGGTGCGCGCGTGCATAGCCGCGGCATCGGCGCGGCGGCGGGTACCGGCGCAGTTTCGGTTGGCCAGATGGTGTGCGTCGAGTTCACCACCCGCGCGGGGCGCCCCATTCGGTTGTTCGGATGCCTCGCCGAATCAACCGACGACCACCTTCTCATCGACGGTCTCGACGGCAGTTCCACCCGGCCGGGTATCGGTGAGAGCGTCGTCGTCAGCACGCTGATCGGGCGCGCGGTGCAGCACTCGTCCACGACGGTGCTCGCCGGCGGAGACCTCGGCGGCCGGCGGATGATGGTGCGTCACCCCGTCGCGTTCCTCGAAGGGAATCGACGCCGCCACGACCGCGTCGTGCTGAAGCTGCCCGTGACGTTCTTCGAGATCGAACGCGGGCCGTCCACGTTCGCGACGGGCGTCACCATCGACATCAGCATCAGTGGCCTGCTGTTCGGCACCACGAGCGCGAGCGTCGCCGCCGGGGAACGGATCGTGCTCCTCGTCGAACTGCCGGGCCGCACCGTCGCCGGGATATGCGAGGTGCGGAGCATGCGCGACGACAAGGGCACCTTCCGGGTCGGCATCGAGTGGGTCGCACTGCCCGACCTCGACCGCGCCGCGCTCGCCGCCCTGGGTGCGTAACCGGCAACACCCAGCCAACACCTGTTCGAATGCTTGCACCGAACGGGTGTTCGCACTACGGTGCTCACACGCGTGGAATTCCACGCGTGTCGGTCGGTGGCAACGGTTCACACAGCGGTTCACACAACGGCTCCATAACGGGTTCGTAACGGTTCGCACGACGGTTGTTGTCACACCCTCTCTTTAGGGTCACGCCGACAAGGTCTTCCCCCGAGGAAACGACGTAACGATGCCGAGTAACGGCGAGAGAAGAGAGGGGCCCGCGGTGGACCGCGACAAGGCGCTCGAGATGGCACTTGGGCAAATCGAGAAGCAGTTCGGCAAAGGGTCGATCATGCGACTCGGCGAAACCGGGGGAGTCGGAGTCGAGGCAATCTCGACCGGAGCGCTCTCCCTCGACATTGCGTTGGGGATCGGTGGTCTGCCGCGCGGGCGCATCATCGAGATCTTCGGGCCTGAATCGTCGGGCAAGTCGACGCTCGCGATGCACGTCGTCGCCGAAGCGCAGCGCAACGGTGGCGTGTGCGCCTACGTGGACGCCGAGCACGCCATGGACCCGGTGTACGCGAACGCGATCGGCGTGAATGTCGACGAGCTGCTGATCAGCCAACCCGACACGGGGGAGCAGGCGCTCGAGATCTCCGACATGTTGATCCGTTCGGGCGCGCTCGACGTGCTCGTCATCGACTCGGTCGCGGCCCTCGTGCCCCGCGCGGAGATCGAAGGCGAGATGGGCGATACGCACGTCGGGTTGCAGGCCCGCTTGATGAGCCAGGCGTTGCGCAAGCTCACCGGCAACCTGAGCCGCTCACGCACGATCGCGATCTTCATCAACCAGCTGCGCGAGAAGATCGGCGTGATGTTCGGTTCGCCCGAGACCACGCCGGGCGGGCGGGCCTTGAAGTTCTACGCGTCGGTGCGCCTCGACATCCGCCGGATCGAGACGATCAAAGACGGTCCGGAAGCCATCGGGAACCGGGCCCGGGTCAAGGTCGTGAAGAACAAGACCGCGCCGCCGTTCAAGATGGCGGAGTTCGACATCATGTACGGCAAGGGCATCAGCCGCGAAGGCTCGCTGCTCGATGTGGCTGTCGACCTCGGCTTCATCAAGAAGTCAGGTGCGTGGTTCACCTACGAAGGTGAACAGCTCGGCCAGGGCCGCGAGAAAGCGAAGCAGTTCTTGGCCGAGAACCTCGACATGATGGTCGAGATCAGCGAGAAGGTCCGCCAAACCGTCGGTGTCGGCAAGGTCGAAGCCGAAGAGATCCCCCTCGAAGCCGAGGAGAACGCAGAGCTCGGGTAGCGCCTCGCGGGGGCGGTGCGCCGCCGCCCCCGCATGCGCTCTGCCAGTCACCGCGGCGCATCGCCGCCCCTACACTTCAAGCACGTGACTGAGCCCACCCGCCGCTTCCATATCCGCACGTTCGGCTGCCAGATGAACGAGCACGACACGGAGCGGATCGCGGGCCTCCTCGTCGAGCAGGGCATGGAGCCCACCGACGATGTCGCGAACGCCGACGTCGTGGTGCTGAACACCTGCTGCATCCGCGAGAACGCCGACAACAAGCTCTACGGCCATCTCGGCCGCCTGAAGGTATTGAAGGATGCGCGGCCCGATCTGCAGATCGCGGTCGGCGGTTGCCTGGCCCAGAAGGACCGCGACCTCGTGCTGAAACGGGCGCCGCACGTCGACGTGGTGTTCGGCACCCACAACCTCGCGCACGCGCCTGCCCTGCTCGAGCGTTCGCGACTCGAGGGCCCGATCGTGGAGATCCTCGAAGAGCACGAGGCATATCCGTCGGCGCTACCCGTCCGCCGCGACGTCGACCATTCGGCCTGGGTGACGATCCAGATCGGCTGCGACAACACGTGCGCCTTTTGCATCGTCCCGCAGGTGCGCGGCCGCGAGGTCAGCCGCCGCATGGGTGACATCGTGTACGAGGTCGAAGCCCTCGCCGCCGATGGCGTGAGTGAAGTCACCGTGCTCGGACAGAACGTGAACTCCTACGGTCGCGACCTCGGCGCCGGCCAGTTCCGGCCGCGCTTCGCCGACCTGTTGCGCGCGCTCGACGCGCTCGAGGGCATCGAACGGATCCGGTTCACCTCACCGCACCCGAAGGACCTACGACCGGACACGATCGCGGCGATGGCCGAATGTGCGTCGGTGTGCGAGCACCTGCACCTCCCGCTCCAAGCCGGCAGCGATCGCATCCTTGCGCGCATGCACCGCGGGTATACGGCCGAGCGTTACCTCGAACGTCTCGCTGCCGCGCGTGCGTCGGTTCCCGACCTCGCGGTCACCACCGACATCATCGTCGGCTTCCCGGGTGAGACCGACGACGACTTTGCCCGCACCCTCGAACTGGTCGACGAAGCCAAGTACGACGCGGCGTACACGTTCGTGTTCTCGCCGCGCCCCGGCACCGAAGCGGCGGCGATGGTCGACGACTTCGTTGCCCACGACGTCGTCCAGGAACGCATGGCCCGTCTGGTCGAGGTCGTCGAACGGCACGGCCTCGAGAAGCACGAACGTCGAGTCGGACGCACCGAAGTCGTGCTGGTCGACGGCCCCTCGAAGAAGGATCCCGCGGTGCTCTCGGGCCGTACGGGTCAGAACAAGCTCGTCCACTTCGCGCCAGTACCCGGCTCGCCGGTCGAGGCCGGCGACTACGTCGACGTACGGATCGTGCGCGCCGCGCCGCACTGGTTGCAGGGCGAGTTCGTCGGTCCGCGCCTTGGATCCCGCCGGATCCGAACCGCCCCTACCCGCATCCCGATCACGGTGGTGTGACCGAACTGGCCGGTCAGCATCTCGCGCTGGTTGGTCCGACCGCGTCGGGCAAGACCGCGCTCGCACTGGCGTTTGCGCTCCACGCCGGCGACGTCGAGATCGTGTCGCTCGACTCGATGCAGGTGTACCGCCACATGGACATCGGCACCGCAAAACCGACGCGCGAAGAGCGCGACGCGGTGCCGCACCATCTCGTCGACGTCGCCGACCCCGACGAGGAATGGTCGGTCGCGCGCACGCAATCGATGGCGCGCGCGGCTGTACGCGACATCGAAACGCGCGGGCACCGTGCGCTGCTCGTCGGCGGCACCGGGCTCTACGTACAGGCCGTCGTCGACAATCTCACGTTGCCGGCGGAAGATCTCGAACTGCGAGCCGAGCTCGAGGCCTGGACGTCGGGACCGGGCGGGATCGCAGCCGCGTACGGCGAACTCGAGCGGGCCGACCCGCTCGCCGCGTCGCGCATCGACGAGCACAACCAGCGTCGCATTGTTCGCGCCCTCGAAGTGATCCGGGCGACCGGCCGGCCGTTCTCGTCGTTCGGGCCCGGCATCGACCGCTTCGGCGACACCGCGTTTCCGGTCGCGCTGGTCGGAATCTGGTTGCCCCGCGGCGTGCTCGCGCGCCGCATCGCGGCTCGAGTCGTCGCCATGCGCGACGCCGGTTTGGTGGACGAGGTCCGCCGTCTCAGCGCCGATGGCGCGTCGTTGTCGCGTTCGGCCGCCCAAGCGATCGGGTACAAGGAGGTGCTCACCGCGTTGGCCGGCGAATGCTCTGTCGATGACGCGCTGGCCCTCGCAGAGCGTCGTACGCGGTCCTTTGCCCGCCGTCAGCGCATGTGGTTCCGGCGCGATCCGCGTATCACCTGGCTCGCCACCACCGAAAAACCCGAGGCGCTCCTCGGCGCATTGTTGGCATCCTTGGCTGTCCGCCCATCGGCAGTGATCTCATGACCTTGCATCTTTCGAAACTCCATGCCACCGGCAACGACTTCCTCGTGCTGGACGCCCTCGACGCCGATCCCGGCCTCGACGCGGTGTCGGTCGCCGCGCTCTGCGACCGCCATCGCGGCATCGGCGCCGACGGCGTGCTCACCCTGTCACCCGGCCGCGACGGCGCCGACTGCACGATGACACTCGTCAACGCCGACGGTGGCCTCGCCGAAATGAGCGGAAACGGTGTGCGCTGCCTTGCGTACGTCGCCGCGCATCGCGGGCTCGGCACCGAGTCGCGTCTCGTGGTCGACACGGCCGGGGGCCGGCGTGTTCTCGACCTGTTCCGAAACGGCGACGGCCGCGTGCACGCCGCCGACGTCGACATGGGCCCGGCCACCTTCGAGCCGGCGAAGATCCCGATCGACGTAACGTCGCCGTTCGACCTCGAAGCCACCGTGCACGGCACCACCTACCGGGGTGACGCGGCAGGGATGGGCAACCCGCATCTCGTGCTGTTCGTCGACGACCCGCTCGACGCGCGGGTCACCCAGCACGGCCCGCGCCTCGAGCACGACCCGCGGGTCCCTCGTCGCACGAACGTGGAGTTCGTCTCGGTGTCGGGGCCGGATGCGCTGCACGTGCGCGTATGGGAACGAGGTGTCGGCGAAACGTTGTCGTGCGGCACCGGCGCGTGCGCGGCGGCAGCCGTCGCGCACCGACGCGGTCTCGTCAGTGACCACGTGACGGTGCACGTGGCGGGGGGAGTGCTCAACATCGCGCTCGGCGACACCGTGCACCTCGGCGGACCGGTCGTGCACGTGTTCGACGTGGATGTCGACCGTGACCGGCTGTTGCGGAGCCTGGCCTGATGGCGCCTTCCCGCGGTCACCAACGCCGCAACCGGCGTGGCCTCACCGCAACCGAGGTCGACCTCGGCGTCGTCACCCAACGCGCCCTTTTAGTGGGCACCGGCTACGGCGCGAGGTCGGTGGAAGAGGCCGAAGACTCGCTCGCCGAACTTGCGTTGCTCACAGACACCGCGGGCGCCGATCCGATCGATTCGGTTTTGCAACGGCGCGATCGGCCCGATCCCGCCACCTACATCGGCAAGGGCAAAGCCGAAGAGCTCCGCGACCGCGCCAACGGCGAAGACATCGACGTCGTGATCTTCGACGACGAGCTCACGCCCGCGCAGCAACGCAACCTCGAGAAGATCTTTTCGTGCGACGTCGTCGATCGCGTCGCGCTCATCCTCGACATTTTCGCTCAGCACGCGACCACCCAAGAGGGTCGCGTCCAGGTAGAACTCGCGCAGCTGCGTTATCGCCTGCCTCGCTTGCGCGGCCGCGGTATGCAGCTCAGCCAGCAAGGTGCGGGGATCGGCACCCGCGGGCCCGGCGAAACGCAACTCGAAGTCGACCGCCGCCGCATCTTGCGTCGCGTCCAGAAGCTCGAGCGCGACCTGCGCGGCCTCGCCTCGACCCGAGCCACCCAACGCAAGGCGCGCCACCGGAGCGGCGTGCTGCGCGTCGCGCTCGTCGGGTACACCAACGCCGGGAAGAGCACGCTGCTGAACCGATTGACGCAAGCGGGTGTGCTCGTCGAAGACCAGCTGTTCTCCACGCTCGATCCCACCACGCGTCGCTTGCACCTGCCGGGTGGCGAGGTGGTGCTGTGCTCCGACACGGTCGGGTTCGTTCGCCGCCTGCCGCACGAGTTGGTGGAAGCGTTCCGCTCGACCCTCGAAGAAGTGACCGAGGCCGACCTGCTCGTACACGTGGTGGATGCGAGCGCGTTCGACAGCGACGCGCGCATAGTCGCAGTGAACGAGGTGCTGGCCGAGATCGGCGCCGGCGACATCCCGCGCCTTGTCGTCTGGAACAAGAGCGATCTCGCCGAACCCGACGAGCTGAAACGCCGGCTCGCCGAACACCGCGGCTCGGTCGCAATCTCCGCCGTCACGGGCGAGGGCGTGCCCCAGCTCCTCACCACCATCGGGGACCGGTTGCGGTCGCTGGCCCAGATCGTCGAGTTCGTCGTGCCGTTCGAACGGGGCGACGTGCTCGCCGCGTTGCACCGCGAAGGCGAAGTGCTCATCGAAGTGCACGCCGAAGGTGGCACGCGCGTGCGGGCGCGCGTGCCCGGCACCGCGGCGGGCCGCTTCGCCGAATTCACCCACCACTAGGCTCGTCAGGCCATGACGACGGCAGCCCGCCGCAGGTTCGTCCCACCGCCGTACCCCTACGACCGCCTCGACGCGTTGCGCGCGGTCGCCGACGCGCTTCCCGGGGGTGTCGTCGACTGTTCGATCGGCACCCCGTGCGATCCGGTCCCCGACGTCGTACGCGATGCAGCCGCGGGCGCGCTCGCCGCGTCGATGGGGTATCCGCCGTCGGCCGGGAGCCCGGCATTGCGCCACGCCGCGGCGGCATGGATCGGGCGACGGTTTGATGTTGCGCTCGACGATGCGCAGGTCGGTGTGTGCGTCGGCACCAAGGAGTTCGTCACGTCGTTGCCGCACCTGCTGAAGCTGCGCCGACCCGACCGCGACACGGTGCTCTATCCGGCCGTCGCGTACCCGTCGTACGAGATGGGCGCGATCCTCGCCGGGTGCCGGGCCGTTGCCGTGCCCCTCGATGCACAGTGGCATCTCGACTTCGCGGCGATCGACGAAGACGACGCGCAGCGTGCGCTGTGCGTATGGGTGAACGAACCGGGCAACCCGACGTCGTCGGTCGCGGCCAACGAATGGTTCGGCGCGCTGGCGGAGTGGGCGCGGGCGCGGGGCGTCACCGTCGCGAGCGACGAGTGCTACACGGAGTACGCGACGGAACCGACCACCATCCTGTCGGGCGGCACCGACCAGATGCTGGCCTTGCACAGCCTGTCGAAACGCTCGAACGCCGCGGGTTTGCGGGTTGGCTTCTACGCCGGCGACGGCGACCTCGTCGAGTACCTCGTCGAGACGCGCAAGCATGTCGGCCTGATGGTGCCGACCGCGATGCAAGCCGCCGCCGTCGCCGCGCTCGGCGATGACGCCCACGTCGCGCAGCAGCGCGCGCGCTACGAAGAACGCCGGGCCGTGATGATCGACGGCCTCGCCGCGCACGGGCTCGTGCACGACGGCGGTCCGATGAGCTTCTACCTGTGGCTGCGCGGCGCGGATGGCGGTGCGGCGCCCGACGGGTGGGACATCGCTCGCCGCCTCGCGGCCGACGCCGGACTGCTCGTGTCGCCGGGAGACCTCTACGGTGCGGCCGGCGCCGCGTACGCGCGCGTCGCGTTGGTGCAGCCGGCGGAACGTCTGCAACTGGCGCTGGAGCGGCTCGACGCCGCGAGTCACTGATCGGAGTACGGGTGAACGACCTCGCGAAGCAGATCACGATGCTGTGGGAAGCGGGTGACCTATGGCGCGACGCGATGCCACTTGCGGACGCGCGTGCGCTCGTCGGCGACGCAATCGGGGTCCTCGATCGCGGCGAAGCCCGCGTGGCCGAGATCGTCGGCGATCAGGTCGTGGTGAACGAGTGGGCGAAGCAAGCGATCCTGCTGTGGTTCCGCGTGCAAGAGATGCAGGTGCTCGAGGCGGGACCGTTCGAGTACGTCGACAAGCTTCCGCTGAAGCACGGCTACGAGGCGGCCGGAGTACGGGTGGTGCCCGGCGCGTCGGCACGCTTCGGCGCGTACCTCGCCCGCGGCGTGGTGATGATGCCGTCGTACGTGAACATCGGCGCCTACGTCGACGAAGGATCGATGACCGATACCTGGTCGACGGTGGGTTCGTGCGCGCAGATCGGCAAGCGGGTGCACCTCGCCGGCGGGGTCGGCATCGGCGGCGTGCTCGAGCCCCCCGAAGCGGTGCCGGTGGTCATTGAAGACGACTGCTTCATCGGGTCGCGCTGCATGATCGTCGGCGGCACCCGAGTGCGCGCCGGCGCCAAGCTCGGCGCCGGCGTGATCCTCGCGCCGAGCACGCCGGTAATCGAGGCCGACACCGGCAACGAGATCTCGCGAGGCGACATCCCGCCTCGCGCGATCGTCGTGCAGGGAACGCGCATGCGCGAATTCGCGGGCGGCACCTTCGGGCTGCCGTGCGCGTTGATCCTGCGTTACCTCGACGAGGGCGAAGAGCACGACCGCCTCAAACTCAACGCGATCCTGCGCGATCACGGCGTCGTTTCTTGAACGACGTCGAGGCGGTGATCAAAACCGACGCCGGCGACCTGTTCGCGCTCACCGAAGCCTTGGTGGGCGTGCCGTCGGTCAGCGGCGACGAGCGCGCGCTCGCCAACGCGGTCGAGCATCGCTTGCGCGAGCGGGCACCGAGCCTCGCCGTCGATCGGATCGCGAACAACGTCGTCGCGCGTACGCAAGGCCTCTCGACTCGACGGGTCGTGTTCGCCGGTCATCTCGACACCGTCCCCGCCGCCGGCAATGCGATCCCACGGGTGGACGGTGACGTGTTGTGGGGACTTGGCAGCGCTGACATGAAGGGTGGTTTGGCCGTCCTCCTCGCGCTGGCGGAACAGGTGTCCCGAGAAGCTCCCCGTTTCGACGCGACCTTCGTGTTCTACGAAGGCGAGGAAGTGGCCGACGAACACAACGGCCTGCGGATGATCTTCGCCGACGCACCCGAACTCGCAGCCGGTGACCTTGCGATCCTGCTCGAACCCACCGGCGGCTGGGTCGAGGCCGGTTGTCAGGGCACGATCCACCTGCGCGCGACCTGGCGCGGTGCCCGCGCACACTCCGCCCGACCGTGGATGGGGTCGAACGCGATCCACCGCATGGCGCCGACCCTCAGCCGGCTCGCCGCGTTCGACGCCGGCACGGTCGACGTCGAAGGCCTCGAGTTCCGCGAATCGTTGCAGGTCGTACGGATCGAGGGGGGAGTGGCCAACAATGTTGTGCCCGACGTTGCATCACTGATCGTCAACCGGCGCTACGCACCGGCGCGATCGGTGGAGGCCGAAATCGACGACGTGCGCGCGCTCCTGGGTGACGCCGACGAGGTGGAAGTGCGCAGCGCGTCACCCGCGGCCGCGCCGAACCTGCAGTCGCCGCTGGTCGCCGAGTTCGTCGGCACGCTCGACCTTGCGGTGCGACCAAAACTCGGCTGGACCGACGTCGCTCGCTTCGCCGCGGCTGGTGTCCCCGCGTTGAACTTCGGTCCGGGCGATCCGCAACTCGCGCACACCGCCGAGGAACGCGTCGCCCGCGACGACGTGGAAGGTTGCGCCCGCGTCCTGGCGCACTTCCTCGGGCTCAGAAACGGCGCAGCAAGGTAACGACTTTCCCGAACACCTGGACGTCGTCGGGTTCGAAAACCATCTCGTCCATGGTCGGGTTGGCGGGCCGCAACACGATCTTGCCGCGACGCCGCACGAACGTCTTCACCGTGGCCTCTTCGCCGGGGATGCCTGCCACCACGATGTCGCCGTTGTCGGCCTCGGGCTGTGAGCGCACGACGACGTAGTCGCCGTCGAAGATGCCGGCGTCGATCATCGACTCGCCGCGTACCCGGAGCATGAAGAGATCGCCGTCGCCGGTGAAGTCTTCCGAGACCGCGTGCGTCTCCTCGACATTCTCGGCCGCGAGCACGCCCGTGCCGGCCGCGACGTCGCCGACGAGCGGCACCTGACGGACCGGCCGGCGTTCGATCGCTGCGCCGGTGAGCGGCTCGAGCGATACCTCGATCGCGCGCGGCTTGCTCGGGTCGCGGCGCAAGTAGCCCTTGTCCTGCAGCGCCGCGAGATGCGCGTGCACCGTGGAGGGGGAGGAGAGGCCGACCGCCTCGCCGATCTCGCGCACGCTCGGTGGATAGCCGCGACGGTGGACCTCGGCGTCGATGAACTCGAGCACCTGGCGCTGACGCGCCGTGAGCTGGCGAGCCGTCACTTCGCGGGTTTCGGTCATGGGGCGCAAAATACCACGATCACACGTTCGGGGCAAACATGCGTTCGTTTTTGCCCTTGACACCGAACAGGCGTTCGTCCAACGTAGTTGTCACACCCGGCTGCTTGGATCAACTCATGGCGCAGAACACGTTGTTGAAAGACCAGAACACGTTGTTGCAAGACACAGCGATTCTCGAACCCACCTCTTCGTTCCCACGTGCCGGCCGGCAGGGCCGCCCAGCTGGCACGTACCGCGCAGTACCGCGTTCCCGTCCGTCGCGAAGCCACCGAACCGCCGCCGTATATCGGCGGCGTCGGTTCGCCGCCGTGGCGTTCGGGCTCGGCGCGGTGCTGGCGGTGGGCCACGCGGGCGCCGCGCTCGGGGGGAGCTCCCTCGCACCCCCTGGCGCGCGCCCGCGAGTGCTCACGCACATCGTCCAACCCGGCGACACGTTGTGGGGGATCGCACACGACGTCGCGCCCGGCACAGACCCCCGACGAGTCGTCGACGCGATCGCGCAAGCGCGTCACGACGCCCCGTTGGTTCCGGGCGAAACGATCACGTGGCTCGAATCGTGATCCGTACGTCGACACGCAGATGCAGCGATACCGTGAAGGAATGCGGTGCCCGTACTGCAGCGCGATCGACGACAAGGTTGTCGACTCGCGCCTGGCCGACGAGGGCGGGTCGATCCGTCGCCGGCGGGAATGCATCGCATGCGGGCGTCGCTACACCACATACGAGCGAGTGGAGGATGTGCCGCTCGTCGTGCGGAAACGCTCGGGTTCGGTGCAGCCGTTCGATCGGGAGAAGCTGCGTTCGGGCATCGAACGCGCGGCATCGGGCCGGCTCGACACCGCGACCATCGCGACCCTCGTGAGCACCCTCGAGGAAGAGCTCCGCACCCAGGGCGCGGAGATCGAGAGCGACCGGGTGGGCGTGGCGGTGCTCGAGCACCTGCGGGCGCTCGATCCCGTCGCGTACATGCGCTACGCCTCGGTCTACAAAGGCTTCGAAGATCTCGCCGACTTCGAGCGTGAAGCCGGCGAGCTCCAAAAGACCACCGAGCCCAAGCGCAACTAACGCAAACGGGACGCTCCGGACGCCCCGTTTTCCTCGTGCACCCGTGCACGAATGCGAATTTTCGCGAGCGCCCGCTGACCAGGCGCGATGCGGAAGGTTCGCCGCGCCATAGCGTTGACAGTAGTGAAACTACAGTGCTGTAATGCACCTCCATCTCGCGGTCGGCCCCGCTCGGAACACAACATCTTGTGGTCGACACGTCGATATGCGGATACAACCCAAGCAGTAGACAAATCCAGCAACAGCATCCAGAGACAGGGCCCGACACGCGGGCCGGAGGGGAACGAAGCCACATGGCGAAGGCGCCGCAGCAACTGGGGATCGGGATCCGTCGTTACTTCACGACTCCCGACGTCCATCCCTACGACACCGTCGAATGGGAACGCCGCGATTCGCGGATCCCGAATTACAAAGACGGTGGCGACGCCTTCTTCCAGGCCGACGTCGAGTTCCCCACGACGTGGTCGCTGAACGCGACCAACATCGTCGCCCAGAAGTACTTCCGCGGCACCCTCGGTCTGCCCGAGCGTGAATGGTCGCTGCGGCAGGTCATCGACCGCGTCGCCGACACGATCACCACGTGGGGTCAGCGTGACGGCTACTTCGTCGACGACGACGAGGCCGACGCGTTCCGGGCCGAACTGAAGTACCTCCTCGTGCACCAGCGCGCCGCGTTCAACTCGCCGGTGTGGTTCAACATTGGTGTGAAGGGCGTTCCGCAGCAGGCGAGCGCGTGCTTCATCCTCTCGGTCGAAGACACGATGGACGGCATCCTCAACTGGTACCGGGAGGAAGGTGTCATCTTCAAAGGTGGCTCCGGAGCCGGCACCAACCTGTCGCGCATTCGCTCCTCCGCGGAGCACCTGAAGGGTGGGGGCACCGCGTCCGGGCCGGTGAGCTTCATGCGCGGCGCCGACGCGTCGGCCGGCACGATCAAGTCGGGTGGTAAGACGCGCCGCGCCGCCAAGATGGTGATCCTCGACGTCGACCACCCCGACATCGAAGAATTCGTGTGGTGCAAGGCGATCGAAGAACGCAAGGCGCGTGCGCTCGCCGAAGCCGGCTTCGACATGGATCTCGACGGCAAAGACAGCCACTCGATCCAGTACCAGAACGCGAACAACTCGGTGCGGGTCACCGACGAGTTCATGCAGGCGGTCTTCGAAGATCGCGACTGGCCGCTGAACGCCGTGACCACGGGCGAACCCGTGCGCAACCTGCGCGCCCGCGACCTGATGCGCCAGATCTCCGAATCCTCGTGGGAGTGTGCCGACCCGGGCCTGCAGTTCGACACGACGATCAACCGCTGGCACACCGCGTCCAACACGGGTCGTATCAACGCGAGCAATCCGTGCAGTGAATACATGCACCTCGACAACTCGGCGTGCAACCTCGCCAGCATCAACCTCCTCCCGTACCTGCAAGACGACGGCGAGTTCGACATCGAAGCGTTCCGCCATTCCGTCGAGGTGATGTTCACTGCGCAAGAGATCCTGGTCGGCAACGCCGACTACCCGACGGAGCGCATCGCCGAGACGAGTCGCTCGTTCCGCCAGCTCGGTATCGGGTACGCGAACCTCGGCGCGCTGTTGATGGCACAAGGCCTTCCGTACGACAGTGATGCCGGGCGCTCGTGGGCCGGTGCGATCACCGCGCTGATGACCGGTCACGCGTACGCGACGAGTGCACGTACCGCGTCCCGCATGGGCCCGTTCGCCGGCTACGCCGAGAACGAGGCGCCGATGTTGAACGTGTTGCGCATGCACGCCGATGCAGCCCGCAAGCTCGATGAACGCCAAGTACCGGAAGCGCTGGTGAGCTCGGCACGCGCGGCGTGGGACGACGCCATCGAACTCGGCGAGCGCTTCGGCGTCCGCAACTCGCAGGCGAGTGTGATCGCGCCCACCGGCACGATCGCGTTGATGATGGATTGCGACACCACCGGTATCGAGCCCGACCTCGCGCTCACAAAGGCGAAGAAGCTCGTCGGCGGCGGCACGATGCTCATCGTCAACCAGACGGTGCCGCGTGCACTACGTCAACTCGGTTACTCCGACGAGCAGGTCGACCGCATCATCGCCTACATCGACGAGCACAAGTCGATCATCGGCGCGCCCGCGTTCAACCTCGAGCACCTGCCGGTGTTCGCGTGCTCGATGGGCGACAACCCGATCGACTACATGGGCCACGTCACGATGATGGCCGCGGTGCAGCCGTTCATCTCGGGCGCGATCAGCAAGACCGTGAACATGCCCGAAGAAGCGACGGTGGAGGAGATCGAGAACCTTCACATCGAGGCGTGGCGGCTCGGGTTGAAGTCGGTCGCGATCTACCGCGACAACTGCAAGGTCGGGCAGCCGCTCTCGACGCAGAAGAAGGCAAGCGCCAGCCTTCCGGCAGAGACGATCATCGAACGCATCGTCGAGACGGTGATCGTGCAGGAGCCGGTCCGCCAGAAGCTGCCGCGTGTCCGTTCGAGCAAGACGTTCTCGTTCCGGGTCGCCGATTGCCACGGGTACGTGACGGTGGGTGAGTACGAAGACGGACGTCCCGGCGAACTGTTCCTGAAGGTGGCGAAGCAGGGCTCGACCCTCGCCGGCATCATGGACGCGTTCGCGATCTCGGTGAGTCACGGCTTGCAGTACGGCGTGCCGCTCGAAGCGTTCGTGGAGATGTTCACGAACATCCGCTTCGAGCCGGCCGGCATGACCGACGACCCCGACATCCGGTTCGCCACCAGCCTCATCGACTACATCTTCCGCCGCCTCGCAGTGCAGTACTTGAGCTACGAGAAGCGTGAAGCGATGGGCATCATGACGGTGGGCGAGCGGCTGCAGCCGACCCTGCCCGGTGTGGAAGAAGCAACGACACCGAGCGTCACGTCGTTCGACCTCCCACCCGAAGACCGCGCCCCATCCGCCGCCATCGAAGCACCGGCAACTCCGCCGGCACCCGCGTCACCGCCGTCGCGCCCCGCAACGCCACACGTGGCCCGCGAACGCGAGGTGGTCCTCTGCCACGTCTGCGGCGACATGATGCAACGCGCCGGCTCCTGCTACGCCTGCCCCAGCTGCGGCAGCACCAGCGGCTGCTCCTGACCTGCCGTTTGAACGGCGCCTGATCGACGGAAGCAGCGGCGCGTGTGCGGGCACGCCGCTGCTTCCGTCACTGCGTAGGACCTACTGTTCCGGCGCATGGCTGAACATCGAGTGACGATCCGCCAACCCGACCGTGAGGTTGTGAACGCCGACGTCGTGTTCGAGGTTTACGCCGACGACGAGAAACTCGGCGAACTCGAGGTCAGTCGCGGCGGCATCACCTGGTGGCCTGCACGCGCGCGTACGCGTCGGATCGACCTGACGTGGGAACAGTTCAGCCGGCTGCTGCAGTCGACCGACTACTAGCTCGGCGCTGGTAGTTCGGCGCGCGGGCCGCGTACCCGCGCGATGGCGTCGGTTACACCGAGCGATTGCAGGTATTCGTCGTCGAGCGCCGCGGTGTCCTCGCGCCATGGACCGGAAGCGCCGGTTTCGCTGACGAGTGCTTCGGCGATGAAGGTCGCGTGCGCGGGGTTCATCGTATGGCCCGGAGGCCGCTCGTGATG